>JBCCEK010000166.1:0-10606 GCA_039030295.1 Myxococcota bacterium | reverse complement strand
TAGTTGCCGACCTGTGCGTTTCCTCCCGACAGCGCGTTGAAGAGCGTGCTCTTGCCGCAGTTCGGGTTGCCCGCAACGAGGACTGAGGGGAGCTCGGAGCCGCTCACCCAGGCCCCCTGGTCACCGCGATCTTCGAGGCATCGGCACGCCGGACCGACAACGAATAGTCCCGAACCCGAAGCTCGATGGGGTCGCCAAGCGGCGCGACCCGAACGACCCGCACTTCGGTTCCAGGCAACAGCCCCATCTCCATCAACCGCCGCGACACGCCGCGGTCGCAACCGATGGCCGTGACCTCGGCTTCTGCGCCGACTGGGACTTCCGCAAGCGAGCCTTTCACCCGAAACTGATAATGAATTTCTTTTTCGACCGCAACCGCTTGGAATTCGCGCGGAGGCCCTTATAACTGCGCCCTACCCGATCGTTTGCAAGGAGCATCATGGCCAGCACAGCGCTCAAAGGAAACCCCATCCATACCAACGGCGACCTCCCCGAGGTTGGGAGCCAAGCCCCCGACTTTGTACTGGTCACCACCGACATGGGTGAGAAGTCGCTCTCTGATTTCGCGGGCAAGAAGAAGATCCTGTCGATCAACCCGAGCTACGACACGCCCGTCTGCCAGGTCGCGACCCGCACCTTCAATCAGCGCGCGGCGGGGCTCGACGACGTCGTCGTGTTGATGGTGAGCGCCGACCTGCCTTTCGCGCAGAAGCGATTCTGCGCGGCAGAAGGGATCGAAGGCGTGGTGCCCGCGTCGACCTTCCGCGGCAGCTTCCTCGCGGACTACGGGGTCGAGCTGGTCGACGGACCGCTGAAGGGCGTATCCGCCCGAGCGATCGTGGTTCTCGATGAGAACGACAAAGTCGTGCACACCGAACTCGTCCCTGAGATCGCGCAGGAGCCAGACTACGACGCGGCCCTTGCCGCAGTGAGCTAGGCCGAAGCGACGTCCCGCCCACGCTTAACCCTTACGAACGGGGAAGCCCACGTGGTGCTTGATCCGCTCGTCGGGGATCGGTACGTCTGGGGTTCCCCATGAAACCCCTCGGCAGCGTCGATACGAGCTTCTTGCTTGCGGAGAACCGCAAGATGCCGATGCACACCGCGGGTCTGTTGCTCTTCAGCTACCCGGAGGGCGGGAGCGAAGACTGGCTCCACGAGAGCCTCTCGAACATCACCGACCCAGAGTCGGTGCAGCCCCCGTTCAACCAGAAGCTCGTATGGCCGATGTCGCGTCTCCGGATGCCGCACTGGATCACCGATCACGAACTCGATTCCGACTACCACGTGCGCCACTCGGCGCTTCCGAAGCCTGGCCGGTTCCGCGAGTTGTTCTCGCTCGTCTCACGCCTTCACAGCACGCGACTGCACCTCGACCGTCCCTTGTGGGAAGCCCATGTCATCGAGGGCGTACAGGAGAACAAGTTCGCGATCTACATGAAGACCCACCACTCGGTCATCGATGGGGTCGGGTCGATGCGGGTGTTGCGCGAGTGCCTGTCTTCCGATCCTGAGAAGCGTGGGATGCCAGCGCCCTGGAACACGCCCCGCCGACCCTCGGTCCGGCCCCCGGCAAAGGCAAACGACCGAAGAAGCCCTCTTGCTGCTGCCGCGGGCGCGCTTGGCGGGCTTTCTCGTTTCGCTTCCGGTGTCGTCCGAACGGACTCCCACGGCATGATTGGCCCCTTCGAGAGTCCACCCACCATGCTCAATGGGCGCGTGAGCGGGTCGCGGCGGTTCGTCGCGCAGTCCTGGAGCCTGAGCCGCATCAAAGAACTCGGTCGCTCCCTCAACGCGACCGTCAACGACATCGTCCTCGCGATGTCGGGAGGGGCCCTTCGCCGCTACCTCATCGACCAGAACGCACTGCCGGAAGCGCCACTCACGGCCGCCACCCCGGTCTCGATCCGCCCCGCGGATGCCGGGACCGAGGGCAATGCATTCTCCGCCGTGTTCGTCACCCTCGCCACCGAGGTCGCCGACCCGAAGGCGCGGCTCGCTGCGGTTCAACGCTCGATGGGGGAAGCCAAAGGCCTCATGCAGAGCATGAACAAGGCCGACATTCCGCTCTTCACCACGGTGGTCTCACTCCCGATCCTCGTGCCACACCTGTTGCGAATCTCCGGCCGAAGCCGGCCGAGTTTCAACGTGACCGTCTCGAACGTCCCCGGCCCGCGAGAGCAGCTCTACTGGAACGGCGCAGAGCTCGAGGGGATGTACCCGCTCTCGATCGTGAGCCACGGGCAAGCCCTCAACATCACGGTCACGAGCATCGCCGACAGCCTCGACTTCGGCATCGTGGCGTGCCGCCGCTCTGTTCCAAGCGCGCAGCGGCTCATCGACCACCTCGACCAGGCGCTCGCGGAACTCGAAGCGAGCGTCTAGCAACGAAAGCCCTCCGCTACGAAAGCAGCCGCTGGGCCTCGTCGACCACGTGTTCGACAGTAATGCCGTACTTCTCGTAGAGGGTCTCGTAGGGCGCCGATGCCCCGAACTTGTCGACGGTCACGAACGCCGCCGAGCTTCCCACCCAGCGGTCCCAGCCCTGACGAATGCCAGCCTCGACGACCACCGCCGGAACGTCAGACGGCAAGACCTCGCGCTGATACTCGATGCCCTGAGCTTCGAACAGCTCCCAGCACGGCATGCTCACCACGCGCACCCCGACGCCCTCTTGTTCGAGCGCTTCGGCCGCTTCGAGGGCGAGCGAGACTTCGCTCCCGGTCGCTACCAGGATCACGTCGGGGCCACCGCCTCCCGCTTCGCGAAGCGCATACGCGCCACGTGCGGCTTTCTCGGCACTGGCGTGCGATGTCCGGTCGAGCGTCGGCACGGCTTGTCGTGTCAGCGCAAGTGCGGCGGGCCCTTCCCATTCGAGCGCGGCCTTCCAGCACTCGCGCACCTCGTTTGCATCGCCGGGCCGAAACACCGCAAGACCAGGGATCGCTCGGAGCGCCGCCAGCTGCTCGACCGGTTGGTGCGTGGGGCCGTCTTCGCCGAGGCCGATGCTGTCGTGGGTGAACACGTACCGCGTACCGAGCTCCATCAAGGACGCGAGCCGAATCGCGGGCCGCATGTAGTCGCTGAAGATCAGGAACGTCGCCCCGAATGGGATCAAGCCACCGTGGAGGGCCATTCCGTTCATGGCCGACCCCATCGCGTGCTCGCGAACCCCCCAGTGGACGTTCCGGGGCACGCCTTCGCCCGCTGGTGCGAAGTCGGCAAACCCATTGAGATTCGTGTTGTTGGAGCCTGCAAGGTCCGCTGAGCCGCCCACCAACCCATCGAGCGTGGCTGCGACGGCGTTGAGCACCTGACCGCTTGCCTTGCGGGTGGCGATCCCTTTGGGGTCGGCTTCGAACACGGGAAGCTCCGCATCCCACCCCTCGGGTAGTGTCCCTGACATCGCTTGCTCGAACGCCTTGGCATCGGCGGGGTGCGCTGCCGTATACGCCTCGAACCGACGAGTCCACTCGGCGTGGTCTCCCGCGCCTCGCTCCCGGATCGCCTCGGCCGCGCCGGCGAGTTCGTCGGGGACGAAGAAGGGGGGCTCCGTCGGCCATTCCATGATCTGCTTGGTCGCGATGATCTCGTCTTCACCGAGGGGAGCCCCGTGCGCTGCCGACGTCCCACCCTTGTTGGGTGATGGGTTGCCGATCACCGTGCGCACCCTGACGAACGTGGGGCGGTCGTCGGCTTTGGCGGACTCGGCGGCGGCACGGATCGCGTCGAGGTCATTGCCGTCTTCCACGCTGAGGGTGTGCCAACCGTAGGCAGCGAATCGTGCCACCACGTCCTCGGTGAACGACAGGTCGGTCGAGCCGTCAATGGTGATTCGATTGTCGTCCCAGAACACCGTGAGCTTGCCGAGCCGCAAGTGCCCCGCGAGCGACGCGGCTTCTGAAGCGATGCCCTCCATGACATCGCCGTCCGATGCGATGACCCAGGTGCGGTGGTCGACGATCGTGTGTCCGGGCTTGTTGAAGCGCGCGGCCAAGTGCTGTTCCGCCATCGCCATGCCGACCGAGTTGCCGATCCCTTGCCCGAGGGGACCGGTCGTCGTTTCCACGCCGGGCGTGAGGTGCGATTCGGGATGCCCGGGAGTCAGGCTTCCCCACTGCCGGAAGTTCCGAATGTCGTCGAGCGAGAGCGCGTACCCACTCAAGTGCAGAAGCGAGTACTGGAGCATGGAAGCGTGCCCGCACGAGAGCACGAACCGATCACGATCGGGCCAAGCGGGGTCGGCCGGGTCGTGGACTCGAATCTCTGAAAACAGCGCCCAACCCAGAGGGGCCAACGCCATGGGAGTGCCAGGATGGCCGGAGTTGGCGGCCTGGACGGCATCCATGCTCAAACCACGAATCGTCTTAACGGCGAGCTCGTCGAGCTGCCCAGAGTTCCCCATCGTAACGGCCTCCTCCTTGCGGGCGCGGGATCTAGCAGGCCTAGCGGGTCTGCAAAAGTGCGTTTTTGGCTGTGCTGGACATCACCCTCAACAGCCACTAACAACCCCGGACGCGGACCGCAGGTTGTTGACCAGATCAATGGGGTTTTCGACCGCAGGGCTCGCGCAGGAGGAAGGCATGCCTCAGGTTTTCGTGCCCCGGGAAATCGCCGACGGCGAGACTCGGGTCGCCTGCACACCGGAAACGACGAAAAGATACGTCAAAGAAGGATTCGAGATCGTCGTGCAACGCGGGGCGGGACTCGCGGCCCACTTCACGGACGCCGACTACGAAGGTGCCGGAGCGAAGGTCGTCGACGACGGTGCCGCAGACGGCGCTTGGAGCCATGCAGACGTCGTCCTCCGCGTAGCCCCGCTGACGCCCGACGAAGCGGCGCGACTCAAAGAGGAGGCCCTCTTCATCGGCTTCCTCTCCCCGCACAAGAACCAGGACACCGTCCGCGCGCTCCGGGATCGGCGAATCAACAGCATCGCCATGGAGCTCGTCCCTCGCATCAGCCGCGCTCAGTCGATGGATGCGCTCAGTTCGCAGGCCTCGATCGCCGGCTACCAAGCGGTGCTGATGGCGGCCGCCACACTCGACAAGTACTTCCCGCTGCTGATGACGGCCGCTGGCACCATTCAGCCTGCGAAGGTCGTGATCATGGGTGCTGGCGTCGCCGGTCTTCAGGCGATCGCCACCGCACGGCGCCTCGGCGCGGTGGTCGAGGTGTCGGACATCCGCCCCGCCGTGAAAGAGCAAGTCGAATCTCTCGGCGGCCGCTTCATCGACTTTCCGATGGACGAGAGCGGTGAGGGCGAAGGTGGCTACGCGCGCGAGCTCACACCCGAGCAACTCCAAGCGCAGCAAGCGGTTGTACGCGAGAAAGTGGTCGCCGCGGATGTTGCGATCACGACGGCACTCGTTCCCGGGCGCCCCGCGCCGCGGCTCATCACCGCCGACATGGTCCAAGAGATGCGTGAGGGCGCGGTCATCGTCGACCTTGCGGTCGAAGCCGGCGGCAACTGCGAGCTCTCAAAGGCGGGCGAGACGGTCACCGAGCACGGCGTGACCATCATCGGGCACCCGAATCTCCCCGCAACGACCCCGGCGGATGCGAGCCTGCTCTACTCTCGCAACATTCAAGCGCTGATCCTCAACATGCTGTCTGAAGGCGAGATCGTGCTCGATCTCGAAGACGACATCACCAAGGGCGCGCTGCTCACACACCAAGGCGAAGTGCGCCACGGGCCAACCGCGGAGGCACTCCAATGATCGGTATCGCTGACAACGCCCCGGAAGGAGACCAACCGTGACCCTGGGACCCTTGCTCATCGGCATCTACGTCTTCGTGCTCGCGGGATTCGTCGGGTTCGAAATGATCACGAAGGTGCCCCCTACCCTTCACACCCCTCTCATGAGTGGCGCCAACGCGATCAGCGGCATCACCATCGTGGGCGCTGTCGCGGCCGCCACCACGGCACCTCCCACGGTCGCCAACATCCTTGGCTTCGTGGCGATCGTGACCGCGACCATCAACGTCATCGGCGGCTTCCTCGTCACCGATCGCATGCTCCGCATGTTCGGAAAGAAGAAGAAGTAGATGAGTTCCGAGGTCATTCGCACGACCGTCGTACCGGTCATCTACCTGGTATCCACGGTTCTGTTCATCTTCGGCATCAAGCAACTGGCGAAGGTCAAGACCGCCCGACGCGGCAACACCATCGCTGCCGTCGGCATGCTCTTCGCCATCGTCGGCGCGCTTCTCGAGCTCGGCATCGTCGACTACCGCTGGATCGGTAGCGGCCTGGTCGTCGGCGCCATCATCGGGGCCGTTTTCGCGATCCGTGTGCAGATGACCGCAATGCCGGAGATGGTCGCGCTCTTCAACGGCTTCGGCGGCATCGCGTCCACCCTCGTCGCGGCATCGGTGTACTGGCGAGAGGCGGTCGAAAGCGGCACCACCGAGACCGTCCACGGAGCGATCGGCTGGGACGCCGGCATCACCGTCATGCTGTCTATTCTGATCGGTGGCATCACTTTCACCGGGAGCCTGGTGGCGCTTCTCAAGCTCCAGGGGAAGCTCCGAAAAGGGCAGCCGATCCTGCTACCCGCGCGCCACCTAATCACCTTCGGACTCTTGTTTGCCTCGGTGGGGGCCGGTGCAGTTGCCGTCGCCGCAGGCTCTGCAGACTCGGTGCCGTGGGTCCTTGCCTTGGCCGGGATTTCACTTGTCCTCGGCATCTTGTTGACGATCCCGATCGGCGGCGCGGACATGCCCGTCGTCGTTTCGCTGCTCAACTCCTACTCGGGCATCGCCGCATCGATGGCGGGCTTCGTCATCGGGAATCCGTTGTTGATCATCGCCGGCGCCATGGTGGGTGCGGCGGGTCTCATCCTCACCCAGATCATGTGTGTTGCGATGAACCGCTCCCTATTGAACGTCCTCGTCGGCGGGTTCGGCGTTGCCGACGGCGCCGGTGGCGGAGGAAGCGACGAATACACCTCGGTCACCTCGTGCGGCCCGGAAGAAGCCGCGATGATCCTCGAAAACGCCGAGTCCGTCATCGTCGTGCCGGGCTACGGCCTTGCCGTCGCCCAAGCCCAACACGCGGTGCGGGAGCTGTCCGACCTTCTGAAGGCGCGCGGCACCAAAGTCACGTACGCGATTCACCCCGTCGCGGGCCGCATGCCCGGTCACATGAACGTGCTCCTCGCCGAGGCCGATGTTCCTTACGAAGAGCTGGTCGAGATGGACCTCATCAACCCCGAGTTCAAGAACACAGATGCCGTGATCATCCTGGGCGCCAACGACGTCGTGAACCCGGTCGCAAGCAAAGACCCAACCAGCCCCATCGCCGGCATGCCCATTCTCAACGCTCACGAAGCCCGGTCGGTCTTCGTCGTCAAGCGAAGCCTCAGCCCAGGCTACGCGGGGATCAAGAACGAACTCTTCGAGTACGACAACACCATGATGGTCTTCGGCGATGCCAAAAAGATCCTCCAAGGCCTCATCACCGAAGTGAAGGATCTCTAAGGCCCGGGCGGCGTTCAAAACTGCGTTCCGCCTCCCTACACCGCTTGGCTCGGGTACGACACCTCGAGCACCAGGCAGCCCTCTTCCGTCCGAAACGGCCCATGCACTTCCCCGGGGGGACGACTCGCATAATCGCCCTTCTCGAGCCACTGGTCGAAAGCAGCATCGTAGAGACGCCCCTCCACGACAAACACCTCTTCGGGATAGTCGTGCGACTTTGGGCCAGATGCCGCCGTGTCGGCGCCCGCCGCGAAGCGCGTCAGCCGAGTGTAGTCACCGCTCTCGTCGTCGATCGCGAGCGTCAACTCCTCGATCTGGCCCTCGTACCCCTCCACCGGCTGCCAATCCGATCGATGCGTCGCGTCGAGCGGGTTCCAATACGTGCGCGTACTCTTGGGCATATGCACCGACGGTATCATGCGCAGGCCTCGTCTGGATCGATCCCGCATTGACCCTAGGCTACCGGCAAGCCGGAGAGACGTGAGCGCGAACGATTCAAGACCGCTGCCAGCCCCGAGGGAGCCCGCCATGGCCGTGGGCCAGGCTCGCCGAGCATGTCTGCTCGTCGCCGTCCTCCTGGGCTCGGCAGCGACTGCCATCTCCGGCTGCGCCACGAGCGGGAACCAGTGCGTCACCGTTCCGGTCGACCGCGAGCCCGCACTGCATCCAACGCCCTGCCCTGCGGGCGCGCCTTCCAACGCAACCTGCGGAACCCTTTCGGTGCCGGAAGCGGGTGTCGCCGCAAACCGAAACGCGGGCGAGGGCAGCGCGAACACTGCGACCTCGTGCCTACTCGACATCGCGTGGATCATCCTCACGCCCGAGTCGGTCACAAACGAGGTACCACTGTTCATCCTGGGCGGCGGCCCAGGCGATCCCCTCTTGGCAAGGATTGACGAAGTCGCCGCCCTCACCGACGCAGCCGCCCCCGGGAAAGTGGTCGTTGCGCACGATCCGCGAGGCGTCGGCTCGTCCGCACCCACCCTCGACTGCAGGGACATCCCGGTCGAGGAGGGCATGGATCGCGACGCGTGGCTCGCGTCGTGCGCCAATACATATCGCACCCGAGGCCACGACGACCGCGCCTACAGGACGGCGGTCCTCGTAGAAGACGTCGTCGAGCTGGCTTCAGAACTGGGGTTCGATACCTTCGATGTCCTCGGCATCTCGTATGGGTCTCGCTTGGCCCAAGAGTTGGTGCGCACGCACCCCGAAAGAGTTCGCGCCCTGGTGCTCGACGCCGCGACGCCGACGGACACCCCACTGCTCGAGGTCGGCGCGGGTCACCTACGTGACGCGCTCGCGCGGGTGTCCTCCGATTGCGACGATTCAGCCGTGTGTGGGTCGCGTTTCCCCGACCTTGCATCCCAAGTTGACGACACCCTCGTCCGCCTCACGAACGACCCGGCGCCTCTTGCGCTCGGCGAATCGACGTTCCCGCTCAGTCCCGAACTCTACGCGAGCACGCTCTCGATCTTGTTGTCCCGAGGGGCACTCCTGCCCGCGGTTCCAGCGTACATCGCGGAAGTGCATGCGCAGAACTACGACGCCGTGACGTTTCTGTTGTCGAATATCCCAGTGCCCGAGACCGCGTTTTTCATGCACCACGCCGTGATGTGCGCCGAAGAGTTGCCCCGGAACGAGCGTGCCAGAGCGATCGCCGACCGCACATCGTTTCCGGCGTACTCCGAAGAGCTCCTCTACGACACGCTTACCGCCACATGCGAAGCCATGATGCTGCCTACGGATGGAAGCCCGCCCACCCAGACTCCGGTCACTGTACCAACGCTCGCGCTCACGGGTCGCTACGACCCATTGTCACCGACTTCGAACTGGCCCGAATTCTCCGACCGATTCTCGAACGGCACTCTGGTGGATATCCCGACCGGGCATGGCACCCTTCGCGACCCATGTGGACAACAGGCCATCGGTGCCTTCCTCGACAACCCCGGCACGTTCGCACTTCCGGCGTGCACACGAACTCAAGCCACCCCCGACTTCTCCGACACGAGCTTCGAGATCCTAGGGCCCGCCCTCGCGCGCTAGAGAATCGCTACGCGAGCACGTCCCGGCTCCCCTCGTCGCGCTCGAACATCGCGTTCGCAAACGGACAAGTCGACATGATCTTGGTGCCACTCTCTCGCGCCCACGCCACCATTCCATCGAACAAGCGTTTCCCCCCGTGCTGCCCCCGAAGGGACTCGTCGACCTCGGTGTGGTCGATGATGATGAGATCGTCGCGCGCGCGGCTGAACGTCATCTCGCCAAGAACCGTAGCGTCCTTGACCAACTTGAACCGGCCGCGTGGTGGGGTTTCTTCGAACTCGACTTCCATTGAACTGGGCTTAGGGCGGGTGGCGCTTGAGCGCAACGGTTGCGCCACTTCGAACTGCGTTTCCCGCCGAAACACTGGTTCGCGCGTCTCGCCCAGCTAGACTGCATCGCATGCTTGTTCGCTTGCCTTCCCGCCTCTCATTGGTCGCCCTCGCAACCCTGGCGACAACGGCGTGTAGCGGTTCGGCCGAGCCCGCGCCTGACCTCGGCAGCGAGTTCGATGTTGCTGGGCTATCAGCCGACGTCTTCCGCCTGTGCGAGACCACGCAATGCAGCGACTACTCCGAGTACGAATGCAAGTTCTACCTTCGTTACGACACGCTGGAGTACGCTCGCTTCAGCGAAGACCCGCAAGCGTGCTTCGCCACGATGCACGCGGAGATCACATGCCTCGCTGAGGCGGGCAACTGCGGCGAGGAAAGTTGCTACGGCTCCTCCGAAGATGCCTGTCAGCTCGTTACCGAGGCTCCCAACGTCGAGTTCCCCGAAATCCTCGCCCCCGCGCAGGCCGCGTGCGAGTTCCGAGCCGACTGCGACGCCGACCTCTTCGACGAAGACTACGGTCGCAACGAGTCCATCGCGGAATGCCGAATCGAGTACATCACTCGCACAGAGCTCTTCCAACACGACCAAGGCTCAGCCTGCGCCGACGCCTTCATCACTTTCCTCTCCTGCATCGGCAACTCCAACATCGAATGCTCCGCAAGCGCCGAAGACGAAGAAGCCGCCTGCCCGGCGGAAGTCGCGAGCTTCGAAGCACGGTGCTTCGACGAAGGGTGAGCTGGGGTGG
>JBCCEK010000165.1:0-10681 GCA_039030295.1 Myxococcota bacterium | reverse complement strand
TGGGGCCCGTATGTCGACTCGGCGCCAAGGACTTCGAGGTCGTGACGTCGGAGCGGGGGCAGGTTCTCGCGTTGAAGGATGCGCTCGGCGCGCCGCACAAACGCGTCACAAAGTCGCTCGGCCTTGTCGCGAGCGTCGCGGCCGCCGATGAAGAGCATGCAGGTGGCCTTGAACCCGTCCAGGGTGTGGGCGCATGCCTTGTAGGTCGGTGGCGGCGGCCATCCGCGCGCGCCGACAACCTCGACGCGATCCTCGCCGACGGCTTCAAGCGTCACCTCCCGCCAGTCGCAGGTGACGTCGGGAAGAAGGTAGGCCCCAGGGTCGCCGATCTCGTAGACCAGTTGTTCGGCGACCGTGCGTTCGTCGACGAGCCCACCACTGCCGACGGGTTTGGTGATCGTAAATGAACCGTCGGCGCGGCATTCCGCCATCGGGTACCCGAGGTCGTCCCAGCCGGGAACGTCTCGCCAATCGGTCGCGATCCCGCCGGTCGACTGGGGGCCGCACTCGAGGAGGTGCCCGGCGAGGCTCCCCTGCGACAACTGATCGAGATCGTCGGTGCCCCATCCGAACTCGTGGATCAACGGCCCGAGCGCGAGGGCGGAGTCGACACAACGGCCGGTCACGACGACCTGTGCGCCCGCATCGAGAGCCGCGGCGATGGGTCGCGCACCTAAATAGGCGTTGATGCTGAGCGGATTGTCGACCACGGGCGAACCGTCGCGTAGTTCGGTGACCCCTGCTCCGCGAAGTTCCGCCAGGCGGTCTAGAAGATCATCGCCTTCGATCGATGCGATCCGCATCGCGACCCCCGCCGCTTCCGCCAGCGAGCGAAGCGCCGCAGCCGCGGCACGCGGATGGACCCCGCCCGCGTTCGTCACAACACGGACGCCCTGCGCACTGATGGTGCCGAGATCGCGGCCGATCATGCGGATCACGTCGGTCGCGTACCCGAGCGAGGGGTCCTTCGCGCGCGCGCGGGTGAGGATCGCCATCGTGATCTCCGCCAACGCTTCGAACAAGAGGTAGTCGCAGCGCTCGGTTGCAAGAAGCTGTGGGGCGGCGAGCGACGAATCTCCCCAGGCTCCGGACGCGCCTCCGAGGACAACGGTTCGATCCGCGTTGGCGTCGGGCGAGAGATCTTCGGATCCCGGCATTGACCGTTGTTAGCCCGTCGTGGAACGATCGGCCAGACTGCGCCCACTTTCGGGCGAGTGCGGCCAGACCCGATTCAAGGTTGCGTCAGCCGTGCGCGGCGCGTCTCGGCGTTTCGGCGTGTTCCGCTGCGCCGTGCCTCGCGAAAAACTCGGCAATGTGATCAAACGCTTCCCCGGCTTCGGGGAGAATGTCACCAAAGATCTGCCAGACGTGGACCATGTCCGGCCATGTTTGGAGCGCGACCGGAGAGCCCGCGGCCTTGGCCTTCAGCGTGTAGCGCCGGCAGTCGTCCAAGAGCATCTCGCTCTCGCTCGCCTGGATCAGGGTGGGCGGAAGACCGGAAAGATCTCCGAACACGGGGGAGATCAAGGGGTTCGACGGCCGCATGCGTGCCACGACGACCACCAGCAAGAGGAGCAACGGCCGAGGAAGGGTCATGAGCTTCCCGAGCCCGGGCCCCAGCATGGGGTCGGTGGGGCGGTTGTCATGAAGGCTCGGGCTCATTCCGCCGGCGTCGGTGGTCGGCGACAGCGCGAGGGCCGCATCGACTTGACGCAGACCTTGGTCGCGGATCCACGCGATCAGCATCAAGGCCAGATTGCCCCCTGCCGAGTCGCCACCGACGTAGGCGTGGCGTGCCGGGCTCTCCCCGTCCGGGCCGTGTGTCAACATCCAAACGTACGCCTCTTGGCAATCGAGAATGCCGCGCAGACGCGGATGCTCGGGAATGAGACGATAGTCGATTGCAAGAACCGAGGCTCGCGTTCGCTTGGCGAGTTCGGCGGTCAGCGGCCGATGGCTGAGCGGGCTTCCGGCGAAGAACGCACCGCCGTGGATGTAGAGAAAGCGCCGATCGGGGTCGGCGTCGGGGGCGAGCACCCACTCCGCAGCAAACCCATCGAGAGACACGGGCACTAGCCTGACGCCCAAACTCTCACCGTCTCGAGCCTCGCCACCCCCGAACCCGTCGAGCGCAGCACGGATGGCCGAGATCCGGGCGCGGATCGACCCGTGCCGAACTTCGGAGTCCATCTCTTTCACGACTGAGAGCACTTCTTGGTGACCCGCACTGGCGTGATCGCGACTTCCGGTTCGGAAGGCGGTTGGGTCTCCGAGGGACGCGAGCATCAATCGGCGTCGACGGGCCAACCATAACTTCGATGCCACCCAGCCGAGGAACGCTGCGACGAGGATCGAGATGACGATTTGCCAGGCCATGCGGGTGGCGGTGTAGCGCACGCGCGTACACGAAGCACCCCACCGGGCCGCGTAGACGCGTGGTGACTGGATTGACGAAGGACGACTACGCGAGTTCAGGCGGCGGGATCAGCGACTTCGAGCCCTTTTCGAGCTGGGCGTTGATGAAGCCCGGGGCGATGCGCGACATCCAATGGAGCTGGTTCGCTTGGCCCGGCCTGATCTCGTGGCGCCCGCTTTCGAGCCCCTTGATGGTGGCCTGTACCAGCTGGTCAGTCGTGAGGATCTGGAAGCCACCCTCATCCGGTACTTCGCCTAACATCTCGGTGCGCACCGCCGGCGGCATGAGCTCGACGACTTCGACCCCTTCGCGTGCGAGCTGCTGTCGTAGGGATACCGAGTAGGAATGTATCGCGGCCTTGGTCGCGCAGTAGATGGGCGCCGAGTGCAGTGGGACGAAAGCCAGGCCCGAGGAGACGTTGATGATCGTTCCCTTGTTCGCTTTGAGTTGCTCGATGAACGCAGACACGAGGCGAATCGGCCCTGCGACGTTGATGTCGAGCTCGGCTGTGAGCCCAGTGAGGTCGTCTGTGGGAACGCTGAGGTTTCGGTGAAACATCACGCCGGCGTTGTTGATCAGCACGTTGAGCTTGGGGTGCTGCTCCCGCATCTGTGTCGCAAGGGCCTTGATCTGCTCGGGATCGCCGGCGTCACTCTGGACCGTGGTGATCCGGCTCGACGCGGCCTTCGCGGCCTCGAGCTTCTCGGCGTTGCGACCTGTGACGATCACGTCATTGCCGAGCTCGGCGAACTTCTGGGCGAGCGCAAGGCCGATCCCGGCGCTGCCGCCCGTAATGAGCATCGTGTTTCCTGTGAGCTTCATCCAAACCTCCCGGCGGCCTCTTCGGTCGTCTCGGGCCATTGTAGGGCCGAACACGAAGGTCACCAGACCCCTAAGCCGCGGCTGGCCCGCCGTCGGAGAGAACGGAAGAGCGCTCGTCGCAAAAAACCGATATCTGGTGAGAGTCCCCGTAGAGGAAGAGGCGGTCACCGGCCTGCAACACCAACTCCTTGGGAGGCGCACCCTGATAGACCCCGTCTTCGTGCTGGACGCCCAAGACGAGGAGATGCGCGTCGAAGAACATCCCATCCCCGACGGGCATGCCTTCGAGTGGGCCTCCAGCCGGGATCTGGATCTCGGTGACGCCGTAGCCTTGGGCCAAATGAAGCAGGTGTGAGTAGTCTCGGCCGTCGAGTTCGGTCCACTTGGCTAGCGCCCAACTGACCAAGCGACCGACGTGATGATCGACGAACGGGGTGGTGGCGACGAAACCGAGTAGCGCGAGCCCGCCGAGGATGACGGCAAGGCGCACCCAAGGTGCCGAGCGGCCTTCGAGTACGATCGACAGGATGAGGGTGGCCATCACCGACACGATGCCGATGTTGCCGAGCAACATGAGCGAGATGACGATCCGTCGTCGCACGGGATGGCGGGTAATCTGTTCAGACTCGGTCGTGGTGAACCCGGTGCCGGTGAACGCCGACGAAGCCTGAAACCGCGCGGAGACCGGCGACATCCCGGTCCGGATCAGCGCAATGGTGGCGACGCGAACGATGAAGAACGACACCGTCACGATGAAGAGAAGCGACGCAACTGCAACCATGATTCGCCTGCAATATCACCCGGATGGGGGCCGGGGAAGCGAAGTCGAGAGGCAGGCAACTAGGCGGGACGCAAAAAATGTCGAAACCGCGGGAAGTTTTGGATACTGGCGCCCGAAGGCAGTACGCGCGGGGGGCGCGCGGGACGGAGGATGAGCGTGACGAAGTGCAATCGGGGATGGTTGGTGTCACTGGCGTGCGTGGCGGCGCTGGGTTGGTTGGGTTCGGAGTCTCGCGTGTCGGCGCAGAACGCGCGGATCGACTTGAACCAGTTCCGGCCGGCGGAGCTTGCCACCGACGGTTTCGCCGTCAGCACGGCGGACGGCCAAGGACACAAGCGGTTCGGCGTGTCGCTCTGGGTGGACTACTCCGATGACGCGTTCCGGATCGCCAGTGGCCCGGACGACGACATCGAGCTCGTGCACCAACAGGTGACGGGCCACCTAATGTGGAACCTCGGCCTGTGGGACCACCTGGTTCTGTTCATGGACATCCCTTATCACTTCGTCATCCGAGCGGATGACGGTGCGGGAAGCGAGTTGCCTGCGAGTCTCCAGTCGCTTGCGCCCAACGGCGGGTCGCTTGGCGACATCTATTTCGGTGCGCGCGGCAACCTCTACGGGACGCGCGATGACATCGTGCAGGTGGCGCTCCAGGCGACGTTGACCATCAACACCGCGTCGCTCTCGAAGAGCGGGCAGGCCTACGCCGGCCAGGCTGACGAGGGCCCCTACATCGGCGGTTGGTTCGAGGCGATGCTCAACTTCAACGTGGGCAAGTTCATCCGCATCCCGTTGCAGGCTGGGTACCGCTTGGCGACTGCAGACGTTCAGGTGACCCCAGAGCTCGAGGTCGGCGACGAGTGGACCTTTGGCGGTGGCGTCATGGCGATGCTGGGCCAAGACCACTTCATGATCTCGGCGGAGGCCTTCGGCAGGACCGCCGCAAATCCCTCCACGCGCACTGAGCAGCAAACTCCAGTGGAGGTGCTGGGCGGATTCAAATGGCTCCCTGACTTCGGTCTCGCCGTCGGCGTCGGCGGAAGCGCGGGCGTCACCAACGGCTACGGGGCCCCCGATTGGCGGGTGTTCGCGATGGTCGGGTACACGATGCCTGGCAAGGAGAAGATCCAAGACGCGGACGGGGACGGCGTGCCAGACGACACGGACGAGTGCCCGAACGACGCTGAGGACCTGGACGGGTTCCAGGATGAAGACGGGTGCCCGGACCTCGACAACGACGGCGACGGCATCCCAGACGTCGACGACCGATGCCCGGATGAGGCCGAAGACATCGACGGGTTTGAAGATGGCGACGGGTGCCCGGACCTCGACAACGACGGCGACGGCATCCCGGATGTCGACGACCAGTGCCCGGATGATGCGGGCCCGATCGAGAACAACGGCTGCCCCGATCCGGATGCGGACGGCGACGGTGTCCCGGACCGAATCGACAACTGTCCGAAGGAACCGGGAACCGCCGACAACCAAGGTTGCCAAGACAAGCAGCTGGTGGTCATCGGCGATGGACAGCTCGAGATCCTCGAGAAGGTCTACTTCCGGAAGGGCAGCGCGAAACTGCAGAAGCGCTCGTGGGCCTTGCTCGACAACGTCGCCGCCGTCCTCAACGCGCACCCCGAGATCACCAAGGTGCGAGTCGAGGGGCACAGCGACAAGTCTGGCAACTTCCAGTACAACATGCGCCTCTCGAAGAAGCGCGCGGACACCGTGGTTCGATACCTGGTTGGGCGCGGAAAGGTGAGGCGCTCGCGACTCGTCGCCAAGGGCCTGGGGCCGAAGGAACCTCTGGTTCCGGATGCCAAGACCAAGGAAGAGATGGCACTCAACCGACGGGTCGAGTTCCACATCGTCGGCGAGACGAACCGGTAGCGAGGAGACCCCGCCTGGCGGGGCGCACTCCTCGAGAGGGCTTAGCCCGACAGGGCGCACACCGTGCGAAACCTGCCGGGCGAAGCCTGGCTACAAGGTCGCCCGACCGACCTCGACGAAACGTTTCCGAGACTCCGGCATACGCCCGGATGACCCGCCTTGAGGCGAGTCACGGCCACGCGAAAGCGACACGCGCCGGTTCCAGCGTTCTCTTGTTTTGAGGTGATTGTCGATGCGACCCATAGCTTCGCTCTGCACGCGTGCCGCGCTCTTCCTAGCGGCCTTCTTTTCGACCGCACCGGCGCTAGCCAGTGACGCGGTGTTGGTCGAGCTGTTCACGTCCCAGGGGTGCTCGAGTTGTCCTCCTGCGGATCAACTCCTGTCTGACCTGGGGCACGATCACGGGGACACGGAGATTATCCCTCTGTCGTTTCACGTCGACTACTGGAACTACATCGGTTGGAAGGACGCGTTCTCGTCGCCCAAGTGGTCCGACCGGCAGCGAGAGTACGCCGCGGCTTTGCCGGGTGACCGAACCTACACGCCACAACTCGTCGTCCAGGGCGAGTTCGATTGCGTGGGCTCGAACGAGCGGTGCATTCGAAGTGCGGTGAGCAAGGCGGCGGGCAGACCCTCCGGCGGCACTGTCCGCATCCACGAAGCGCGCAAAGTGGGAGGCTCGGTACTGGTCGATGCGGACGTCGCATTGCGAACGAATCAACCCGGCGCCGTCGCGGTCGTCGTCTTGTACGAGAGCGGGCTCTCGACCGACGTTCGCCGCGGCGAAAACCGCGGCCGTGAGCTCCGGAACGACTACGTGGTCCGACGACTCGAACGAGTGGGCACCGTTCCGAGTGGTGACACGAGCACGAGGCGTGTGTCTACCCGTTTCCCGATACGAGGAGAATGGAACGAGGAGAAGCTTGGGGTCGTGGTGTTCCTCCAAGAGCCGACGACGAGGCGCGTTCTCAGCGTGGCCCGCTCGGGGCTTCAAACGCGGCACGCCGAGCTGCAGCCCCTCCCGGAAAGCCAACGTGTTCCGGTGAGTCAGACCGCCCTTGGCGGCCACTGCCCAGTGGCTCTAGTGGAGGGCGGTCAGCTGCTCGCGGGTTCTCCAAGCCTGCAGTACCAGTTCGAGGGGCAGGTCTACCAATTGATGAGCCCGTCCGCGGGGGCGAAGTTCGCCAAGCAGCCATCGCGGTATGTACCGCCATTCTCGACCTACGATCCGGTCATCTTCGCGGACTCCCAGCAGAAGGCCACGGGCTCGCTGAACGTGTTCACGCTCCATCAAGGCAAAGCGTGGTTCTTCCTCAACGCGGACAACAAGAACAAGTTCCTGATGCGGCCAGACCCTTACGTACAAAACGCGCTCGCGCGCTGAGTCTCCAGGGGTCGGCGGGGCGGCCGCGTGGCGCGGGTCCCGGATCGGTGCCATCGACAGGATTCGTGAGTGCTTCGGAAGTCCCCATACAGCCGGCAGCAACGGTTCTTTGTCTTCGAAACGGCCAACACGGTGTCGAGGTGTTGTTGGTGCGCCGCAACTCGAAGCTGGTGTTCCACGGGGGCGCATGGGTGTTTCCTGGCGGGCGCGTCGACCGCGCAGATGCGGGCCTAGGCATGGCTGACGGCGCACTCTTCGAAGAGAACGCCGCGCGCGCGGCCGCCGCCAGGGAGGCGCGCGAGGAAACCTCGCTCGGGCTCGATGCCGAATCCCTGATCCCGCTCTCGCATTGGACGACGCCGCCGGGGTTCCCGAGACGGTTCAGTACGTGGTTCTTCGTCGCGGATGCTCGGGGCGGCGAGGTCGCGGTCGACCAAGGCGAGATCGACGCGCACTGGTGGAGCACGGCCGACGCAGCGATCGCACGCAGAGCCGAAGGCGAGATCGAACTTCCACCGCCGACTTTCGTGAGCCTGGCGTGGCTCTCTCAGATGCCTAGTGTCGAGGACGTGCAGGCCGCGGCTCGAGCGGCCCCCGTCGAGCGCTACCTACCGCGTCCAGTACGAACCCCCGAGGGTGTCGTGTCGCTCTACGAGGGCGACAGCGGTTACCGAACGACCGATCCGAACGTGGCAGGATCTCGACACCGTCTGTGCATGCTGCAAAGCGGCTGGCACTACGAACGAGACACATGACCCGCTCGGGAGGGCGTGCTACGACGCCGACGTGGCGGAGCAACGCGAGCGCGTCGAACCACGGAGCCGAAGAGTCGTGGCCTCGCGCGTGTGTTGGGCGCTCGGGATGGCACTTGTGGCCGCGATGGCGTTTGGATCGGCGCTTGGGTCGGCGTCGACTCCCCCTGACGCGAGCAGCTTAGGCCCTGCACCCATCGACGAGGATGGTCTCTTCACGAACTGGATCGGAGATCTGCCCCACGGCACGTTGTCGACGCGGGTTCCGTTCTTCGTACGGAGAGTGCTTGGGTCGTTTGTTGACCGACCCGGGGCTCCCACGCTTGTTGAGAACGACGGTGCGTCACTCCGGGACGCCCATGGGTCGAACGCCGCAACGGTGACATGGGTTGGGCACGCGACGTTGCTCGTCCAAATGGACGGGGTGACCTTCTTGACGGATCCAACCTGGTCGGAGACCGCAAGCCCCGTCTCATTCGCGGGGCCCCGCAGGTTCGTGCCGCCAGGCCTCGCGATGGACGACCTCCCGAAGATCGACTTCGTGGTGGTGTCTCACAACCACTACGATCATCTCGACCTCGCGACGTTGGCCGCCCTCGCCGAACGGGATCCGGACACCGTGTTCCTGGTGCCCCTGGCGAACGCGGAGCTGTTGCGAGAGAACGGCGTCGATCGTGTCGTCGAGCTCGACTGGGGTCAGGCTCGGGACGTCGGGGGCGTCCGCGTGTACGCCCTACCCGCGCAGCACTGGAGCAAACGCGGCTTGGGAGATGACCGCGAGGCGCTGTGGGCATCCTGGGGGGTCGTGGGACCCACGCGTCGGTTCTACTTCTCCGGCGACACAGGCTTCTTTGATGGGTTCTCGAAGATCGGCGAGGTGCTTGGGCCCTTCGATCTTGCAGCGGTCCCGATCGGTGCTTACGAGCCACGCGAGATGATGCGGTGGTCGCACACGAACCCTGAAGAAGCGGTGCAAGCCGCGGTGGACGTCCGGGCGAAGCGAGCCGTGGCGATCCACTTTGGCACGTTCGACTTGTCGGATGAGCCGCTCGACGAACCACCGCGTCGGTTCAAAGCGGCGGCGGCAGAGACGCCACTCGGGGATGAGGGGAGCTGGGTGTTGTCGATCGGCGAGACGCGCCCGTTCTGACGCGTCACTTGGACGCGCTCTGAATCACGAAACGGGGAAGCATCCGGATCGGATCGGTCGATCCCTTGACTCTCGAGAGCAGCAGCGCCCCCTCAACAGCTGCGATCGTGAACTCGGCCCGCTCTTCGGCCTGGGTCGATGAGAGCCCGTCGCGCTCATACACGCTCGCGACCACTTCGATCCAATCGGCGAACGCTTGGCTCCCCACTTTGGTGATCGCTTCTGATTCGGGAACCGTCTCGAGAAGCGTGGTCGCGATGGGACAACCAGAACGGTACGCGGAACCCTCGAGCCAAGCGGAGAGCAGGTCGGTGTACGCCGCGACGAACTCGGTCGTCGTCTGGTGGCGGTCGGCGAGAGTCTTCAAGGTCTGCGTGACGACGCGGCCTGCGAGGGCAACCGCAGTCGCGCCGAGCTCCTCCTTGCCCCCCGGGAAGTAGTGGTAGAGCGACCCCTTGGGCGCTCCACTCGCGGCGAGGATCTGATTGAGGCCGGTCGCCGCGTAACCCTGCTCGCGGAACAGGCGGATCGCGGCTTCGATCAGGTTCGACTTGTGTTTGGCCGCGTTGCCCATCGGTCTGTTCCCTAGCTTCGGCTTGACTCTATGCAAGGTGGTCTATATCATATCATGTAGACCAGTCGTTATAAACAGGAATCACCATGAAATCATTATGGATCGGAGCACTAGTCATGGCGCTTTTGGGTTGTTCGGGAGGAGACGCCCCCTACGTCGCACCGGTCTTGTCGCCGAATCCAGCGGGGCGGTCGTCGACGGTCGAGTCCGTGGCGACGATCGTGGGCGTGACACCTCCCTGGTATGCGTTTCGACCCCTGGTGGTGAGGAAGTACAAGGAGGCGATTCCCACGTATCAGTCCGTCCCAGGGCTTCTGTTCAAGTACTTCTCGATTGCGGCGGATGGCAAGATCGGGGGGATCTACTTGTGGGAGAACCGGCAAGCCGCGGATGCCTTCTACGACGAGGCTTGGCACGCGAGGATTCTCGACACGTACGGGGAGCCTGGGGAGATCCAGTACTTCGACGCGCCGTTGGTCTTGGCGAACCGGGAGCTCTGACATGGCGACGATTCAACAGCTCACGTTTGTGGGACCTCGACAGCTGGAATGGCAAGAAGTCGACGCGCCGAGGATCGAAACAGGCGACGACGCATTGGTGGCGCCTCTTGCGGTGGCGCGGTGCGACCTCGACTTCTACATCGCCATGGGTGGGTACCGGACGCCCGGGCCCTTTGCGCTCGGACACGAGATGACGGCGGTCGTCACCGAGGTCGGCGATTCCGTGAAACACGTTTCCCCTGGCGATCGAGTGATCGTCCCCTTTCAGATCCATTGTGGGACGTGCGACAACTGCCGTCGCGGGTGGACGAACGCGTGCACGCGTGTGCCTCCGTTCTCGGCGTTCGGGTTGGGTACGAACCGGGAGCGAGACTTCGGAGGCGGCTTCTCGGACTCGGTGCGGATCCCGTTTGCA
>JBCCEK010000164.1:0-10710 GCA_039030295.1 Myxococcota bacterium | reverse complement strand
GGGTCGACCGGCGCGACGCCGATTCAGAACGTGGGGGCCTATGGCCAAGAGGTCGCGGACGTGGTCGACACCGTGACCGTCCTCGATCGCGCGACGCTCGCATTCGAAGATTGGTCGCCGAGCGACTGTGACTTCGGCTACCGCGATAGCCTGTTCAAGCGCCAGCCCGATCGGTTCGTCGTGTGCGCGGTCCGGTTCAGGCTTCAGCCGGGAGGAGAGGCCACGATTCGCTACGACGAGCTCGCGAAACGCGTCGCTCCGGATGCGTCGCTAGGCGATGTTCGAAACGCAGTCCTCGACCTACGCCGTTCCAAGTCGATGGTGATCGATCCCGACGATGCGAACAGGCGGAGCGCCGGCTCGTTCTTCCTCAATCCGATCGTCTCCCCGGCCGACCGCGATCGCATCGTCGCGCTTTCGACGTCCAAGGGCTGGGCGTCAAGTCCAGCGGGTGTTCCGCAGTACCCCACGCCGACTGGCGACGTGAAACTCGCCGCCGCGTGGCTCATCGAGCGGTCCGGGATTCACAAGGGGCTGCGTAAGGGCGCCTTCGGCGTGTCGGACAAGCACGCCCTGGCCCTCGTCCACCATGGGGGCGGCACAACCGCCGAACTCCTCCGCTTCGCCGCCGAGATCCAATCCCGCGTCACCGATCACTTCGGCATCCACTTGGAACGAGAACCCCGCTCACTCTAAGAACGGGTCGCTGAAGGCTGGGTTGGTGATGAACGACTCGTCGGTGAGTGCGCGGAGGAACGCCTTCAAGTCCTCTCGCTCTTGCTCGGTGATTTCGAAGCCGTTCAGGAACGCGCTCTTGTTGGGGTTGTCGAACCCGTCGCCTGCGTTCGGGCCTTCTTCGGTCAGCGTGCCGCCGCGCGCGTAGTGATCGATGACGTCATCGAGGGTCGCGAGTGACCCGTCGTGCATGTACGGGGCGGTCAGCGCGATGTTGCGAAGGGTCGGGGGCTTGAAGCGCCCCTTGTCGGCCGGGTCCCCGGTCATGTCGAAGATCCCTTGGTTGCCCGGCGGGTAACTTCCATCGGGGTCGAGACTGTAGAGGCCGTTGTTCACGAAGAACTTCTGGTCGAACACCTGGAATGCATCGTCCGATGACTGTGAGTAGAGAAAACCGCCGTGGCAGTGGAAGCACTCGAACGCATCGAGGACCCCTGCGGCATTCTGGCCCCCGAAAAAGAGAGCCAGGCCACGCTGCTCCGACTCGTTGAGGGCGGTGGTGTCGCCGTCGGCCCAACGATCCACCTTCGAACCGAAACTCGTCAGGCTCCGCTGAAAAGCGGCAAGCGCCTTGGTGATGCTGTCGACACTGACGGGGTCGTCTTCTTCGGGGAACGCCGCGGCGAACATCTCGGGGTACTGCTCGTCGTCGTTCATTCGTTCGAGAAGCTCGTCTTCCATGTTGGCGAGGCCGAGTTCGACGGGCTCCTCGCCGAACATCGGAATCAACGCTTGCCTCTCGAGTCGGACCAAGACGTCGTTCGCCCAAGTCAACGAGGCCTGGTAACCCGCATTGGCCAACGACATCGAACCGCGGGGAGTGAGCTCTCCGGTCGACCCTGGCGATACCGGCAGCCCGTCGGTGAAGGCCAGCTCCTGAAAGTGGCAGCTTCCGCAGCTCTGGGTTTGGTTGCCTGACAGTCGTTTGTCGTAGAACAGCCACCGTCCGAGCTCGACCTTCTCGACGTTCATGGGGTTGTCGTCCGGCACCCTCGGGGGAGGTACCGTGTCGGGGAGATCCCATTCCCATGGCGTCGGCCCCGCGCCCCCCGCACCGCTCCCGCCGCTTCCGCCTGCCGCTCCGGTGCCACCGGTGCCCAAGTCGGGCCCGCTGTCACCGCAGCCAGCAAGCGCGAGCGCGAGCGAGAGTGTGAGGAGGCGTGGTTTCATTCTGCGGTGAAGAAGCTTTGCTCACCTGCCGGGGTATCGCCAAACGCGAGCCCGAGGTTCGGAAAGATCTCGGTGCAATCTGTATCGGTCGGTCCCGACATGCAGCCTGGCGGCGGGGGGTTCAGCGTACCCACGTCCTGGCCCGCGGTCAGTGCGGCCGCGTCGGCTACGACGATGCCGGTCGCAGGGTCAAAGTCCTCGAACTCGACGGGTACTCGGTTGGGCGCGGTACACGAGGTCGTGCCGCCGCTCACCGGGTCTCCATCGCATCCGGTGCTTCCGAGATGGGTTCGCCAGCCACCCCCCGAGAACGACCCGGAGTCGATCCGCAGGAACTTGTGACCGCCTTGCCAGTCCCATTGCATTGCACTCAGGTTCAAAGGTGGATCCGCCGTAGCCGGGTTCTCGTGGTTGAGTTCGAAGGGAACGCCCATCTCGAACCGGATGGCGTCGTACTCCCCGGCAGGCACAGTGCCAACGACGGCGTCGTTGAGTTCCTCAGTCCCCATCTCACCGCAACCATCCTCGAA
The DNA here is from genome assembly GCA_039030295.1 of Myxococcota bacterium. Taxonomy (GTDB): domain Bacteria; phylum Myxococcota_A; class Polyangia; order Polyangiales; family Houyiibacteriaceae; genus SG8-38. Next base: position 8,275 of record JBCCEK010000164.1, on the reverse strand, counting down.
GTCGAGGAGCGCGACGTTGCCAGTCTGAAAGTCGGTGTCGTCGAGCGTCACGACAACCCACTCGTCGTCTGCGTTTCGAAGCTCGATCGCGCTCACGTGAAAACGGAAGTCAACCAAGTCGAGCTCCGTGTCGGCCGAGCCTAGCTCGTAAGTTTCGCCACATGCGAAGGTCTCTTCGCCCACCCGTGCCGCAAACGAGATCGTCACCGCCTGTTCGGCCATGCCTCCGGTGCCGCCTGCGCCTCCCGTTGCGCCTGCGCCTCCGGTGCCGCCAGAACCTCCGGTGGCGGCCGACCCGCCTGCGCCTCCGGTGCCGCCCGCCGCGCCCCCGCCGCTGTCGTCGTCGCCACAACCGAGACCCATCACCGAAAGGGCCACCAACAAAGTCAATCCTCTTCGCATCGCTACTGCTCCTCGCCGCCTCAGAGGCTTTCCGCCGCCATTGAGGACTCTATGTTCGTAGTGAGTTTCTGTTGCACCGCAGCCCCTTCGGGTTGTGCAAATTGTGCAAAATCAATGCCATCGAACCACCTCATGTGATCGATGCGCACGGAAATGTTCACGGTCGTGGGTCGGTCGAGCACGAGTGGCTCGTCGAAGCGCAACTCTCGGACGACCGGCGCCCGGAGCTGTAGGAGGAAGGGCGTTCTTTCGAGCGTGTTCGTGTCCTCGGCCTCACCACTCAGCACGACGCTGTGGTCCAGCATTTCGGCATTGTTTTTCAGGCCAACCGCGTCGGAGTCGGCCGGGGTCCCCACGACGCGAAGGCTGCAGTATCGCCCTGGAGGAGGCCGAAGCGTCCCGACCACGAAACTGAACCCAGTGCCCTCCAGGAGGTCCAGGACAAACGGGGTTCCGAGTTGCGTCGGGGTCTCGGGGGCGTGCGCCTTCGCCCGCGAGGCTGTGAAAAATCGCCCGAGGACCCGGGCAAAATTGTCGCACTCCACCAGCTCGACCGGCCCCATCGCGATCAGGGCGCGATCGAGCCAGATCCGGGTGTCGGCGTCGCTCCGGACGGCCTGCGGCGTCGCCGGCGTCTCGTAGGCGATGTCGACTTCGATCCCCTCGGTCGTCCGCGTGCATCCGAACGTCAGCAGCAAGGTCAACAGCACCGCCGGGGCAGCGAGCCTAGATCTCATAGATCAACCCCCCGATGATGCCGAGACTCTCGCGGTGCGCGCCGTCGAGCCGTTGGATGACCGGAATCGCGGCGGTGAAGGTGAGCAACACGCGTTCGTGCGGCATCGCGACCATGCCGACCGTGCCGTAAGTGATGTGCCCGCCCGTGTTGGGGTCGCGCACGCCTTGGATGAACCCTGGCGCGTCCCACCGAAACTCGGCCCCCAACTGAAACGCGAGAAACGTCCAAGGCTGGTACTGCCCGATCGCCGTTTGTCGCGAGCTGATGCCCGCCTTGGTGTCGGCGGTTCCCGTCGTCGGGAAGGTCGTGACCGACGACACGTAGAGTGACCACGGGTCCGAGAACAAGGCGTACGACACGCCAGCGATCGGATCCCACGACCCGGTTCCCGATTGAAACTCGAGCGGGAGGGGAACGCCGTTCGCGTCAACTTCGATCGAGCTCGTCGGGAACTCGAGGCCTCCGATCAAACTCAACAAGTGCCGCGGGGCGAACGCCCGGTCGCGGTAGATGATCCCGCGAAGCCGTAGCTCGAAGTCGCCCGGCGCCCAGATGTCGGTCTCGGCGAGGTTCACGGCCGTCACGAATCGATGGACCACTGGCATCATCGCGGAGATCGTCAGTCGGTCGGTCGGCGAGTACGCCGCGGCGAGCTCGAGCCGCTGCTCCGCCAGCTGAAGCTGGTCCACCCGAGGGTCCCCGATCCGGTCGTTGCGATGCCGAATCGTCGCCGACGTTCGAAACCGGTGTTCCTTCGGCTGCTCGAGCCCCACGATCGTCAGCGTCGGGTCGCCGACGCCGCAGGTTCCGCACGCGCTCGCGGCGTTTGCACTCCAGGCGAGCACGACCAGAAGCCCTATCCAGCACCCACGTGTCACGGCGGTGAGACTAGATCCGCCCGTCCATCGGATGAATGTGGCAAATCGTCGCAGCAGATCAGCGAGGCGTCGGGAACTTGGCGAGCTTTCGTTGGAGCGAGCGTCGGTGAATCCCTAATACTTCCGAAGCCTTGGTGATGTTCCCGCCGCAGTCTGCGAGGACCCGTTGGATGTGCTCCCACTCGACCCGAGCCAACGACGGGGTCGTCGCTGGCGACGGATCCAACTCGATGTCGGTGTCGGGGGGACCATCAAACGCGGCGATGAGCTCGTCGATATCCGCAGGCTTCGTGAGGTAGTGAGTGGCGCCGAGGTTCACGGCCTGAAGCGCGGTCGCGATGCTGCCGTAGCCCGTCAGGACCACGATCCGCGTCGATGCGTCGATCTCGTGCAACGCCTGAACGACCTCCAAGCCGGACTTCCCCGGCATCCGAAGGTCGACGCTCGCCAGCTCGGGGCTTTCCTTCGAAGCGTGCGCGATAGCGGCCTCGTATCCGTCGGCTTCTTGCACCTCGTATCCTCGATCCGAAAACGCGCGCGCCATCCGGGTTCGTAGGCGCTCGTCATCGTCGACGAGAAGGATGGTGCGCGCGTCGAGTTCGGGACTCGCCGGGGTCATGTCGCCTGCGGAAGGAACACCCGAACGGTGGTTCCTTGGTCAAGCTTGGATTCGATCGAGAGGCGACCTCCGAGCGAGTCGACCAGGGTTCGGGCGAGGAACAAGCCGAGGCCCATTCGCTCTCCGGTCGTCTTCGTGGTGAAAAAGGGGTCGACGGCGCGCCGTTGGACTTCGGGCTCCATGCCGCAACCCTCGTCTGCAAAGCGGAGCTCGACCTCGCCGCCGCGCCGTTCGACATCGAGCGACACCCGGCCCCCGTCACACGCATCGAACCCGTTCCGGGCGATGTTCTCCATCAGTTGCAGGATCGCTTCCCTCGGAGCGCGGAGCTCGCGCGTGTGGACCCGTGTCTCCCAGCGTTCCGCCTGCTCGCGACGCAGCCGGCGCCGCACCTCGGCGACCAGTTCCTCGACTTCGAGTGACTCCGGCGTCTCGCCGGCGTGCTGCCCACCCGCGAGCGCCATACGGTCGAGCACCGCCCGACATCGCTCGAGTTCCTCGCGGATCAAGTTGGCGTCCTCGACCAGTGCGTCTCCTTCGGGGACGCTCATCGCACGACGCTTGAGCTCGTTGGCGGCCACAGCAATCGTGCCGAGGGGTGTTCCGAGTTCGTGCGCTGCCCCGGCCGCCAGGGTCGCGATCGAAGCCAGCCGACCCCAGCGATAGGTCCGCTCTTCGGCCTCCGCGAGGGCTCTTTCCCGCTCTCGCAGCGCGTCGGAAAGGCGGCTCACGAAGTATGCGATCAGAAGGGCGGCCAAGGTGAACGCGACGAACATGCCGTAGAGGTGGGCCTGAAAGTTCTCCCCGCCGTGATGCATCATCGCGCCGCCCTCTTCTGGCATCTGTGTGAAGAGGCCGCCGAAGGACAACATGCAGAGCGCGGCGATCGACCACGTCCATCTCGCGGGCAGCATGACGGCGGACATGGCGATGTACACAACGTACATGACGCTGAACGGGTTCGTCGGCCCGCCGGAGAGCACCAACAGGCCCGACAGCAGGGCGACGTCGAGGACCAGAAACGCGCCGAGCCACCGCGTCGGCATCAGGGTCAGCCACAGGTTCGAAGCGATGCCGATCCCGATCAGGGCCCACGTCGGGCCGCGTGGGAAATCGAGACCGAGAAAACGATCGGCGACGAAGATCGACACGATTTCGATCGCGATCGCGCCCCAACGCATGCGCGCTAGCCACTGCGCATCGGTCGCGCGCGATGGCTCAGGAATCCGTTTGGGCTTCGCCTTCTGGCTGGGCATCGAGCTCAACACTACCGTACATCGCCTCGGCGATCTTGTAGGCGCTCAGCTCGAGGGTCTCGAGCGCGTCCTTGATGGCGATCGAGTCGCCTTCCTCCACGCACTGGTGGAGAGAGGCGATGTCGGCCTCGACCTGAGCGAGGACCTCTTCCTCGACGAGTTCCCGGCATTCGGCGACCGCACGCTCTGACGTGTAGAGGAGCGCTTCTGCCGCGTTGCGAAGCTCGGCGAGCTCTCGGCGCTTCTCATCTGTCGTTTTGTAGGCTTCGGCTTCGCCGATGATGCGCGCGATGTCTTCTTCGGAGAGCCCGCTCGAGGCGACGACCCGAATGTTCTGCTCTCGCCCCGTCCCGAGGTCCTTGGCGTGCACATTGACGACTCCGTCAGCGTCGATGTCGAAGGTGACCTCGATTTCGGGGACGCCTCGAGGCGCCGGCAGAATCGGCGCCAGCTCGAACTTCGCGAGCGACTTGTTGTCTTCGGCCATCTCACGTTCGCCTTGAAGCACGTGAATCGGAACGAAGCTCTGGTTGTCGACGCTGGTGGTGAAGATCTCGCGGGCCCTAGTCGGGACCGTGGTGTTACGCGGGATGAGCTTGGTGAATACGCCGCCGCCCGTCTCCACGCCGAGACTGAGGGGGGTGACGTCGAGGAGGAGCACTTCTTCGACTTCGCCCGCGAGCGCGGCGCCTTGGATGGCGGCGCCCATGGCCACGACCTCGTCGGGGTTCACGCCCTTGTGGGGCTCGCGCCCGAAGAAGTCGGCGACCTTCGATTGGACCATCGGCATCCGGGTCTGGCCCCCGACGAGAAGGATCTCGTCGATCTCTTCCTTCTTGATCCCGGCGTCGTTCACCGCCTGCTCGCAGGGACCCAGGGTGCGATCGATGATCTCGGATACGAGGATCTCGAGCTCACTCCGCTTGAGCGTCGTCTCGAGGTGCTTCGGTCCGCTCTCGTCGGACGCGATGAACGGGAGATTCACTTCGGTCTCGAGTGACGACGAGAGCTCATGCTTGGCCTTCTCGGCCTGCTCCTTGAGTCGCTGCAGCGCGACGCGGTCGTCGCGAAGATCGATGCCACTCGCCTCTTGGAAACGTCGCGCGAGCTCCTCGACCAAGGCGTTGTCGATGTCTTCTCCGCCTAGGTGTGTGTCCCCGGCGGTCGACTTGACGCTGAACACGCCGTTCGCGATCTCGAGTATCGAGATATCGAACGTGCCTCCGCCCAAGTCGTAGACGGCGACTCGTTTGCCCTCTTGCTCCTCGAAGCCGTAGGCCAACGCTGCTGCGGTCGGCTCGTTGATGATCCGGCGCACTTCCAGGCCCGCGATCTTGCCCGCTGCGATCGTGGCAGAGCGCTGCGCGTCGTTGAAATAGGCGGGCACAGTCACGATGGCTTCTTGGACGTCTTGCCCCAGGAACTGCTCGGCGACTTCCCGCATCTTCTCGAGCACCATCGCGGAGATCTCGGGTGGGGAGTATCGCTTGTCGTCGATCTGGACCCATGCGTCCCCCCGGTCGCTCTCGACGACGCGGTAGGGCGTGAGTCGGGCGTGCTTCTGGGCTTGCTCCGATTCGAAGCCGAGCCCCATCAGTCGCTTGATCGCGAAGACGGTGTGCTCCGGGTGGGTGACGCCCTGGCGTTTGGCGACGCTCCCGACGCGTCGCTCGCCATCCTTGCTGAACGACACCACCGACGGCGTCGTCCGGCTCCCCTCTGCGTTCGGGATGACCTGTGCTTCGCCGTTGTCGACGAAAGCCACACAGGAGTTGGTCGTCCCCAGATCGATCCCGATGATCTTCCCCATTTGCGCCTACATTCCTTTATACCCCGACGCGCGGGTTCGGCGCACCTTCGCGGCGTGTTTATTCGTCCGAGTCGCCTGACGTGACACTCGGGCGCCCATCGTCATCGTCGCCCTGATCACCCGTGCCGGTCTCCGGCCGGGCGACGACCACCATCGCTGGCCGAAGGAGGCGCTCGCCGAGCTCGTAGCCCGGGACCACTTCAGCCACGATCGTGCCGGGCGGATGTTCGTTGGTTTCCTGCTGTTGCATCGCGTCGTGGAGCGTTGGATCGAAGAGCTCTCCCACGGCTTTCACACGCTTGAGGCCAAGCCGGGAGGCCACCTCTTCGAAGCCCCGGAGCACCATGTGTACTCCTTCCGCCACGGCGGTGACGTCTTTTGCACCGTCCATTGCCTCCGCCGCCCGCTCGAGGTTGTCGATCACCGGCAAGACCTCGCGAAGGGTATCTTCGACGGAACGTCGCCTCACCTCCTCGACTTCCTTTCGGGAGCGTTTCCGAAAGTTGTCGAAGTCTGCAGCGATTCGAAGCAGCTGCTCCCGCATGCGATCTCGTTCTGCCAACGCCTTTTCGGCGGGTGACTGGTCGGGCTCTTCGGAGCTTTGCGCCTCGCCCTCCGCCGTCTCTTCGTCGGTGTCTTCCGCCCCCGATTCCTCGGGAAAGATCACATCGTCTTCGTTGTCACCCATGCCCTGCCCGTTGCCGGGCTTGTCCCCCGCGTGTTCGCCCATACTACCTTCGACTTCTCCGGTTAGGAGTCTTTGGATTTGCCCGGTACCCGCCCGTCGAGCACGTCGCTGAGCATATCTGCTGCGAAGCCCACCAACGGAATGTACTTCCTGTAGTCCATTCTAGTCGGTCCGACGATCCCAAACGAGCCGATCGTCGACCCGTCCCGCCGAAACGGGCTCGAGATGACACTGATGTCTTGAACTTCGGTCAATGCGGCCTCTGAGCCGATGAACACCTGGACGCCGTCGGCTTCGAGAGTGCGTTCCAGCAGGTCGACCAGCTTTTGTTTGTCCTCGAACGCGCTCAGGTAGCCGCGGATCTTCTCGGCGTCGCCGAACTCGGGCCGGTCGAACAGGGTGCCCTGGCCTTGGATGACCACACGGGCGCGTTCCGCCTCGCCGTCGACCGTCGCTTCGACCATCTGGCTCGCCTGTCGGCGGAGTGTCTCGTATTGCCCCTGCTCGTTGGCCAGCCGAACCAAGAGAAGGTTACGCACCGCGCGGAGCGTTCGGCCACTCACCAGCTCCGCGAGGTAGTTGTTGACGCGCTCGAGCGTTCGATCGTCCACGTCGAGCTCCGTCGCCACGATTCGATTCTCGACCGTTCCGGAGCGTCCAACCAGGACGGCGAGGGTCCGCCCGCTCGAGAGCCGCATGAACCGAAGCTGGTCCAAGCGCGCCTCGGTCACCGACGGCCGTGCGATGATCGTGGCCGTGTGGGTCAGATGGCTCAAGAGCTGCCCGGTCTCCCGGACGGCGTCGGCGCCGGCGTCCAGTGCCCGAAGACGTTCGACGAGGGCCGTTCGGTGCGCGTCCGAGATTTGGCCTGCCGTGGCCATGGCGTCGACGAAGAAGCGGAACCCCGAATCGGTTGGGACGCGACCCGCGCTCGTGTGGGGCTGGTGGAGGAGCTCGCTTTCTTCGAGATCTGCGAGGACGTTCCGAATGGTCGCGGGCGAGAGGTTGACCGCGTAGCGCTTCGCGATGCGTCGCGACCCAACGGGCTTCCCCGAGGCGATGTACTCGGTCACGACGGCAAAGAGGATCTGCCGATGTCTTTCGTCCAGGGTCGCCGCCACGTTCCCGAAAAATTAGATTGTGCGCCGGTGGTGTCAAGCGCGGCTGATCCACCCCCAAAAACTGGCGGCCGCCCCGTCCCTCGGGCAGGCTCGGCCCATGAAGCCGACGGCGGCGCTTCTACCCTTTTTGTTGATGGTGATGGCGATCATGACCGTCCCGACGCTGGTCCTCGATGAGCAGGGCCTCCCGCGATTCCGCAGCCTCAAGAGCGAGCTCGGAGAGCTGCAGGACTCGAACGAGGAACTGGTACGCGAGATCGCCGAGCTCAAGGCCGAGATCGAGTCTCTCAGGACCGACACCGACTATGTGGAGCGCATCGCCCGAGATGAGCTCGGGATGGTCCGCCCGGAGGAGTTCGTCTTCCAGTTTCCGCCGCCGTAGGTAGGGCCCAATCGCACATGGGTCGATTTTTTGCTGAACCCCGAGGCGACACGTAACAGGTCCCTATGACCGCCCTCGTTCAGGCTGCCCTTCGGGTCCGGCGCACAGCGCGGTCAACTTGGGGTGTCGCGGTCGCGCTTCTCCTCGGTGCGTTCTTGGTCGGCGGCTTCTTCGCGCCCGACCGAACGTACGGTTGGGGTCACCTGGTTTGGTCCGGGGTATGGTTCGGCGTCTTCGCTGCGCGCGCTCGCCGGGTCGTCCAAGAGGGCGCCAACCCGCGACTCGTATTCGAGCTTGGGTTGCTCTTGCTCGTGGGTGTCCACGCGCTCGTCCAGGCACGAGGCGGGGCTTCTAGTGAACTCTACCCGCTCACCTATGTT
>JBCCEK010000163.1:0-10719 GCA_039030295.1 Myxococcota bacterium | reverse complement strand
GTCGAGCCTTGCCGATTCGTGCTTGATGTCGTGTAGCATCGATTCGGGGAAGTAGAGGCTTTGCTTGCGCTTATCAGTCGTCGACATCGTGAGAAACTCCACGCGAACGCGTACCATGTAGGCGGCGCCGCCACTATGTATTTGGTGGTCCTACCCATGGATAGATGCAGTGTCAATGGTAAAGGTCTGAAATCCATGTCCCGCGACTCCTCTTCCCGAAAAAAACGCATCGTCCTGATCGGGTCGATTGCGGTACTTCTGATCGCGTTGACCGCGTCCGCGGCTCCGGCGCGTCGAAGCCCCTTTCAGCCGCTCACGATCTTCGCGCGCGCGCTCGCGACGATCGAAGTCAACTATGTCGAACCGGTCGATCAGAAGAGCCTGTTGTACGGCGCCATTCGGGGGTTGACGTCGGCGCTGGATCCGCACTCGGTGTTCCTCGACCCGCAGGAATACGCGATTCTCGAAAGCGACGCCGAAGGGCGTTTTGCAGGGGTGGGCGTGGAGGTTTCCGCGCGCGATGGGTGGCTCACAGTCCTCGCGGTGTTCGAGGGTGGGCCTGCCGATGACGCCGGGCTTCGCCCGGGTGACCGATTTATCGCCATCGACGGCAAGGACGCGCGCGACATTCGCCTCTACGACGCGGTGCAGGCGATTCGTGGCGAGCCTGGGACGACAGTCGACGTGGAGATCCGGCGCGAAGGGGCAGAGCATTCTATCGAGCGCACGCTCACGCGGGCGTTCATCGACGTCGATCCTGTCGAAAGCGAAGTCCTCGCCGACGGAGTCGTGTATCTGAAGATACGTGCGTTTCAGGACAATACGACAGGCGCAGTGGTCGCAGCGCTCGACCGTGCGGTGGGCGAACTTCGCGGTCGAGGTGGGGTGCAAGGTCTTCTGATCGACCTGCGTGACAACGGCGGGGGGCTCCTTCGGGAGGCCGTGTTGGTTAGCGATCAGTTTCTGTCTTCCGGCGTTATTCTCACCACGCGCGGGCGGGGTGGGGAGCTGATTCGCGAGTTTGCGGCGCGTCGCGGTGGGACGCGCCCGAAGTGGCCGATCGTGATTCTCATCAATGAGAACACCGCAAGCGCCGCTGAGATCGTCGCTGGCGCGCTCAGCGATCAAGGTCGAGCGGTTCTGGTTGGGGTGCGCACGTTCGGCAAGGGGAGCGTCCAGAACATCTTCGAACTGCCTGACGGGAGCGCGCTCAAGCTCACTGTAGCTCGGTACTTCACACCTTCGGGGCGTTCGATCCAAGCGGCCGGCATCACACCTGACGTCGTCGTTGAACGACCGATCGAGGAAGGGGCAACGCCTCCCATCCGCGAAGAGGAGCTTGAAGGACACCTATCGGGTGCCACGCAGCGCCCCACCCGTCGCGCCGCCAAAGCGAAGCCAAGCTCCAAACCGCGGCCCCAGGTCGCACCTGTCCAATCCGCAACGGACGACCCCCAACGCGACCGCGCCTATCAACTCCTCCTCAACCAGATCGCCACCAACTAACCCGGGGTCACTCCGACCCCCCAGCCGCCCTTTGTTTCCAACCACTTAGCGATCGCACCGCGAAAACCCAACGCGACCCAGTGCGCCCCCGCGCGAAGGGGAGTGCGTCGCGCACCCGGGTGTCGAGTTTGCGGCGCCTGGAGGTTGGGGCGCGGGGGCGGGTTTTGGGTTTTCGCGGTGTGGGTTGGAAGTAGTTGGGATCAGGGAGGTTTTGGGGGGGCGGAGTGACCCCGGGTGAGGCGGTGGAAGGATAGGAGGGGGGTGGTGGCTTGGTGGGTGTCGGTTTCGGTAAAGTCGGGGAGGTTGGTTGGGAAGAACGTGTCGCCTTCGATGTCTTGGTCGATGCGGGTGAGGTAGATCTCGGTCGCGAGGGGGAGGGCCTCTTCGTAGAGGCTTGCGCCTCCGATCACGAATGGGAGGTCGTCGGTCTCGCGTGCGAGGGCTATCGCTTCGTCGAGGCTCGTGGCCGTTTCGCATCCTTCGAACGCGGCGCTCGCGTCACGCGACAAGACGATGTTGCGACGTGACGGGAGGGGGCGGCCGATCGATTCGAATGTCTTCCTGCCCATGATGACGGCGTGCCCGAGCGTGGTTCTTTTGAAGTGTCGAAGGTCCTCGGGAAATCGCCAGGGTAGGGTGCCGTCTTTACCGATGACTCCGTTGCGAGAGACGGCGACGATCAAAGCCAGGCCTGCGTCTGAGCTCTGGCCCTTGGTCACACCGCCACCGGCGCCTTGATGCGCGGGTGTGGATCGTAGCCCTCCAGCTGGAAATGCTCGTACCGAAAATCAAATAGACTCTCGACACTTGGGTCGAGAATCACCTTTGGCAGCGGGCGAGGCTCTCGACTGAGCTGAAGCCGTGCTTGATCGAAGTGGTTCTTGTAGAGGTGCACGTCTCCGAACGTGTGCACGAAATCTCCGGGTGCAAGTCCCGACACGTGCGCCAGCATCATCGTGAGAAGGGCGTAGCTCGCGACGTTGAACGGGACCCCCAAGAACACGTCGGCGCTCCGCTGGTAGAGCTGCGCGCTGAGCTTGCCCTCGCTCACGTAGAACTGAAACAGGGTATGGCACGGCGGGAGCGCGACCTGCTCGGCTTCCGCCGGGTTCCAGCCCGAGACGATCAACCGGCGGCTCTGCGGGTTGTCGCGGATCTGCTCGACCACGTAGCTCAACTGGTCGAACCCGTCGCGGTTGTACGACCCGTCGTCACGCCGCGTGGCACCGAAGTTGCGCCACTGGTGCCCATAGACTGGGCCGAGGTCCCCTTCTTGGCGGCCGAAACGAGCGGTCTGCGCTGCCGTGGCCCACTCGTCCCAGATCGATACCCCCACCTCTTGCAGGTGACTCACGTGAGTCTGCCCGCGGATGAACCACAACAGCTCGTGAATGATCGACTTGAGGTGGACCTTCTTCGTGGTGAGCAGCGGAAACCCGTCGTCGAGGTCGATGCGCATCTGGTAGCCGAACAAGCTCCGCGTACCTGTTCCGGTCCGGTCGTCTCGATCGACGCCTTCTTCGAGGACCTTCTGAAGCAAATCGAGATACGCGCGCATGCTCTACTCTTTGACTTTGACCTCGACCGGGTCGCGCGCGCCGTCTCGGTTGATCGAGTACCGGACGAGCGCGCGCAGGATGTCATTGCGCTCCAGGTCGCCCACCAGCCGTTTCACATCTTCGTAGATCGAGGGGTCGGTCAAGAGGGCGCCGATCGTCCCCTTGCCTTCCCGCATCTCCTTCGTGAGGTAGGCGATGTCGTCGCTCGCATTCTGAAGATTCGTCATGAACGAATCGCCGAGCTGCCCGTAGATCAACTGGTTGATCGTTCCATCGCCGGTACGAATGTCGGTGAGCATTTGGTTGAGCTGCCCGAACGTGTCGCGAATGTTCTTGATCGCCTCGGTGCCTTCGGTTCCGTAGAAGAGGGCGTGTGCCGTTCCTTGCCCGTCTTGGATCTCTTCGGTGATGCGATTCAGGTTCGCGCCAAGTTCGGTTGCCTGTGCGCCCGCCGAGCGAAGGTTCTTGACGGCGCCTTTGACATCGCGTGCGAGCTGCTCGTCGGTCATGAGCGCACCGATCGTCCCGTTCCCGCTCGCGAGCATACCGGACGCCTTCGCAATGTTGCGCGCGGTTTCTTTCAGATCGTTCGAGAACTGTTGGTCGGCGAACGGATCAGTCGCCAATCGGAGGTTGTGCGCGGTGCCCTCGGCTTCGTAGAGCGTTCGTTCTGCGAGCGCCATGATCCCGCCGCCCACCGAGACGGGCACCGGTTCGTCCGGGTCCCACGTCGGGTACGCATCGGATCCGACCGTGACCTCGATGATGCGGTCGCCGAGCAGCCCCTTGCTGCCGATCGAGGCGTAACTCGGTTGCTCGGGCGCGTCTTTCGGGACCTTCAGGTTGAGGTCGCCTCGAATCAGGTGCGCCGCCTCGTCGATGACCCGGTAGTACACCTCGATCCGGCCAGACTCCCCGATGATGACTTCCGTCACGGCTCCAACGTTGACGCCGGCCACGCGGACGGTGTTGCCCTTCTGGAGGCCGCCGACGTCTCGAAAGATCGAGTAGTACGTCGTCTTCGTGGCGAAGAGGTTTTCCTGGGCTCCGATCGCGAATGCCACAGCCGTTGCGAGCGCCAGCGACACCACGACGAAAATGCCAACGCGAAGGCGAGTGCTTGCGGTCGTCTTCATCTGCCCGGTGAGCCCCCTCTACCCAGCACTCTTTAGCAGAGTTTCGGTGTCCTCGTCGACCGGCGCGTTGCCCTCGACGAAGTCACGGACGCGTGGATCGTCCGACTTGCGCACGTCGTCCGGCGTTCCTGAGAAAATGACGTATCCGTCCTGAATCATCGTGATGCGATCGCTGATGTCGAGGGCGGTATCCATGTCGTGCGTCACCACGACCGACGTGACCTGGAGACGTTCGTTGAGATCGACGATGAGGTCGGCGATCCGGGTGACATTGATGGGGTCGAGACCCGTGGTTGGCTCGTCGTAGAGAAGCACCTCGGGGCGGATGGCGAGGGCGCGAGCGAGTGACACCCGTTTCTTCATGCCGGCAGACAAGTCGGCAGGCCATGTCTCTTCCGTGCCTGGGAGACCTACGTTCGAGAGGGACTCGCGCACCCTCTCTGAGATCTCGCGCTCGCTCATGTCGAGTTGCTCCCGAAGCCCGTAGGCGACGTTCTCTTTCGCGTTGAGCGAGTCGAAGAGGGCTCCTGCCTGGAACAGCATCGCCACGCGCCGACGGACAGGCGCGTACTGGGCTTCGTCGAACTTCGAGATCTCTTGGCCATCAAACAGGATCGCGCCGTCGTCGATTGACAGAAGCCCGATGAGCATCTTGAGCATCACGCTCTTGCCTTGCCCGGAGCCGCCGATGATCGTCAGGAGCTCGCCTTCTTCGATCTCGAGGTTGAGGCCGCGATACACGACCTTCGGTCCGAACGCTTTCTTGACCTCGCGGAACTCGATGAGCGCCATCGGTGCCAACTTTAGTTGGGCATGGGCTATGCGTCGACTACTGTATCGCGCATGCGTGGGGCCCTGGCATTCCTGCTCCTTGTCACCTCGTTGACGACCGGGACGACTGGATGTTCGAATCGAGCAGCCTGCACCAACGAGGCTTCGTCGTATCTGGATCGCTTCGACGAGTACAAGCGGCGCACAGTCAAGCTCCTCGAACTTCGCGAAAGGAACCACCGGCGCAAGCTTCTGGCAGATGCGTTGAAGGCGGGGAGCGCAGAGTCGCTCCCGCCGGCGCTACGCCCCACCTTCAGTCAGATGCAACGCGAAGACCGCACCTTCACCGAGCGCGATCTCTCGAACGATGAGGCAGCGTTCTGGCGGCTGTTCAACTTGATGTTCTCCCAAGACCCCGATGTCCTCCAGGGGGAGATCATCTTCATCGAGCGCGACGAATCGACCTCAGCGTACCGCTACCCCTCCGAACGAGAGGTTCCCGCTGGGCTCCGATGGCACGGCATGCGCCAGAACCGAACCTTCTGCGCGGTCGCGGATTGCCTCATCGACACCGGGACGGAGCCGTGCGTTCTCATCCAGCTCCGCCCACGTGACTACGGGGGTAGCGCCGGGCTCACGGTCGGGTTCAAACGGCCGCCCTGAGGGTCACTGGGTGGGCGCGGAAGGTGTCGCAGGCGCCGCCGGCTCGGTGGACGTATGGGCGTCGATGATCTTGTAGGGGATACTCCCTGCGTCAGGCCCGGTGTCAAAGCACCCCACGACACTGACCGCTTCTGCCATGTATCGATAGCAGAGGGCCGGGTCCATTCCGTAGCGAGCGGCGAGTTCTTGTTCCTCCGATTCGATGAGCGTCCTGGAAGCGGCCCGCTCTGGTGTCGAGATCTCCTGTAGCGTCACCTCGTCGATGCCGCATGCCGTTGTCCTGGTCGCCCGGGTTGCATCTGGGTGAAACCAGATCTCCGCGTCTTCGGCGGGTAGGCCGTCGACGCAAGTCGCGGTGATTCCCTGGAGCGCGCCCGACGTGACGACCCGTGATGCGTAGCTGCGCATCTCTTCGTCCTGGCTGAGGACCCATTGGAATCCGTAGGCCTGAACCCAATACGACAAGAGGCAGCAGGACAGCACGATCGCCCCGAGGCATCCGATTCCCGCCCATAGACCGACATTGGATCGGCCCCCAGGCGTCGGTCCGCTGGTCTGTTGTGACAAGTCAGGTTCCATCCGTCGAGCTTCCGTCGCCGCACCGACGTTAGCCCTTGTGTCCGGGTCTGCAAAGGCCGCGCAACGCGATGCTTGGAGCCCGGGAAACTTGGGCGAGGCTAGCTTGACAGGGGAGGCGGTCGGGCCTAGCGTGCGGGCGCCCAGCCATGGCATTTGCGCTTACGCCGGAACGCGAACGACAGGTCGACGACATTCTGACGCGCTACCCGGAGCAGCGCGCAGCACTGTTGCCGGTTCTGTGGCTTTGCCAGAAGCAGCACGGATGGATCAGCCCCGAGGTGGTCGACTACGTTTCGGCGCGGCTCGACCTTTCGACAGCCATCGTCCGAGGGGTCGTTACCTTCTACACCATGTTCTTCGACGAGCCCGTAGGAGATAACGTCGTCTGGGTTTGCCGGACGCTCTCGTGTGACCTTCGGGGCGGAAAAGCCATCCAGGACCACCTCGAGTCGAAACTCGGTTGCGCTGCTGGTCGGACCAGCGCCGACGGCAAGTTCACGCTTCTCAAGGCCGAATGCTTGGCGGCTTGTGGCCAGGCTCCGATGGTCCAGATCAACGACCACTACTACGAGAACCTCGACATCGCCCGCCTTGATGAGATCATCGACGCCCACTCGACCGAGGGTGGCGAGGCGGCGGCGAGCAAGTTCGCGACGTTTGCGACCTTCGGTTCGCCACGCGGCACGCCAAAGTCAGTCCCTCCCCCACCGAGCGCGGAGGCTGTTCGTGTGGCATCGACTCCTCCACCGGGGCCCGACGCCTCAGGGGACGACTCATGACAGAAACCCAGAAGCCACTCCTCACCACCCGGTACGGCCTCGAACAGAGCTGGACTCTTCCAGTCGCCGAGAAGGCCGGGGCGTACGTCGTCGCCAAGCGCGCGTTGACCACGATCGAGCCTGCAGCCCTCAAAGAGGAGGTGAAGAAGGCCAACATTCGAGGCCGTGGGGGCGCCGGCTTTCCGGCAGGCGTGAAGTGGGGGTTCCTCAACCCTGGCCCTGGCGAGTCGGTCTACCTCGTCATCAACGCCGACGAGAGCGAGCCGGGCACCTTCAAAGACCGAAGCATCATGGACCTCGACCCGCATCGATTGATCGAGGGTGCCATCATCTCGTGCTTCGCGATCGGTTCTCACGTCGGCTACATCTACGTCCGGGGCGAGTTGGCGTTTTCCATCCAGCGTCTCGAGGCGGCGATCGCTGAAGCGCGCGAGGCCGGGTATCTGGGCGACCGTCCGTTCGGCGTCGACCACAAGATCGAGCTCTACGTGCACTCCGGGGCCGGAGCCTACATCTGCGGTGAAGAGACCGCGCTTCTCAACTCGCTCGAGGGCCGTCGTGGCGAACCCCGGCTCAAGCCTCCGTTCCCCGCGGTCAAGGGTGTGTTCGGCATGCCCACGATCGTCAACAACGTAGAAACGATCGCCGCCGTGCCCGACATCATCGAGATGGGCGGCGAGGCCTGGTCATCGCTCGGACGGCTTCCGGGCGATGGCGGCGTTCGACTCTATGGGATCAGCGGCCACGTCAAGAACCCCGGCCTGTTCGAGGCTCCCGTGGGGATCACCATGCGCGAGCTGATCTACGACTACGCCGGCGGCATGTTGGGGGACCGTGCGCTCACGGGGGTGGTTCCGGGGGGATCGTCCACCCCGGTTCTGGATCCGAGGCGCACCGTCGACGCGCCGAACGCCGACCACCCGCTCCACGCTTGGCACGGGATGAGCGAGATCGACGTCCCGATGGGCGTCGACACCTATCGAGCGCTCGGTACGATGCTCGGTACCTGTTGCGCAATCGTCATGGACGACACCGTGAACATGGTGGAGGCGTGCCGTAACCTGATGCGCTTCTACAAGCACGAGTCTTGTGGCCAGTGCACCCCTTGCCGAGAAGGCACGGGTTGGCTGGTCGACGTCCTCGACAACCTGTGTGCCGGCCGCGGCAGCATGAAAGATGTCGATCTTCTCGTGGAGATCTCCAACAACATGATGGGGAACACGATTTGCGCCTTCGCCGACGGGACTGCCATGCCGATGCTGGGCATGGTCCAGAAGTACCGTGAAGAGTTCGTCGCTGCGGCGCAGTCGGGGCTCCCGAAAGACGTTCGGCATGACGACAGTGTCCGGGACTTGGTAGGGAAGGTCGCATGAGCGGGCCCGGGATCACGCTCTTCGTCGTGACCTCGATCTTCGCGGTCGTCGGGGCGCTGATCACGATCTCCGCGAGGCGTCCTCTTCGCGCCGCGATGGGGCTCCTCGTGCACATCGTGTCGCTTGCGGGGCTCTTCCTGACGCTCAACGCGCACCTCTTGGCCGCGCTCCAGCTGCTCGTCTACGCCGGCGCCATTGTCGTTCTTTTCGTGTTCGTCATCATGTTGATCGGCCCCGAGACCGAAACGGGCTCCGTCGAAGGGATGCTGGTGTCCCGCGCGACCGCTGGCGCGCTCACCGCGGCGGTCTTCTTGGTCGTGGCGACATCGGTGGCGTCTTTCGATGCGCCTTGGGTCGCAGTTGCGGACGACTTCGGCACCGTCGAAGGGCTCGGGACCGCCATCTACCAACAGGCCCTGGTTCCGTTCGAGGTCATTTCGATCACGCTACTCGTCGCGATCGTAGGCGCGATCGCGATCGCCAGGACGCGCCCGGAGTGATCAACCCATGACAATCGGCGCATACCTGGCACTCGCTTCGCTCCTGTTCGGCATTGGCGCCGTGGGGTTTCTGACGCGTCGCAACATGCTGATTCAATTGATGTCGATCGAGCTCATGCTGAACTCGGTCAACGTCCTGCTGCTCGCATTCAATCGTGCGTTCCCACAGAACCACGATGGGCAGGTCTTCGCTTTCTTCGTCATTGCAGTTGCGGCCGCCGAGGCGGCCGTGGGGCTGGCGATCGTCATCGCCTACTACCGAGTCAAGAGAACGATCGAAACCGACCGAGCCACGCTGCTGAAGAACTGACCGATCCATGCCTGAAGAACACACGCAGCAGCTGTCCTTGCTTCTGATCATCGCCTTCCCATTGGTCGGAGCGATCATCAATGGGCTTCTCGGCCGCCGCTTGCCGAAGGGACTCGTCACGCTCATCGGCGTCGGGACCGTCACCGCCTCCTTCATCCTCGCAGCGATCTCTTTCGCCAAGCTCTTTGGCATGCGCGGCGACGGCGTTCACGAGGCGACCCTCGTCTATCAGTTCTACGAGTGGTTCTCGATCAAGCTTCCAAGCGGCACCGAGGTCCCGATCAACGTTCGGTTCCTGATGGACTCGCTGAGTGGTGTGATGACGTTGGTCGTCACCGGTATCGGTGGGCTCATTCACCTCTACAGCGTCGGCTACATGTCTGACGACGAGGGCTACCCGCGCTTCTTCAGCTACCTGAACCTCTTCACCGCGTCGATGCTGATTTTGGTGTTGGGGAGCAGCCTCCCCGTCATGTTCGTCGGGTGGGAGGGCGTAGGCCTCTGCTCGTACTTGTTGATCGGCTTCTGGTACGAGAACCGCGAGTACGCCGCAGCGGGCCGAAAGGCGTTTGTCGCCAACCGCATCGGCGACTTCGGGGTCCTGATCGGCATGTTCATCCTCGTGGGCGTGGCCGGTTCCTTTGAATTCGCCGAGATCAACGCGGCCGCTCTTGGTGGCGACTTCCGCGGGGACTTCCCGGTTTGGCCCTTCGCGGTCGTCCCGAGCCTCGCGACCGTCGCTTGCCTCTTCTTGTTCCTTGGATGCACAGGGAAGAGCGCTCAGATCCCGCTCTATGTGTGGCTGCCCGACGCGATGGCAGGCCCCACGCCCGTTTCGGCGTTGATTCACGCGGCCACCATGGTGACGGCCGGAGTCTATCTTTGTGCACGTCTTTCCCCGCTCTTCATTACTTCTGATGTGGCGATGGCAGTCATCGCGGTGACGGGAACGCTCACTGCCCTTCTCGCCGCGACCATCGCGGTGACCCAGCGCGAGATGAAGAAGATCCTCGCGTACTCCACGGTCAGCCAGCTCGGGTTCATGTTCGCAGCGGTCGGCGTTGGCTTCTTCGCTGCAGGGTTCTTCCACGTGTTCACGCACGCCTTCTTCAAAGCATGCCTGTTCTTGGGTGCGGGGTCGGTGATGCACGCGGTTCATGCGCACGGCGACGCCGACATCTTCAAGCTCGGCGGGCTCAAGAAGCACATGCCGATCACGCGCTGGACCTTTCTCTTCAGTTGTCTGGCAATCGCTGGCTTCCCATTCTCGAGCGGTTTCTTCTCGAAAGACGAGATCCTCCTCGGCGCCGCCGCGCAGGCGTTCCGCGACGACGATCCACTGATGGTCGGGGTGGGCTGGTTCACCCTGATCGGTCTGACGCTTGGCGCTGTGATGACCGGCTTCTACATGTTCCGGCTGTACTTCTTGACGTTCACCGGTGAGTACCGAAGCGCCGGCGAGTCCGAGGGTGGTCATGGCTATGACCCACACCCGCACGAGTCTCCGTGGACGATGGCGGTGCCCCTCGTGATTCTCGGCGTC
>JBCCEK010000162.1:0-10797 GCA_039030295.1 Myxococcota bacterium | reverse complement strand
GGACTTCGGGCTCGACAACGAGACCAATCAACATGACGTGCGCGAGCATGCGTGCCTTCGTCTACAAGCGTCGCTCACCGCTCCACACGGCCTTCGCGCTGCTCTCGCCCCGACGACCGACTTCCGCGATTACTACGACCGACTTCCGGAAGACCCGCTGACAGGAGACGAACTCGACGCGATCGAGGCGCGGCGAGGGGCGGACCGCGCCAAAGGGCCTCCGTGGGCCCCGCACCTCGACGTGGCACTGACCGCGACGGCTCAGGTCCTCAAGGCTGCCAAAACGGCCGGGGCCGTCGATCCCATGGCATCCCACCCCCCGATCTGGGACGCCGCAAGCTCCCGTTTTTCCAAGAGTTAGTGCGGCTGCCGGGGCACACCTGGCGCATCGTAGGGGTCGTGTTATATCGCCCCCGCTTCTTCGGGAGCCGGTGGGCTATCCGCCTCCGAAACCAATCACGCCTCTCAGCTCGATGAGTCGTTCCGGTGCCCGTGACCCAGCGTCGCGGGTTGTTCGATTCAGAGAGGCGGCAGCTCAACCGAAAGGAGAAACGAGCGATGGCACAATCCACTCACGAGATCCAAGAAGCGCCCGAGTTGGCAGCCCTTGGGAGTCCCGACGTTGCATCCGGCGACCTTCCGATCGGGCTTCGCGCTCTCATCGACGCCGGTGTTCACTTCGGTCACCAGACCAAGCGCTGGAATCCGCGCATGCGCCCGTACATCTACGGGGCTCGCAACGGGATCCACATCATCGACCTCGACCAAACCGCCGAGCTCTTCAAGCGGGCCTTCGGCTTCGTGGCCGATGCCGTGGGCCGCGGGGGTCATATCCTCTTCGTCGGAACGAAGCGCCAGGCCTCCGAGATCGTCCACGAAGAGGCCATCCGGGCGGGGCAGTACTACGTGACGGGCCGGTGGCTCGGTGGGACGCTCACCAACTTTCGCACCATGAAGGGCGGCATCGATCGCCTTCGCGACATCGAACAGCAGATCGAAGACGGGACGATCGACGCGCTTCGCAAGAAAGAAGCACTGTCGCTCCGGCGCGAGGCGGAGAAGCTCGAGAAGTACCTCGGTGGCATCAAGATGATGAACGGCCTTCCAGCGGCCATGTTCGTCATCGATCCGCAAAACGAGCACATCGCGGTTCGCGAGGCACGCAAGCTCCACATCCCCATCGTCGCGCTTACCGATACCAACTGCGACCCGGACCTCATCGATTTCATCATCCCTGGCAACGACGACGCGATCCGTTCGATCAAGCTGATCACGTCGCGCATCGCCGACGCTTGCCTCGAGGGTCAGCACCGGCATCGCGAGTTCGTGCAGCACGAGGGCGCCCAGGCGCCCGACGGTTCCACCGAAGGAGTCCAGGTGGAGTTCGCGCGGAAGCGCGGCGCCGCACCCGCTCCCGAAGGTGGTGAGGCCTAAGTCCCAAAAAGGTTAGACATGTCCGATATCAAAGCATCTATGGTGAAGTCTCTGCGCGATCGAACCGGCGCCGGTATGATGGCGTGCCGCGACGCCCTCCGCGAAACTGGGGGCGACGAGGAAAAAGCGATTGAGATCATTCAGAAAAAGGGCCTCAGCAAGGTCGCCAAGAAGGCTGGTGCGATCGCGGGTGACGGCCTGGTTCATTCGTACATCCACGGCGCAGGCCGCGTCGGTGTGCTGATCGAGGTCAACTGTCAGACCGACTTCGTTGCCAGGAACGAGGACTTCAAGGCGTTCGTCGAGGAGACCGCGATGCAGGTCGCGGCCGAGGCTCCGCTCTTCGTGAGCGAGGACGACATCCCCGAGTCGGAGATCGATTCTCGCAAGAACATCTTCCGGGGCCAACTCGCTGAGGAGGCCAAGGCTACCGGCAAGGAGAAGCCGGCCGCGGCGATCGACAAGATCATCGAGGGCAAGCTCGCCAAATGGAAGAAAGAGGCGTGTCTGCTCGACCAGCTGTCGATCATGGGCGACGAGAAGACGATTCGTCAGCGTACCGAGGAGCTTTCCGCCAAGATCGGCGAGAAAATCAGCGTTCGACGCTTCACGCGCTACGAACTCGGCGAAGGTATCGAGAAAAAGAAAACAGACCTGGCCGCAGAGGTGAATGAGGCGCTAAAAGGTTCTTGAGTATGACTGAAGGCGCCAAGCTCAACCGGGTTCTTCTCAAGCTGTCGGGCGAAGCGCTTTCTGGAGGACAGGATGGCAAGGCCATCCAGCAAGAGACCCTCAAGGCGATCAGCGAGGAACTCGCCGACGTGCATTCGCTCGGATGCCAGATCGGCATCGTGATCGGAGGCGGCAACATCTTTCGTGGGCTCAAGGGTAGCGCCCATGGGATGGATCGCACCGCAGCGGATCACATGGGCATGCTAGCGACCGTGATCAACGGGATCGCGCTTCAAGACGCGCTCGAGAAGGTCGGTGTCAACACCCGCGTGATGAGTGCCCTCGAGATCAAAGCCGTTTGCGAACCCTACATCCGCCGCCGCGCCGTCCGGCATCTCGAGAAGGGTCGCGTGGTGATCTTCGTGGCGGGTACTGGCAACCCCTACTTCTCGACCGACAGCGCCGCGGCGCTTCGCGCCATGGAGATCCGTGCGGACGCGCTCTGCAAGGCAACCAAGGTTGATGGGATCTACGACAAAGACCCATCCAAACACGACGACGCCCAGATGGTTCAGCGGCTCAGCTACGACCGCTTCTTGATGGACCGCGTCGGCGTCATGGATGCAACGGCCGTGGCTCTTTGCCGCGACAACGACTTGCCGATCCGCGTCTTCAGGTTGACGCAGCCAGGGAACATAAAACGGGTTGTCATGGGCGCAGACGTCGGTAGCCTTGTGACTGCAGAAGGTTGAGCACCACGAGGCAAGCATGCTCGCAGAGACACTCGAAGAGCTGAAGAACGACATCGCCAAGGCGCACGAGGCGCTGAAACGCGACTTGGCCCGGATACGCGCGGGGCGAGCCAACCCAGACATCCTGGATGCAGTTCGCGTCGACTACTACGGGTCGCCTACGCCCCTCAAGCAGCTTGCGTCGATTTCGGTCCCGGAGCCGCGGCTGATCGTGCTCAAACCCTTCGATCGGACTCAGATGCAGGTCATCGAGAAGGCGATCATGGAGGGCCAACTGGGGCTCAATCCCTCCAACGACGGAGAGATCATCCGCATCCCCATGCCTCCGCTCACCGAAGAGCGCCGCAAGGGTTTGGTGAAGCTCGCCCGCAAGTCAGGCGAGGACAGCAAAGTGGCGATCCGCAAAGCCCGGCATGACGCCAAGGACATGGTGGACAGCCTTCAGAAGGACGGCGACGTCGGCGAGGACGACGCAGATCGTGCGCGCAAGGAGCTCGAAGAGATCGTCAAGGGCGGCACGGGGCGCGTCGACGAGATCGTCGCCAAGAAAGAAGCTGACATCCTCGAGGTGTAATACGATCCCGCGGTGGCTTGGGGACGGCCAGGGCTGGCGAAGGATCTCTTCGGGATCGACCTGCGGTCTCTTGCGCTCTTTCGCTTAAGCCTCGCGGCGGTCTTGTGCTGGGACCTACTCGACCGGCTGCGAGGGATCGAAGCGCACTACACGGGCGATGGGCTCGTGCCCGCCCGGGTCCTACAGGAACTCGCGGCTCGTCGTGTGTTCTCGGTGCATCTCTGGCCCGACACGCTCGAGTTCCAGGTCTTCTTGGTCGCGATCTTGTTGTGCGCGGCGGTGATGCTTCTCGTGGGTTGGCAAACGCGCATGGCGACCGTCGTGGCTTTCTTATTGCTCCTCTCGCTTCATTCGCGAAACCCGCTGCTGTTGCATCATGCGGATTCGCTCCTCCGCTTCCTGCTGATGTGGAGCATGTTCCTGCCGCTCGGGGCGACGCTCTCGATCGACGCACGCCGAGCTAGCGCACCCGCCGTCGCGTCGCCCATCCTTTCGGTTGGGACGGCCGCGCTCCTCCTCCAAGGCTTCTTCGTCTATCTGATCGCGACGATCTCGAAACTGCAATACGACTCGTGGTGGGAGGGTCGGGCGCTCTATGCAGTCGTGAACAAGGCGAGCTACGCGCGCCCGCTCGGTGAGTACGTCTCCCACTATCCGGAGGTGCTCGAGTTCTTCAGCCACGCGACGTTGTTCGTCGAGGGAGCGATCCCGCTCCTGCTCTTCAGCCCCTGGCGGCGTGACTTGTGTCGAATCGGGGCGGTCCTTCTGGGGATAGGGCTTCACGCCGGGATCTTCGCTGTTGTTGATGTGGGCGTTTTCCAACCCGTCACCGTCCTTGCCTTGTTCCCAGCGCTTCCGGGGTCTCTTTGGGATCGCCTGGGCTGGGCCCTCGACCCCGATCGCGCGGTGGCTTGGGTGCCCGCGAAGCTTGCAGAGGCCCTCGTCGCCTTCCTCTTGTTCTACACGGTGGCGTCGAATGGGCTCGCCCTCGATGCTGGAGCCCGCGGCATGCCGGAGCCGCTTCGCTCTGTCGGTTATGCGTTTCGCCTCGACCAGCGATGGCGCATGTTCGCCAACACCGACATCACGCCGCAGGGTTGGTGGGTCGTGATCGGGGAGCTCGACGACGGTACCCCTATCGACCTTCTTCACGGGACCAAGGGGGTGAGCCTCGCGCGTCCCCATCGCTACTACCGCGAGATGCCCAATATGAACTGGCGAACGTACTGGGTGAACATCTCGCGTGACCACTACAAGGCCTTCAGGCCGTGGATGGGTCGGTACTTCTGTCGCTGGTGGAACGAAGATGCCGAACCCGAGCTTCGGGTACGAGGCGTGCGCGTGGTCTACGTACAAGAGCAAAACTACAAGCCCGAACTCGGCGGCAAGGTCACACCGCGTGACCTCGTGATGACCAACTGCTCCGAGGCCGCCGTGGCCGACCGCTAGAACGGGCGCCCAAAGTTCAGGTAGAACTGCGGGCCGCCACCCTCGTCGAAACCGTACGCGAAGCCGAGTCGCAGGGTCATCGGGCGCTCGTATCCAAGGGTGAAATCCATCAGGATCTCCGCACCCGTCCCCTTCTTGAAGTCGTTGAAGTCGAGTCGTCCGAAGTACGCGTTCCCGTAGTCGAAGAACACCAGTGCGTACATGCGGTCGAAGAACACGGGAACCGTCCCAGGCCCGCGAAGCACGCGCGTCAACGGGAACCTGTACTCGGTTTGGACGAGCTGAAAGCGGTCTCCCACGATGGAGAACGCCGGGTAGCCGCGAAGGGCGACCCCGCCGATCTGATCGAGGTTGATCAACTGGTCGATGAACGAGGGCTCGGGAAACCCACCGATCGCAAAGCTACCGCGCTCCCCGCGGGAGTCCTCGGCGGCGCCACCCCCGTACCGGACGGCCAACACCTGGTGCTCAAACCATGGGATCGCGATGAACCTTCGAATCGACCAGGTGGCGCGGATGTTCCGGAACTGGCTGCCGATCGTCGGGTGAGCGAAGTTGATCGTCGCGACGATGCTTCGGCCGGCAGAGGTCGTGTAGTCGAAGGTCTGGCGCCGAGCATCGCTGAACACGTACGTGAGGCCGACGTCGGCGTTCAGGCCGACGGGAGGCGCGGTCGGCGGAGGAAAGTTCGGGTCGAGCCTGCCGTCGAATGACGACAGGTTTCGCGACCACGTCATCCCGTAGCTTGCGGTGATGCGATTTCGGTAGAACGAGCGCGGCATCACGTACGTGGCCGAAAGGCGTCCCCCGTAGAGGCTCTCGACGTAGTCCAGTTGCTCGCCGTTGACCACGAAACCGCCGCGCGGCACGACACGGCGGAACAGAGAGAACGTGAGGTCCGGAGGCAAACGCCGTAGCGTGTACTGAAGCTGTGCACTGACGTATCCTTCTTCGAGGCTGATGCCGAGCCGCGCGAAGATCTCGTGGAAGCCCGCCGCATCGACCCCGTCGGCGGTGATCCCGAGCTGTTGCCCAAACGCATCTTCCTGGAGGTCGAGCCCCCATGCGCGCGGGTACACGGTTCGGGCCGCAGCGTATCGGCGAGAGAGGACCGGGTCGATCCCTCGGACCACCTCGTCTTCCGGTCGGTCGTTGACGTAGGGCGGGGCGGGCCGGTCACGCGCCGGATCAAGGTCCATCATGAACACGTCGAAGCCGACGCTCGAGTAGCCGATGTAGCCAAGGCGGGTGCCGTCGGGCGAAGGGGCGGGCGTATACGCGCCAGAGATCAGGTTCGTCACTTGTGCGAGCTCGCCAGTGTCGACGTCCCAAGCGTAGATGTTCGCGATTCCCGTGCGATCGCTCGAGAAATAGAGGCGGCTTCCATCCGGGGCCCAGGCGGGCCCGGTGTCCATTGCGCGGTCGTCGGTGACGCGGGTGACCTCGCGAGTGGAAAGGTCGAGCACGTGGATGTCTCGATATCCTCCTTCGAGCCAAACGCTGTAGGCCACCTTCGTCCCGTCGGGTGAGTACTTGGGGGTATAGACTTGCTCGAAGCGCTTGCTGTCGACCAGGACTTCGGTCGTGCCCTCGATGTCGGCCAGCTTCGACATCCAGAGGCTCTGGGTCCCCGCCGAGTTGCGGACGTAGACGATGTTCTCGCCGTCTCGGGAGATGTCTGGGTATCGGGCGCGCAAGCCGTGGGTGAGACGGACGCGTTTTGACGGCCGCTTCGGTTCGTACCGGAATAGGTCGAAGTAGAAGTACAGGTTTCCTCGAAAACCGTCCGCAGATTCGAAGTAGATGTCTCCGCTTGGACTGACGGTCGGGTAGCTCTCGCCGGCGCTCCTGACCAAGCGCTCGACGCGGTTGCCGTCCGAGAGATCCATACGCCGCACTTGGGGATCGCTCCGGCCGTCCGCTACGTAATAGATCAACTCGTCCTGCCCAGTGAACCGGAGGCCGCGCACAAACTGGCCTTCGAAAGTCAGGCGCTTGCCTTGCACGATGCCCGCCTCGGCGACGTCTCGCGCGAGCTCTCCGTACTCGGCTTTCATGTCCTCGATCCAAAGCGCATAGAGCTCGGCGAACGTGTATCCGGTGAGCCTCTGTGCGGTACGGTTCACGCTATACGGGATCGCCCTGCTGCCATACCAGGTCGCCATGTCTTCGATGAACCCCTCTCCGTAGCGCTCGACGAGCCAATGGACGAAGCGCGAACCGTAGAGGTAGGGAGCGTTGCCCTGTGGCCAGTAGTCGGTTCGGTTGTTGAAGGTATCGAAGTGAAGGATGTCGTCTTCGAGAACCGCCATCCGCATGTACATCTCGAACAGCGTCGATCGGATGCGCCCGCCTCCAGTGAGCGACGACTCGAAGTAGGTCGCGATGCCTTCGATCAACCAAGTCGGTTGAAGGCTGTTCGGCGCCCACACTTTGCCCAAGATCTCGTTGATGACCGCGGGGATGCCCCCGATCTTGTCCAGGTGAAGGATATGCGTGTGCTCGTGCGTGATCAGGATCGTCATCCAGTCGTCGAAGTCGCCGAGGATCGACAGGTCGTTCGGGGCGCTGGCGAAGAGCCGAATCTGGTTGTAGGCGATGACGCGTGCCGAGCCGTTGGCCGACCCGGACTGGTCGATGAGCGTGATCTGAACCCGCTTTTTGGCCTCGTGCCCTAGCAGCGGGACCAGGCGTGCATTCGCCCGCTCGGCCACCGTCAGGACCCGCCGTGCCAGCAAACCGAGCGGCTCCGGGTAGTTGACCTCGAAATGCTCGCTTCGGACCGTTTGCCACGGTCTGGACAGGTCTTTCGTCTGGGCGCCGGCCGGATTCGACCCCAAAAGCACGAGAAGACAAGCCACTACACCCGCAAGACGGGCCATCTCCTCATATCTACCATGGGGCCGGACGCTGCCCATAGATGCGATTGTTCCATCCTTTCAGGGCCAAAGGCTTGACCGCTTGCATGGCCAGCTCCTAGCCTTAACGGTGATTGGGGCTGAAGTTTCGCAAAAATGGGGTCTGAACTAGGGGAGTTGGACATCGAGGGTTTGACGTTGCCACTGGCGCTGCGTTTCATCTCAGGGAAGTACCAGGGCGGGGAGTTCCCCCTGCCTGACGACGGTGAAATTGTCATCGGTCGCTCGAGCGAGCTCGACATGGTGCTCGTCGAGGACATGGTGTCGCGACGTCATGCGAAGATCTCCGTCGAGACCGGCAGCATCTTCCTCGAGGATCTCGGTTCGACGAACGGGAGTTTCGTGAACGGTGAGAAGGTGACGCGCACCAAGCTCGCCGAGGGCGATCGGATCCTGATTGGCACGAGCATCATCAAGGTCGTTGCCTCGGACGGTTCGGGGTCAGTACAAGACGCCAAGGCGCAGATGCAGGACGTCGCCAGCGCCAGGCCTGCCACGGCTGCCAGCACCATGACCGGCTCGATCGCCGAGGTCGCTTTGCCGGACCTCTTGCAGCTATTCAGCGCCTCCAAGAAGACCGGCGTTCTGCAGATCACCACCGAGTCGGACGTCGGGTCGATCTACCTCGACGAAGGCTCCGTCCAGTTCGCGGCGGTCAACGGGGACGAGTCGGTGCCTCCCGAGAAGGCGTTTTACCGGATTCTCGTCTGGGAGACCGGAACGTTCGATCTTCTGCCCCAAGTCGAACGCGAGTTTCCCGCGAAGGTGCAGATGAGCATCGAAGGCCTCTTGATGGAAGGCATGCGACAGCTCGACGAGATCCGGCGGATCGGAGACGCGCTTCCCCCGCTGCAATCCAAGATCACCGTGGCCACGCCGCTCAACACCCCGCTCCGTGACGCGTCACCCGAGGAGCTCGACGTATTCCAGTTGGCGCTCAACCAGAACACGCTTGCCGACATGATGAACCACAGCGGCAAGCCGGACCCGGAAGTCGCGGAAGTCGTCGTTCAGCTTCTCGAAAAAGGCTACCTCGTCGCTTCCTGAGCCGGGGCAGGCCCCGCCGCTTGTGCCGAGGGGAGCTCGGTCTAGCGAGTCAGAAGGGCCGCGAGCAGGGTCTCCGAGTACTCGGTGAGCTTGGTGAAGACGACGCCCATCCCGGGAGGATCGGCTTGGACGCGAACCACTTCGCCCTCGCCCTCAATAGTTTCGACGTCGTCCATGATGACGGTGAAGGTGAGGTGGACCTTGGTGCCGACCGCGAGCGGCTCTCGAGAGCGGATGAATACGCCGGTTCGCGACACGTTCGTGACGTATTCGTGGACGAAGGCATCGAACGACTCGAACTCCTTGTTGATCGTGAGGCGTCGTTCGCTGCGTTGATCGTCGCGCGTGGTGCTCATCGGCCAGGTCTCGCTAGTCTCCAGTGAGGTCGAACTGCTCCAGATGATAGTCGTTTCGTGGGTTGAGTTCGATCCGTCGCTGAAATCGCCGAGCTGCTTCCTCGACGGATGCGCGCTCTTCGCGTTCGAGCATATCGCAAACGGCCGGATGCGCGCTGATCACGATCTTGTAGCCGGGAAGCGCATCCCGTTCGCGGCGCATCTGCCGGAAGATCTCGTGGCAGACGGTCTCTTTGGACTGGAGCTGCCCTGTGCCGTCGCAGAAGAAGCAAGGTTCGTTGAGGGTCCTGCCGAGCGACTGGCGGGTACGCTTTCGGGTCATTTCGACGAGACCGAGGTCGCTGATCCGAATCGCTGTCGTCTTCGACTTGTCCTTCTTGAGTGCAGCCAGCAGGGCCTTGAACACCTTCTCGCGGTGGGCGTGCCGTTCCATGTCGATGAAGTCGAGAACGATCAGCCCGCCGATGTTCCGAAAGCGTAGCTGGTATGTGATCTCCCGGACCGCCTCGAGGTTGGTTTGCAGGATCGTTTGCTCGACGTCGCGGCCCTTGCCCGTGAACCGTCCCGTGTTGACGTCGATCGCGGTGAGTGCCTCCGCTTGATCGATCACCAGGTGCCCGCCCGAGGGGAGCTGGACTCGCCGTGAGAGGGCCCGGGTGATCTCCTCCTCGATGCCGTACTCGTCGAACAGGGGCTCGGCGCCTTCGTAGAGTCGCACGTCGTTGGCGCGCTCGGGAAGGAACAAAGTCAGGAACTCTTTGAGGCGAAGGTACTCGTCGCGATCGTCGATGACGATCTCGGACACGTCTTCGTTGAAGAGATCACGCGCGGACTGGATGACGATGTCGGGTTCTTCGTGGATGAGCGACGGGGCCTTTTTCGCGCGGCCCCGCGCTTCTTGGGTTTGCTCCCAAAGCTGGACCAAATACCCGATGTCCGCCTTGAGCTTCTTCTTGGTGAGCCCTTGGGCGAGCGTGCGCACCACGAGCCCGCCCTGCGGTGGCTTGACCGAGTCGATCACCTCTTTGAGTCTTCGCCGCTCGCGGTCGTTGCCGATCCTCTTCGAGACCCCCACGTGGTCGACGGTCGGCATGAACACGACGTAGCGTCCTGGCAGCGAAACGTGGCTGGTCACTCTGGCGCCCTTGCTTCCGATGGGGCCCTTGGAGACCTGAACCATGAGTTCTTGCCCCTCGTTCAAGAGGTCGCGGATGGGCGTCTTTCGAGAGGCGCGATTGCGGCGAGCCCCCTTGTTGGATCGCTTGTCGCTCTTTTCTGCATCGTCCTCGGTGCCAGGTTCCGCCAGGAGGTCCTCGACGTGGAGAAACGCCGCGCGGTCGAGTCCGACGTCGATGAAGGCCGCCTGCATCCCGGGAAGTACTCGCGTCACTCGGCCCAGATAGATGTTTCCTACGGGTGAGCGATGATGTCGTCGCTCGACATAGAGCTCGCGGAGAACACTGTCGGCGATGAGGCCCACGCGGGTCTCTCCAATGTCGACGTTGATCAAAAGGGTGTCGTTCGCCATCGCTGTTTCCGTCTTGAGCGTCTTGTTGGAGCGCGTATTCGGCGCCACGAGGTCGTGCAACGGCTCG
>JBCCEK010000161.1:0-11010 GCA_039030295.1 Myxococcota bacterium | reverse complement strand
GGAGATGTGCGGGTCTTAAGGGCCGGTCGGTTCTGACGCGGGCACTCCCCGGCACCGAGTTCAACGGCGGCGACGACAACCCCCGTCGTTACTCGACGATGATCGCCCCGCAGGGAAACTCGGCCGTGAAGGTGGCCTCTCCGCTCTTGAGCTCGGTGCACGCGGCGCCTTGAAGGCGGATCACGTCGTCGGCGTCGGGGCTTGGTTCCCAGTCCGCGGGGCAAGCGAGCGGCATCCCATTGAGGCGCACATCGCTCTCAGGGTCGTTGCAGGCCTGTGTCTTGCTCCCGAACGGCTTGTCGATCTGGATGTCGCAAGAGATGCTGTCCGAGATGATCGCCGTGAACGCGGCCTCGAGGCTCTCCGCGTCGTTGCCACGCCAGTACTGAGCGTCACCTTCGGAGCCGGTTTTGTCGAGGCCAACACCCACGTTGGCCATCTCCTGAAGGTGCGCGTCTGAGACGCCGTTGCCAACGCTCAAGACGAACACGTCGAAACCGGCCTCGTGGGCGCGGGTCGCCGCCTCCACGGACAGGTCCTGGGCCGCCGTCGTTTGGTTGTGCGGGTCTTCGCAGGTGTTGGGTTCACCATCGGTCGCGAGGACGATGATCGTGGGCCCTTCGGCAGGCGGCGGGCTTGCTTGGATGCTGGCAACCAGCGCGTCGATGCTCTCTCCGGTCGGTGTATCCCAATCGCCGGAGCGCGGGTAGGTCATTGGATACTCGGCACCAATCGCCGCGGCGTTGTCGAGCGCGAAGTCGACCTCGGTGGGAAGCTCGGGGCACGGTGGTTTCCCGTCGTCCGCCGTATACGTCGTCAATCCAAACCGGACGATCGCCTCGAGGCTCGAGACGGTCCCGGTTACCGCTGCGTGGGCATCCTCCCAGCGACTCCCGCGCATCGAGCTGCTCTGGTCGACGAGGAACATCACGTTTGGGATGCTTCGCGTCGGTGTCACGGTCACCGACTGGCAGTTGTCGTCACCGCCCGTGTTGCCGGTACCGCCGACACCGCCAGCGCCTTGCATCAGGACACATCGGCCCCGTGGGTTGCAGTCTTCACCCTGCAGGCACCCTTCCTCGGCCGTGCACTGCGCGCTGCAAACGCCGTCGTCGCAGAACGTCCCAAGCTCGCACTCGGAATCGCTCGTGCCTGGGCAGAACTCGCCGCATCCGAGCGGAGGCGCGCTGAGCGACTCGCATGTCCCGCGCCCGCCGCCAGTCCCGTCGGCTCCGCCGACGCCACCAGTACCACTGCGGATGTCACCGCCCTCAGTCCCACTGCACGCGACGAGACCAACACACCCAACGAGTACGAACACGTACGAAAGCCAACGCATATAACCCCCACCAACTAAGCTAGCGTCCTTAACAGGATGCAAACTCAGGGCACCGCACGCAAACCCGGGCCGGATCTAGCGCTCTTGCGGGGATCGGAGGCCTAGCGAGCGTCCGCTCGGGAACGTCTGTTGCCTCAGGCTTCGGTCGGGGTCGGGTTGGGGGCCCCCACGCGCTCCTGCAACGCACGGAGCGCTCGGCCCGCCGCCCGCTCGTTCTCCCGACTAAAGACGGCGGCCGGGAGGGCGATGTCGGGGTCGACGTAAAGATTGAACTCGACGTGGGTGCGTGCCTCGTTGTCGACGGGCGTCACTTTCCACTCGGCGCTGAACGCGTTGACGTTCCCTTGCACGAGTGTCGCTTTGACGATGCGACCGCCGTCCGCGTCGTCCTGCTCGACCATGTCGAGTTGCCCCCAAAGCGTGATCACGCCCTTGGCGACCTTGACTTCAACATACACGCGCGCACGACTGCCGCGTTGCGCGAGGACCTTCGAGCGGGCGAAATTGGGCATGAACTCCACGTAGTCGGCGTACTCCACCACCGACGGAAGCACTTCGGAGATCGGTGCGTCGACGATGGTCTCCGCGTGGCCCCACGCAATCGAGGAGCCTGTCTCCGGTCGCTGCTCCGTCGCGACGGTCGGGTCGGCGTCGGCTAGCGCATCGGCTCCAACGAAGCCGAGGGACAACGGCAGGCCAAGGGCGATGATGATGAGTCTGAGGTTCATGGTGCTCGCTCCTTCGGGGACAGACCTCATTGTGGGTCCGCGACCCCAATGTCGCTATTTCATAAGCTTCATCTCGAGCATGAACGGGACTCATGCTCCAGTTGGCGCAGGGAGATCTCGCGCGCGCTGGCGCTGATTAAAGCAGAGACCATGCCACGCAAAAAACCCAATGATTACCAGCCGCAGCCTGGCCGGACCGCGACATCCAATGCATGGGTGGGCCAGTTTTGCGACAGGTCGGAGCCAGGGCGGTCCCGGAGATGCAAAGTCCTTGGCTGCGGCCAGCGTCGGTGTCGACCTCCGATCTGAGGAGCGACTCGCTCTCATCGCGAGCAAGACACGCGCCCCCGGTCGCCCTCCCCGACTAGATGTCGATCATTCGGACTGCGCGCGGATCTTGGACCTCGTCCGGCGCCTGCGCTCCGGCCTCGAGCGCGAGGCCCCGCTGCAGGCGCGCAAGCTCGACGAGCTGGGGTGACGCCCGCTCGGGATCACCTCTCACCATCTCGTAGATATTCCTACCGAGCTGAACTGGGGTAACGATGAGCCCCCAAGGGAAGCCCCACCAGCCGAAGAGCAACGTGACCGCGAAGTGTTTGGCGTTGCCCGTGATCCCGCATCGACGGCAGGAGAGCTGTGCCGGGCTGTCCCATTGCGACCAAAGCAGAAACGACATGCATCGGTGAGCCTTGCGGACATCGACCGGCCCGCGATCTTGGCCGCATGACGGACACGCTCCGTGACGAATGCGTTTCGCCTCCGCCTTTGCCTCTTGTGGTGACACGCGCGCGATCACCGCCCGATACTCGGTGTCCGCGGTCGCACAAGATTCGCTGCAATAGCGACGACCGGCGGCCGTCTCTCCGCCAAACAGGATCGTCTTGTTGCAACTGGCGCAAGTAGCCACATGCACAGGCTACCGACGCGCGAGGCCTTCCGCAACATCGCGCCACCGCATGCGCGCGCGTCGAAGCCGATGACCAGGAGAACTACGGCCCAACGTCGAAGTTCTGCTGCACTTCGCCTGGCCCGAGGGCGCGCTCATAGACCGCGATCAAGTGGAGCTCGCCCAACCACTCTCGATTGACAGAGGTCTCGTTCGCGACGGCGATCGCGTAGCTCGGATCCCACGTGGTGGGGTCGCCCATTCGCGCGAAGGTGACGTCCTGTGCACCGTTGACGTAGACCACCTCGGAGCCATCCGCTTGATGCGTGAACACGACATGGGTGAGCAGAGTCGTCGCGGTCCCGTTGCTGGTGTGAACAGTGGGGTTCCCGTTGTTGTCCATTTCATCGTCCGCCCGAAACCTTGCCGCGTAGCGCGTGCCATCCTGGCCCAGGAGGAAGTTCCGGCTCGAGGTCCCCGCAGACATCGTGATGAGCCGATCAGGAGGTGTCCCCACCGGAACCAAGGTCGCTGGTCGTACCCAGGCCTCGACTGTGATCGCGCCACTCGCGACGACGCGGGAATAGACCTTGCTCGCCGCACCCGCTGTCGTCAGAACGGTCGCGGTGTCAATCGTGAGGTGGTCGGAGGACCACGTGACGTTGCTCGGATCCGCGATGGTCAGATCGTGGCTCGGCGAGACCCCAGAGCGGTCGGTGACCGTCGACCCGCTGCCCTCATCGAAGTCGTAGAGCAGGATCAATCCATCCTCGACGCGCGCAAGCGGGGACCCGCCCGCGCCTCCGCTGCCACCTGCACCCCCGGCGCCGCCCATTCCACCAGCGCCGCCTATGCCACCAGTACCGCCGGTACCCGAAGTGGCGCCCATGCCCCCCGTGCCACCGGTCCCGCCTGCGCCGTCAACGCAGTCTCCGGTCTGGAGAGAGCATGACAGACCGTCTGCACAGGCCGCGCCCTGAACGAGGCCCAACGAGACGGCAAGAGCGTCTTCACCCGTGATGGCCACCGGATCGCACCCTGCGGCCACCACCGCACAGTTCGCGTCTTGGGCCACACCGTAGAGGCCGTAGTCACCTGGGTCGAGGTCACCGCCGAGCGACCCGGCTTCGCCGTCTCGCAGAACGAACGTATTCGCGATCGAAGGAACCGGACGGCTCCCGATCGAGATGCCATCGCACGAGTCGACCAGATAGACCTCGACCCTGACCGCTTGATCGCGGGCCGTCCGCGGGGTGCTGGGATCGAACGAGACCTCGAACGTAGGCCCCGATGGTTTCGAGTCACCGCACCCGGCGAGCCCGCCAAGAAGAAGGACGGCGACCGAGACATGAATGCAACGCATCGAGAACGCCACTACCAGTTCACCGTGACCGCGCCCGGTTCCGAGCCCGACTGCGAGTTCTTCGACAACAACACACCGGCCGTCACCCCGCCGGCGACCGCAACGGTCAGCCCAGTGGCGATCAAGATCCAGCGCCTCTTCTTCTTCGACATCCGATCGCGTGGGGGCGACGGCGCGGTGACGCCCATGACGTCTCGCCGCCCCGGGGTTCGGCTCGGATCGACGCTTGCCCGGAAGAGCACTTCGCCTCGTCTCGATAGGGCATTGCCTTCGCATCCGTTGTGTCCGTCGGGCGTCGGCAAGGGAAGCTCGACCCGAGTGCCCTGCGCCGTCGCCGAGACACTCTTGTCCTCGAGACCGACGCCACATCGAAGGGTCGTGTGGTCCACCAGCCCATCGGGCACTCGGACCACGGAGGCGACGACGATCGTGGCACCCCGAACCCGCGTTTCGTCGATGACCACCTGAGCCGCGACGCTCGGACCCTGCATCTCGACCATCTCCCCAAACGCCTTGCGCACAGGCGGCGGGGCCAAGCGACTGAGTTCGTGCGTGGGATCCAAGGCGACCACTCGGCGAAGGTCCTCGAGCATCGCGGCCCAGTTGCCAGTGGCGTGGTGGAGAAGCGCCCGCATCTCGTAGAGCTGCAGCAGCTCGTCCACCGAAAGGTCCGCTTCGCGGGCCGCGGCATTGAACATCCGAAGCGCGGAAGCGAAGTCGGCGCGCTCGTACGAGGCGATTCCGTCATCCAAGAGTGGATGCGCACGCCCCTCGCCCGGCAGGACCAGGAGGAGCCCCAAAACCACAATGGTTCCCTTGATCAAGCGCATGAATACCCATCCCAAGCATAGAGGAAATACAATATGTATTCAAAATTTCACTTATGTCGGTGTTCTGGCGCGGGAGTAGGCCCAGATCTCGGTCGTCGTCGATCTTGGAGGATCCAGCCTCCAGACCCCCGGACCGCAGGCCCGTGGGCCGCAGTGGCGGGCAAACCTAGTCGCCGGCGGGCGTGCCTGGCGCGTCCGTATGCTCGACGAAAAGGGTGCGCGTGGGGTACGCGAACTCGATGCCAAGCTCCTCGAAGCGGCGGAAGAGTTCGAGGTTGATCGCCTGTTGAATGTCCATGTAGGCGTTGTAGTCGGGGCTCTCGACGTAATACACGGTTTCGAAGTCGAGCGAAGAGTCGCCGTAGGTCGCGAAGTGTGAGCGATCGAAGGTGGTCTGCGCGTGGCGCTCGATCGCCTCTTGGATCACCGAAGGGATCCTTTCGAGCTGCTCGTGGGAGGTCTGGTAGACGACGCCGATTCCGAACACCACGCGGCGTCGGTACATGCGTCCGAAGTTGCGGATCCGGCTGCTCAAGAGGTCGCCATTGGCGAAGACGAGTTGCTCGCCTGAAAGGCTCCGGAGGCGAGTCGTCTTGATCCCAATGTTCTCGACGGAGCCCAGATGATCGCCGACCGCGATGAAGTCACCGATCACGAACGGCTTGTCGAGCACGATCGAAAGAGACGCGAAGAGGTCGCCGAGGATGTTCTGGATCGCAAGGGCGACAGCCACGCCCCCGATCCCGAGCCCAGCCACCAATGCGGTGACGTCGACCCCAACATTGTCGAGCGCCAGCATCAGGACGGTTGCCCACAACACGATTCGGCCGATGATGCCGAGGGCGTTCATCGTCATGACGCTGGCGGCGTCTTGCTCGAGCTGGCGCTCGCGGTAGTGCTGCAACCAGGTCATCAGGGCTTCGCTCAGCCAGATTCCCGCCTGGATCAGAGTCGCAATGATCGTGGTTCGCCAGAGGATCGTCCGTACATCGCTTGGCAACTCGAGGAAGACCGATCCCGCGAAGACCGACACGATGAACAGGTAGATCAGCTTCGTCTTCTTGAGCGCGTTGATCAGGAGATCGTCCGCGATGGTACTGGTCTGGACGGTGAGCCGCGCCAACCGAACGATGACGACTTGCTTGATAATCCTCAGGACGATCAGAACCCCGAGCAGCACGCCAAGGGCGACCAACCAAGCCTCGACCGTGTTCGAGTACACGACGGTGCCGAGATCGAAGTTCAGACCTTTCAATTGATCCTGTCCTGCTTCGAACGATCCATTCGAAGTCGCCAGGAAACTACTCATTCGAGGCGAGCCACGCAATCGCTCATGCAGGGCCGGGGACGGCACGAAGCGGGCCGCAGTCGCGCTCGGGACGCCTCAAGGACGTTGACGATTGAGCGACCAGTCGTAGTGCAGGTGTTGAATCGAGGGCCGGTGACCGGCCGCGAGATCGGCGGCAAGGTCGTCGTGGTGCAGCGCGACGAACGCGAGAACCGACCCGGCAACTTGCTCGAAGTCACCGGCATACCACAGGTAGAGGGGCGTGAGCGCGATCGTCGAGCGCCCACGTTGGTACCGAATCCACCGGGGACTGGCGTGGGCGACCCGCATCTGGTCTTGCAGCTGCGCCTCGAGCCGCTCGCCAGTGTAGGCCTCGGCTCGAAGAGGAGGACACCCCACGGCGGCACACACCAACGCGAAGTGGATGCGCGGCTCTCGGAAGTTCGGCCGAATCATCTCGTGCTCGATCTCGTCGAGGCTGTGCAGTTGTTGGCCAAGCCGCCAGCGCTTCGCCTTCCATCGTTTCGCGGCGGGGATCTTGCGGATCGACTTCACGGGGAAGTGATCGAGGATCAACCGAAGGGTGAACGCGTTGTAGGCGTTGAGCAGGAGCGCCAAGCGCTCGTCGCGCCCCAACTCGTCGAGCGCGACGCTTCCAAGCGCGTCGAGGTACTGGTCGAGCGCCGCTTGGTTCCGTCGAAGCCCCGGATAGTCGACGAACCCGTCAGAATCGACGTGCTGAGTGACCAGCTGATCGTAAACCGAGTGATCAAACGGTCGGCCGGCGGGGAGATCGGCGTACGCCTCGGTCAGCTCGACGCGTGGGGGTCCGAACACCCTGACGAGGAACGTCATGAGTTTGCCGGTCATCGACTCGCGCCCACCGCCGGTGGCTCCTTCATCGGACCGAGGGTAGCGGGCGAAGAGGTGGCTTGCAGCCCCTAAGGCGACGATGCAGAACTCGACACTTCAGGCGTTCTGGCGGCGACGAGACCCGTGTAGTCTGCAAAGGCGTCGTCGAGATCGGTCACGAACTCGTGGACGTCCGGGAAGTTCTGCCAATCCGCGTTGAAGCCCCAATGCAAGCCCCCGTCGTAGCTGAAGAGGGCGATACCGAGGTTCTGATTTCGCATGATCGGAACCAGCGGATAGATCGCGCGCAACGGCGCTTCCAGAATGTACAGCGGAATGGGGGGGCCCGGAACGTTCGTGACGACGACGTTGTAAGTGCGGAGCCGCATCGACGCGATGTAGAGCTCCGAGAGGATGCGTTTGGTGGTCAGGTCGGCGACATCCTCGATCAGCTCGGCTCCCCCGGTTTGGTTCGACTCTTGTTTGAGCTTGGTGGTCGTCCCGACGACACTCTCGAGCCGCTTGATGGGATCCGGTTCGGAGACAGGGAGTTCGGCGAGCAACATCGCCACATGGTTTCCCGTCGATCCACCTCGGTCTTTCTGGGTGTTCACCGGCAGGAACGCCTTGAACTCGCGGACCGTGTCGACGTCGGTACCTCGCCGATCGAGGAACCTCCGGACGGCTCCGGTCGTGACCGCGAGCACGACGTCATTGATGGTGCCGCCGAACTTGTTCTTGACGCTCTTGACTTCGCCAAGGTCGAACCGCGTCCAGTCGAACCGCCGGTACGGGCTCGCATCGTTACCCACGAACTCGTTTCGGGCGGCTGGCCTCATGCCCGAGTTGAGAACGCCGACGAGGCCATCGAGGTTCTCGCGTATTCGTGGCGCGAACCGCGTGAGTTTCCGGGCGCCGTCGATGCGGTGGTTGACCTCTCCTTTGAGTAGTTCGACTTTCGTCGGCACAGGGCGTGGCTCCCATGACTTTGGGTCTCGGATCTTGGAGGTCGGCATCATCTGCAAGAGCGCCTGCAGCAGCCCGACGCCGGCGACGCCATCGACCATGCAATGGTGCGCCTTGATCACCAGGGCGAACGCATCGTTGTCGAGGCCCTCCACCACCCAGAACTCCCAGAGCGGGCGGCTGCGATCGAGCCGCTGCGAGAACAGGCGCCCGACCAGTCGTTTGAGCATTCGTTCGTCGCCAGGCAGTGGCAGCCGCGTGTGCCTCACGTGGAAGTTGATGTTGAAACGGTCGTCGTCGACCCACACGGGATGACGAAGTCCAGGCACCCACGCCAACCTCTGCCTGTAACGCGGGATCGAATCGAGCGCGGCCACCGTGTACTGAGTAATGCGCTCGATATCGAGGCCACCATGCTCGAGGGTCAGCGGCTTCGCGTCAAAGATGAGCGCGGCGCCGACATGCATCGGCGCGGTCTCGTTCTCGACGTCGAGAAACGTTGCGTCGAGCGCACTGAGTCGATCGAAGTAGGGCATTGGCCGATAGTACGATCGACCAACACATCCGCCTAGGGATCTCGGTCACACAAGTCGCACGCGTCGCGCTCTTTGCAGCCGCAAAATGTGCGCGACCGATGCACACC
The DNA here is from genome assembly GCA_039030295.1 of Myxococcota bacterium. Taxonomy (GTDB): domain Bacteria; phylum Myxococcota_A; class Polyangia; order Polyangiales; family Houyiibacteriaceae; genus SG8-38. Next base: position 2,115 of record JBCCEK010000161.1, on the reverse strand, counting down.
TGGCGCCGCCCTCAGGCCGTGAGTTCTTCAGCGTTCGCGCTGCCAACCGTCGGCTGTGCCGCCCGCCCGTCGGCCGCGCCCGTTAGCGGCGGCTCCGCAGTACCAAACGCCGTCCATTGAAACCTCCGCATGATCTTGTCGCAGTATCGTTTGAAGGTCGCCTTCTTCACGTAGGTCGCGTGTCGCGCAGAGTCGACGTACTGCACGCCCCCGGACAAATCGGGCCGATCCGAAGCTTTGAGCTGATGAAACGCGTCGGCTTGTTTGGGGTTGCCTTCTCGGTCGAGAATGAAGTTGCACATCATGTCCGCTTGGAGGGCGAAGAAGTCGTAGGCACCGCCGTCGGTCTGATGCAGGCCGAGGCAGCACACGTTGTCGAACTTGCGATGAAAAGAGCTGAGGTAGAGGTCCGGGTACTTGCTGATCCAGTCGAACAGCTCCTTGTCGAGGTACGGGTACGTGACCTTATAGCCGGTCGCGAAAACCACCACGTCGACATCGACCTGTGACCCGTCTTTGAAGTGCGCCGACTCACCTTCGAACCGCTCGACGTCGGGGCGGTAGGAAATGTCCCCATGGCCGAGGTGGTGGAGGAGCTGGGTGTTCATGATGGGATGGCTGGCCATTACGGGGTGGTCCGGCTTGGGCAGGCCATAGTGGGTGAGGTCTCCAACAACGGCCCGCAGAAGCACCTCGAACATGGGGCGTTCGATGAACCTCGGAAGCGAGATGCCGCCCGCGAACTTATCGGCGGGGACACCAAAGATGTACTTCGGAATGAAGTGATAGCCACGACGCAGGCTGATGAAGGCCTGATCCGCATGGATCGCGGCGTCGCAGGCGATGTCACAACCCGAGTTGCCACCGCCGACAACCAGCACTCGTTTCCCGCGAAAGAGATCGGCGTTCCGATACTCGACCGAATGAAGGGTCTGCCCTGTGAACTGGCCGGGATAGCTGGGCAGGTTCGGATCCCAGGTGTTGCCGCTACAGAGAAACAACCCTCGGTATCGCCGCACGTCGCCGTTTCCCAGCGTGACGACCCACCGCTCGCCGTCGTTCTCGGGGACCGCGCGCTCGATCGGCATGTTGAAGATCATGTTGGGGTAGAGGTCGTAGGCACGGGCGAACGCACGAAGGTACGACAGGATCTGCCGATGGTTGGGGTAATCTGGATACTCGTCCGGCATGTCGAAGCCCGGCAGGTTCGAGACGGTCTTCGAGGAGATGAAATGGGCGCTCTCGTACATGGGCGACCAGTCGTTCTTGATGTCCCAGATGCCTCCGACGTCGTCGTTCTTGTCGAACTGGTCGTAGGGAATGCCCGCGTGCTTCAGCGAACGTGCGGCGAGAAGCCCCGCGGGACCTGCGCCGATGACACAATACCGATCGGAGCGATCGACCGGGGTACCATTGCCTTGCATGGGCGCCACGGTATCGCGCTCGGGGCAGCCTCGCTTGAACGAAACGGCTGCATTCGACCCGCCCCTACTCGACCAAGACGAGATCGACGGGCGCGAACGCGCTCGGCGGCAGCCCAAACATCTGCCGGCACGTGCGGGTGAAGTGGGCGGCGTCCGCGAAGCCCGCCGCCTGGGCAGATGCGGTCATGGTGGCTCCGTCGAGCGCGTCGACGAGCGCCGCGCGCAACCTCATCCACAACACGTAGCGAGTCATCGGGAGGCCCACTTGCTCGACGAACATGTGCCGGAGTCGGCTCGGCGAGAGTCCGAGTTCGTCGGCGAACTGTTGAAGCGTAGGCGGCGCATCGAGGTCGGCATCGATGCGCTCCATCACACGCCGTACACGATGGTCGATGGCAGGTTTCGCGATGGGTGCGGCGAACTGCTCGAGTAGTCCATCGCAGATCTGCTCGGCGCCCTGAAGATCGATCCGCCGATCTCGAAGCACCCGCAAGAACTGCGCGCGGGCGTGAGACACCGCTTCTTCGGCGAGCGGGCAAATCACATCGTTGCCAAGGCGTTGATGCAACGACGAAGCCACCGCCGACTGAGCATCGATGTAGAGCACTGCCACTTTGGGCCCCGGAATCGACAAGCGGTGCTCCGCGCCCGCTCGAACCATCGCGCCTGGAACACCTGAAAACTCGGGTCC
>JBCCEK010000160.1:0-11043 GCA_039030295.1 Myxococcota bacterium | reverse complement strand
GAACTAGGCCTGCGCGGCGACCATCTCGTCGCACCAAGCGACGAAGTCTCGCGTCACTTCGTCGCGATTGGTCTCGTTGAACATTTCGTGACGCCCGTCTTCGTAGAGCTTGAGCCGAACGTCGAAGATGCCTGCGCGCTTATATGCGTCGCGGAGGTTTCGCATCCCTTTGCCGTTGTCGCCGACCGGGTCACGGTCGCCTGCCAGAAGGTACAGAGGCATCTCCTTCGGAACGCGAGACACGTTCTCGCGGTCTGCGATTCGACCTAGCGCGGAGAGCATGTCGATCCACGTTTGGGTCGTCGCGCCAAAGCCGAGGAGAGGGTCGGCCACGTAGAAGTCGACCTCTTCCGGGTCACGCGACAGCCAGTCGGCGGTCGTTCGGTTGGGGGCGAAACGCTTGTTGTAGTCGCCGAACGTAAGCGCTTGGAGGACCGGGCTCGCACTCTGCTTCCCGACGCGGAGCCGCTCGATGCGTGCGACGATCTTGCCCACCGCGGCAATGGGTGGCGGCTTCCCGTTCGATGCGGAAAGCGCGGTCGCGATCATGTCGTTGGGATGCTCGAACAACAGTTGTTGCGCGATGAAGGAACCCATCGAGTGGCCGAGGAGAATCAGCGGGAGGCCAGGATGCCGCTTCGCGATTTCGCGATTAACCCCGTGCGCATCCTCGACGACCCGGTTCCAGCCATCGTGGTCGGCCATGTGGCCTGGGACGCCGCCCTCCTGGATGCTCTTGCCGTGGCCGCGATGGTCGTGGGCGTACGTGGTGTACCCGGCTTCGGCGAGGGCGGCCGCCAGCCGGGCGTAACGGGCCCCGTACTCCGACATCCCGTGAAGCACGTGCACTACGGCTTTGGGTTCGTCGATCGCCCAGCCGTTGACGTGCAGTTTCACCCCATCCACCGTCTGAAACGTGAAATCCGCGGTCTTCATGAGGCCGGAGCATAAGCGATCTCCCGAGCGAGAAAAGGGGAGACCCGATTTTTAGTAGAGACCCAAGAAACGGGTCCAAAGATGAAGCCCCTTATCGCAGTAGTCCTGCAACACGTTCACCATGGACGTTCGTTTGCCCTCATCGACGAGAGGCTCGGGCAAGAGTGGATCGAGCACGACTTGCCGAATACCCTTTCGGCCGAGGAGGAAGGCCTCGCGAACCGAATCGTTCAGCGGGATCTCCTCGAGCCTACCAAGGCTCGAAGTCAGGTCTCCATGGAGCTCAGCATAGGTCTGCTCGAGCGCAGGGCTATCCCAGAGGCTTCGCGCACGTTCTTCTTGCGCCGTGCTGAGATCCCCGAGCCGAAAGACCATGGTGTCCGGTTCGACTCCGAACGAAACGAGCTCTTTTCGAATCCCGGCGAGACCCGGCCGGAGGTTGTCAGGACGGACGAAAAGGCCGGTGCGAAGCTCCTTGAAACCCAGGTAGCGAAGTGCGCGGACCCTTCGGCGAAGCGCGGGCCGGTCGGTTCGCGAGAGGTCCGCCGTGAAGACTGCCAGCCAAGTTCCGTTCCACCGGCCGACCCGTTGAGAGACTTTCCGCCACCCGTGGATCTTGTCGTTCACGACCTGCGCGCTCGGCCCGAGGCGGTACTCGCCACGGCCCGGCGAATCGAGAAGCCCTTCGGCGCGCAACCGGACGATGGCGACTCGGACGCTGTTCTCCGCGATCTCGAACGCCGAGGCAGCCTGCACGAGCGACCGGACCGGTAGGGTGCCGCGGTCGATCGACTCGCCTGCGGAAAGAACCTCCAACACCACGGACTTGGCACTCACCTGGCTCATGAGACCATTACTCGAGGAAGCACTATGTTCTTTGCTGTGTAGTAGAACGTGTTCCACTTTGGAAGGTGTAGCGCAGGATCCGCGTCTTGGCCAGGTCCGACTGGCGATCGCGGCGCCCAGGGCTAAACCACGGCCTCGTGGTCCAGCTCAGCGTCAACATCAATAAGGTCGCCACTCTGCGGAACTCACGTGGAGGCCAGGTTCCGAGCCTCCTCAGGGCGGTGGAGGTCTGCGTGGACGCGGGCGTGCCCGGGATCACGGTGCACCCACGGGAAGATGCGCGTCACATTACCGAACAAGACGTACGCGATGTCGCGAAGGGCCTCGAACCCCACCGCGGAGTCGTGGAGTACAACATCGAGGGCGATCCGAGACCCGGGTTGGTCCGTCTGGTCGAAGAGGTTCGCCCAGACCAGTGCACCCTGGTCCCTGTCCGGCCCGGTGAGCTCACGAGTGAAGCGGGATGGCCCTCGGACACCCCGCAAGTCGAGCTTCGAACCATCATCGACCGCTTCCGCAAGATCGGCGTGCGCGTGAGCCTGTTCATCGAGGCGCGGGACGATGCGATTGCATGGGCCGCCGACCTCGGGGCGGACCGGGTCGAACTCTATACCGAGCCCTACGCGCGTGCCTTCGAGCAGGGCGCGCAGGCCCGCGACGCGTCGTTGGCGCGATACGCGGCCGCGTCTCGATACGCGCATGCACGGGGCCTTGGCATCAACGCGGGCCATGACCTCGATTTGGAGAATCTACCGGCGTTCGTCACGTTGCCCCATCTCGACGAGGTTTCGATCGGTCACGCCCTGATCTCCCGTGGGCTGTTCGTGGGCCTGGAGAAGGTCGTCTCGGAATACCTTCAGATTACGTCCCGTTGACAGGTTCGCTGGGTTTTCTAGAGTGCCGCCGCCATGGCCGGACGTTCCCACGACAACCCATTTACAGCGGTCTTGAGCGGGCTGCTCGACCAACGAAGCAGCGCGCCCAAGATTGCGCCGCTCGACGAAGGCATCCGACTCGACGGCCGCACGGTTCTCGTTACGGGTGCCAACAGCGGACTTGGCAAAGGGATCGCGATCCGACTCGCCAAGCGCGGTGCGCGCGTGATCATGGCATGTCGAAGTGGGATTCCGGAGGCAGGCGAGGACGTCAAGCGAGAGAGCGGCAGCAACACCGTCGAGATGATCCAAGTCGACTTGAGCAGCTTCGCCTCCATCGAGCGGTTCTGCGACGAACTTCGTAATCGAAACGTTACACTCGACGCTGCAGTGTTCAATGCCGGCGTCGTCCCGGTCACATCGAGGAAGAACGAGCACGGGCTCGAGCTGATGTTCGCCGTGAACTTCCTGGCGAAGTTCGTGATGCTCCACCGCATGCTCAACGACGGAGTCATCCCGAACGCGGTGTTTGGGAACAACTCGCGCGCTGACGATCCACCCCGCGTGATCTTCGTGTCTTCGGAGACGCATCGGAGCTCCATTCCCATCGACTTCGATCACTTTGGGGAGCCAGTCGAGTACGGCGTGGCCGACGGCGTGAAGTACTACGGTCTCAGCAAGCTGCACCTGACCACGTACTTTCAAGAGCTCTCGCGACGGCTCAACCCAGAGGGAACCGATGCTCCCGACGTGTGTGTTCACGCGCTCTGTCCCGGAGCGGTGAATTCGAACATGGCACGTGAAGCCCCGGCCTGGCTGAAGCCCCTCCTCGGGCCCGTGATGGCGGTCTTCTTTCAGAGCCCGGAAAAGGCTTCGGTGCCCGTCGACTACTTGGTTGCCTCTGAGGAGATGGGTCGAAAGACGGGCGCGTACATGCACATGATGCGTGCCAAAGACTCCTCCGAACGGTCGATGGATCCCGACAACGGCGCCCTCCTGTGGCAGAAAACCGAGGCGCTCCTCCGCGAGCACGGAGTCCTCTAGAGGGGTGACCGATGACCGATGAGCTGAGCAAACGTGAACGTGAGATCGTCGACGGCACGGTGTGGAACGAGTTCTGCGACACGCTGAAGATGGCAGGCAACGTCGTGTTGGGCCCGAACACCCCGTCCGACCCGATGAATCGGATGGAAGGGTTTCGCTACTTGAGCCGCATCATGGGCGCAGGGCTCAAGGCGTTCGTCGAACACAACGACCCGCTGGCGCCCGTTCTCATGCGGGTGGTTCACGAAACCGCGAAGATGGGCGCCGATCACCCCGACAATCTCTACCAGAACGCGTCGATCAGCGGCGCACACGAGTATCGAATCGTCGGCAACCGTGGGAGCGTGCACTACCTCGGGTTCTTCACCCAGATCGGGAACTACGGTCAGGGTCGCGGCATGCCGCCGTCGGGGTACCTCGAGTCGTCGTCACTCGAGGTCGACGAGAACGGAAACTTCGAGATCCACGTCAGCGTCGACGAGAAACCCGGCAACTGGCTTCCGATGCAGCCGGAGAGCGGAACCCTCATCGTCCGGCAAACCTTCCTCGACAGTGAGAACGAGGAACCCGCCCAGCTCGTCGTCGAGCGGGTTGGAGGCGACGGGAAGCCGACACCATTCGACCCCGTGCGTGTGGCCGACGGCATGCAGATGTCTGCGAGCCTGGTCGCAGGAGCCGCGATGCTCTTTGCGAACTGGGCCGAGGGCTTCAAGTCCCATGTGAACAAGCTCCCGCGCTTCGACCAGGAGAAGTCGAACCAGGCGGGGGGGGTACCGGACATCGCGTACTACCACAGCTACTGGAAGCTCGAACCTGACGAAGCGTTGGTGATCGAGGCGACCCCGCCCGAGTGCGAGCACTGGAACTTTCAACTCAACAACTACTGGATGGAGTCGCTCGACTACCGGTACTACCCCGTGCACGTGAACAAGCACACGGCGACGTACCGAGCCGATGGGTCGGTTCAGGTCGTCGTCGCGGCTCACGACAACGGGTTCGACAACTGGATCGATACCGTGGGGCATCGTGAGGGCACGATGTGTTGGCGATGGGTTCGCGCAGACGACAATCCCGAGCCCCAAACCCGCGTCGTCAAGCTCGCGGAGCTCTAGGGAGGACCCGTGTCGTCGTCTGTCACGACGTCCAGCGGCCTCGACAAGCCCTACCGCCCGAAGGCGATCGCGGTGGCGAACCAGATGGGTCGCGCGCTTTCGCGTATCGGCGTGGGCGGGCGCCCCATGACCGTGGACGGGGTGCTGTCCGACGCGCGCCGAAAGACGGGCCTCGAGGATTTCGGAGACCTCGGTTTCATGGAGCCGCTGAGTGTCTTGCTCGATTCGATCAATCGTGAGGCGGCGCTTCACCCGTTGGGCCATGTGATCATTCGAGGACGCGTCGTCGGCGTCTTGGTCAACAAGCTGATCGCCGAAGCCACATTCAAGGCACACCCGGAGGTGGCCGACATCCCGGTGCCGGGCCCGATCATCATTGCCGGGCTCGCGAGGACCGGCACGACGATGCTTCACCGTCTGGTCGCGCAGGATCCTGGGATTCGCTCTTTGGCTTCGTGGGAGGCGATCAGCCCGGCTCCGCCCAAGAAACGGGCGGGGCGGGACCCACGGTTTCGGCAGGCTGCACTGGCGGCCAAGGGCCTGAAGTACATGTCGCCTGGGTTCTTCGCGATTCACCCGGCGGAGCCGGAGGCCCCCGAAGAGGATGTCATTCTGCTCGAGCAGTCATTCCTGACGACGACGCCTGAAGCGATGATGCGCGTCCCCACGTACTCGGAGTGGCTCGAGACCCAGGATCACGTACCTGCGTATCGCGCGCTCAAACGCATGATGCAGTACCTCCATTGGCAGCGGCCGGGAGTCGGGAAACCGACCCGGTGGGTGCTCAAGACGCCGCATCACCAAGAGTACTTCGACCCGCTTCTCGAGGTCTTTCCCGACGCCACGATCGTCCACACCCATCGGGATCCCCTCAAGACGAGTCCATCGCTGTTCAGCATGCTGACGCACCTCCAAGGTATCTTTAGCGACGAAGTTGATCCGCATCGCGTCGCCAGCCATTGGCTGCGGAAGATCGAACTCATGGCCACTCGCGCGATGGCGACGCGCGACCGCGTTCACGACGAAGGGTTCGTCGACGTGTCGTACTACGACCTGATCAAGGATCCGATCCCCGAGGTCGAGCGGATCTATGAAGCCGCTGGTATCGCGTTGAGCGACGAGGCACGTGCGGCGATGGAAGCGTCACGGCGGGTCAACAAGCAGCACAAGTACGGCCGGCACAAGTACGCGATCGAGGACTTCGACCTGACCCGCGACGACGTCGAGTCCAAGATCGCCCGGTACCGAGAGCGTTTCCAAGTCCCCTACGAGTAGTACCGCCAACGAAAGAGCCTGTCCGCGGCTGCGGGGAGTGTTATTGGGGACGAGGAGGGTCGATTGGAGCGCTGGATATCCGCGATAGGGGTCTTGGCGATGGTGGGCGTGGCCTGGTTGCTATCGGTCGACCGACGCCGTGTCCCGTGGCGAGTGATCGGGTGGGGCCTTGCGCTCCAGTTCACTTTCGGCGTGATCGTCCTGAAGACGGGGCCCGGCGTGTGGTTCTTCGGGGTCCTGAACGATGCGGTCCTTGCACTCCTAGGCTTCACCGAGAGGGGGACCGCCTTCGTCTTCGGCGAGTACGCCTCCGAACGCTTCACCATCGCGCTCAACGTCTTGCCGACCATCGTCTTCTTCTCGGCGCTCATGACGATCCTCTACTACCTGGGTGTCATGCAGCGTGTGGTGCGGGCCTTCGCCTGGCTCATGCGGCGAACGATGCGGACCTCGGGATCCGAGACACTCTCGGTCGCAGCCAACTCGTTTGTGGGGATGACGGAGGCGCCACTCATGATCGCGCCGTTCGTCCGGAGCATGACGATGTCCGAACTCATGGCGGTCATGACGGGCGGTTTCGCCACGGTCGCCGGGGGTGTGCTCGCCGCGTACGTGGGCATGCTCAAGGACTTGGTGCCTGACATTGCAGGGCACCTCATCGCCGCCAGCGTGATGAGCGCACCGGCAGCCCTCGTGGTGGCCAAGGTGATGTGGCCTGCCGAAGAGCGCGCGACCGAAGGGGTCTCGCCGGCCGAAACGATGCAAGCCCAGCCCGACGTCAACGTCATTGACGCAGCCGCCCGCGGGGCCTCCGAGGGGCTCCGGCTCGCACTTAACGTCGGCGCGATGCTGCTCGCGTTCATTGCGTTGGTCGCGCTCGCCAACGCGCTTCTCGGGCTACCCACCACTCTCTACAACGATTGGGCGGGGCTCGAAGGCGCCGCGGCGTGGGCACCGCTCACGATCCAAGACATCCTCGGCTGGGTCTTCTGGCCCCTCGCGCTCTTGATCGGCGTCCCCATCGCAGAATGCAGCACAGTCGCCACGCTTCTCGGCGAGAAAATCGTACTCACCGAGTTCATCGCCTACCTCCACCTTTCGGAGGAACTGGCGACCGGCGCCGTCGAGCTCTCCCCACGAACGTTGGTGATCGCGAGCTACGCCCTTTGTGGATTCGCGAACTTCGGCTCCATCGGGATTCAGCTCGGCGGCATCGGGGGTATCGCGCCAGAACGACGCCACGACCTCGCGCGCCTTGGATTGCGCGCCATGTTCGGTGGCCTCCTAGCGTCCCTCATGACCGCCTCCATCGCAGGCCTCCTGTACTAGAATGAGGCATCTAGCGTCGCCCAGGAGTGTAGGTCGGGAGCGGCGACCGAGGATCTCGGGTGTGATGGTGCGAGATGCGCCGTCCGCGAACCGAGGAAATGCAGCGCATTTTCGAGCGTGAGGGGATGGGTGCAGATTGTGCCATCACACCCGAGAACCGACCGAGCCGTTCTCGACCTACGCTCCAATTAGCAGCAGCCGTCGCCGGGGTAGTGCCAGGTGGATTCGGTGACGATCAAGTCGTTGCGGCCCAGGTCGGTGAGGGCGGTGGCGGTCTTATCGCAAACACCGAGCGGAAGATCCCTCGCTAGCACGTGGCCCTTGCCGTCGTCGAAGACCTCGTCGCGGCCGACGTAGATCGCGGTGCGCCCCGTGAAGATGCAGGCGCCGTCGTCGGGAACTGGATCGTTGATCGCGACGGCCTCGATGCTCTCGAGCATCAAAGGAGCGTCGAGGTCGTACCGCTCGCAATCGAGGACGCGATAGGGCCTTCGGCTTCTGACTTCGACCGTACCGAAGCCGGCTTCCACGATCGTCTCGAGGTACTTCGGCAGCGTGAGCGCTCCGGAGAGGCACTGCGCCCGAAGTCGAGGGTCGTCTGCCAGCGCGGCGGGGATCGGTCTGGTCGACACCGGGTCGCTGAATACGAAGCGCCCGCCAGGCCTTAGAACCCGGCGGACTTCGGCGAGCGCTTCGCGGAGGTGCTCCTCCGAGAAGATGTTGAAGAGGCAGTTCTGCGCCACGACATCGATCGAGCCTTCCGCAACAGGCAATGACAGCGCATCTCCCTCGCGCAGCTCAACGAACGAAGGGTCGAACCAGGCGTTCTCGTCGGCGGCTTCGACGAGCAGGTCTCTCGCGGTTGCGAGCATCTCCGGGACCTTGTCGATCGCGACGACGCTTCCCACCCGGCGCAGGAAGTAGCTGAGCTGAAGGGCCTCCATGCCCGCACCGACGCCCACATACAAGACCCTCTCCGCGCCGGCGAGGTCGACCGGATTGACGGTCGTGCCGCAGCCGTAGTTCCGTTCCAACATCGCTTCAGGAACGGTCAGACCCGGCAGCTTCCACGTTGGCGTCGTGGTGCAACAGAGTGAGGGTTGAGGTGTCGTTGCGGCCGCCGCGTAAAGCTCTTCGGTCACGGCGCGATAGTCGATATCGAGCATCGCTCGCTCTACGCGAGCGCGCGCCGGACGTTACTGCCAGTGTGCCTATGCGGTGCAGATCACGGAGGAGCCGTGGCCGAACAGGCCCTGGTTGACGGTGATTCCCGCCTTGGCTCCGTCGACCTGGCGCGCGCCGGCCTGGCCGCGAATCTGCCAGGTCAACTCGCACACCTGCGCGATCGCCTGCGCCGGGACCGCCTCACCGAAGGAGCCGAGGCCGCCACTCGCGTTGACCGGGACGCGTCCGCCAATCGAGGTTTCCCCGTCCCGAAGGAGTTGCTCGGCACCTCCTGGTGGGCACAAGCCGATCTGTTCGTACCAGTCCAGTTCGAGGGCGGTCGAGAGGTCGTACACTTCGGCAAGACTCATGTCCTCGGGCCCAAGCCCTGCCTCTTCGTAGGCGCCGTGGGCGATCGATTCTTTGAACCCTACCTCCGGTAGGCCGACCCCGGCTTTCGAGTCGGTGGCGAGGTTCGGCATCTCGATGATCGTATTCGGGTAGACGGGCGTGACCGTGCTCACGGCGGCGATCTTCACCGGGTCGGTCGTGTGCTTGCGCGCGAAGTCCATGCTCGAGAGGACGAGTGCGGCGCCACCGTCGCTCGTTGCGCAGATGTCGAGTAGGTGCAGGGGGTCCGCGACGACCGCCGAGCTGAGCACGTCTTCGAGGCTGACTTCTTTCTTGTAACGAGCGTTGGGGTTGTGAAGGCCGTGCTTCGCGTTCTTCACCTTCACCGCAGCAAAGTCCTGTGAGGTCGCGCCGTACTGGTCCATTCGGCGCCGCGCGTAGAGTCCGAAGTACGTGGGGTTGGTGATCCCTTGGATATGGAACCGAAGCCAGTCGGGGTCGTCTGGACGCTTCCCGCCGGTGGGCGCGAAGAACCCCTTGGGTGCCGCGTCCGCACCAACGACCAGGGCCACGTCGCAGAGGCCGGCCAAGATGTGGGCGCGCGCTACACTGATGGCCTGGGCTCCCGTTGCGCAAGCACCGTACGAACTCGAGACTTTGGCGCCCGACCATCCGAGCGCTTGGGCGAAGGTCGCACCTGAAACGAACCCCGGGTAACCATTGCGAATCGTGTCGCCGCCCGCGACGAACTCGACGTCCTTCCACTGAAGGCCGGCGTCTTGCATGGCGGCCTTGGCGGCGTGCACCCCGTAGCCGATGAAGCTCTGCCCCCACTTCCCCCAGGGGTGCATGCCCACGCCGAGGACGGCGACTTCTTTGCGCGTCACGACGGTCCCCGCGTGGACGATGGCTTCCAGTTCCAGGTCAGGTAGACGTTCCCTTCTTCTTCGTAGAGTTCGCGGAGGACGAGTTCCATGTCCATGCCCGTCTCGAGACTGTCGACGCCCACACCGTCGGCGACCTGGCCGAGGATGGTGAGGCCTTCGGCTTCCAACGCCACCGCCGCAATGGCGAAAGGTTCGAACGGTTCCTTCGCGACGAACGGGGGAGGGGGCTTGTAGTTGGCGCTGGTGTAAGACCACAAGGTTCCGCGCGAGCTCAACTCGACGTCTTCCAAGTCACCTTCTTGGCACTCCGGGTTCCGACAGAAGGTCCGCTCAGCGGGAAAGAAGTAAGTGCCACACGTACGGCATCGCGTGCCGAGAAGCCGCGGAGCTTTTCGGTCGATGGTGAACAAGCCTTCGACGGCCGGCTTCGGTGTCTTGTCCGACATGAGGCGCATGTTGGAAATAGAACACGTTCCACTTGGCTGCAAGTGCTCAAAGCTCCCAGTCGACTGGATCCGTAGGCTCGTAGCAGCAGAACACGCCGGTTCGGACGGCGTTTCGAAAGTGCTCACCAGCTGCGGGGTGTGCATCTCCGATTCGGTGGATGCTCTCACGGATTCGCGCGCTGACGGCTTTGCGTGCGCGCTCGGCTGGGTCTTTGAGTTTTCGGCTTCGGCCCGCGAGCCCCGTCGCCGCGGCGAGCTCTCCCAAGATCGCTTCCTGCTCTGCCTCGAGCCGCTCGGTCCGACCGAGATCGTTGAACGAGCGAGCCTCCTCGAGTTCTTCCGTGATCGACTGAAGACGCGCGCGAAACTCCGTGCGCGCCCGATCGTCCAGCACTGGGTCGCTGCCGGATTCGGCTTCGTGAATCAGCCCTCCATGCATCAGCGTTGCGGCAGCGACTTCGTGCCCCGGACGTGCGAGCAGGACGGCGAGGTCGGTGAGGCCTTTGCTGTGTTTGAAGTGAGCCAGTTCACCGCCGAACGACAACAGCCAAACGTCGCCTCGACGGACCAAGGTGTTCTGGGTCGCGTGGGTCGACGGTTCGTCGGGAGCGGAGCTTCGCTTCACCCCCAAGAACGAGCGGGTCGCGTCGAGCACCGGTGTTGTGTCGCCTTCCCAGGGAACATGGGCGTTGCCGCCGAGCGGAACGAAAGTTGCGCTGGGCAGGCTTGCGGCGAGTTCTCGTCCCGCGTCGAACGGAACCACATGGTCGTGCTGCCG
>JBCCEK010000159.1:0-11055 GCA_039030295.1 Myxococcota bacterium | reverse complement strand
GAGCGGAGCATCGGGGTGACTCTAGCACGGGCCGGAAGGTGGGTTTGCATCGGCGACTCATCGCTTCCCCTCGGGATCAAAGCCGCAGTGCGGACACACTCTTTGTTGCAGTAGCCAATGCAGCCAACGCTTGTGGTGTTGGCTGCGCACGGCGACCCAGAGCCACTTGCTACCGCACGAGGGGCATCGGACTGCCAAGCAGGTCACGGCGAAGGCGAGTAGGCTCGTGGTCATCCCTAGGAGGGTCAGCGCAAAGCCCATGGGTTCTCGCAGCGTCGAGAGGCCCCAGAACATGGCGGCTGAGCCGGCGACCAAGACTGCGAAGCCGGCTTTGAGTTTCCATCCCTGTTTGGTTTTGGTGACGATGGAGTCTGCCATCGCGTGCGGCCCCCCAGCCCGACGTGCGTTCTATGCGTCGCATCCTACCACCATCTCGAGCCTTCGCGTTTGGGCTGGGGCGATGATGACTCGGTCGTTGGCGGTGCAGCGGACTTCGCCGTCTTCGTCTCGGGCGCGGAGTTGGACGGTGCACGAGCCGACAGGGAGTTCGCCGAAGGTGCCTTGGACGTCGAGGCCGGTCGGCTCTTGAAACACTTCGAGGTTTCCGTTGAGGTTGACTTGCGCCTTGGAGCTCGCGTCTCCTTCGAAGAAGTCGGTCCCGCGTGCAGCGCAGTCGACGGTGAACTCCACGGTTTCGAGTTCGATTCCGCCCACGACCTCTGGGGCTTCGGCGACCAAGGAGAGATCGCCGATGAACGCGGCGAGCTCCATGCACCCGACGGCACGATCAACCACGGTGGTCTCTCCGTCAATCGCTTGGAACGTGGCTGCACTGGCGCAGATCGATCTCTCTTGTTCGTCGCTTCCGATGAGGTTGAGCAGACACAGTCCGTTGAGCGGTGCTTCGATCGCGCTCCAGAGGCTCGTGTTGGTCAGCTCCGTGCCCGACGTGGCGCGGGCCGGCCCCAACAGCTCCATGGTTCCGCTTCGTCGCGTCGCCGGCATGAAGACGCCTTCTTCGTCGACGTCTCGCCATTCGGTGTCGCACGCGATCTCGTAGTCGAGTTGGGTGATGGTGGCCCCTTGCTCGGTGGTGGGGGCCTGGATCTCGATCACGACCTGCGGGTCCGTGCTCTCGGGACTGCTGTCTCCGCATGCACCCAACACGAGAGAGGCTGAGATCGCCACAAAGGTCCATGCGCGCGCAGGGCGGCTGCGGGGTAAGCTCAAGTTAGTCATACGAACTCCGTTTCCGAGGGCCGGGAGGAACGGGAGCCCTCGCGAGTCACTCGAGGCTAAGTGCAGATCCTGTCGCCCGTCAACGGCGGCCTTGGTGTTCGGTGTCGATTCGCGGACGCGCACGCAAGATTTGCAGATCGTTGCGTGAGCCACATCGCGTTGCGCCGGGATCCCGCTCGCTTCAACAGTCGGAAAGTCGTCTTACCGAACCACTACGACACCTGCACCGGGAACATCATCGGTGCCCGGACCTCGGCCATCGTTTCGGCATCGGTGAGAATGCCGACGAGGCGGAGCGCGAACGCGAACGCAGTGCCGGGGCCGCGACTCGTCACCAGGTTCCCATCTTGGACGACCGAGCTCTGGCTGTAGGCCGCCCAGTCGTCGAGCATGGGTTTGACGCTCGGGTGACTGGTCATTCGTCGCCCCTCGAATACCTGGTGGGTGTGGAGCGCGGCGGGAGCGGCGCAGATCGCGGCGACCCATCGGTCCGACTTCTCCTGCGCCTTGAGCAAGTCGCCCACGCGCGCGGATTCGGCGAGACGCTTGGCGCCTTCGGCCCCCCCAGGGAGAACGATGATGTCGTATTCCCCGTCGATCTCGTCGACCGACACATCCGGCACGATGACGACGGCGCGGCTGCAGCGGGTCGGCACGGCGCCGTCCAGCCCGGCAACGGTGACGTCGATGCCCCCGCGGCGGAGGACGTCAATGGTGATCACCGCTTCCATTTCTTCGGTGCCCTGGGCTACGAGCACGAGGGCAGTCGGTTTCCGACTCATCGACCCGGAGGATACCAGACTCTGTGCCCGCCTCGTCGCCCAACTGGGTTTCGACCTCGGTGCGCAGGAAAGTGCCAGGTGTGTTTTTCGGGGTTGCGCTGCGGGGAGGCGCCGGTACGGTCATCCGCGGAGGCCGATATGCGGGAGCTTGGCGGGAAAGTAGCGGTGGTGACGGGGGCCGGGAGCGGGATTGGCCGAGAAACGGCGCTTGCCCTCGGCGGGAAGGGCTGCCGGCTGGCGCTCTGTGACGTCAATCAGGATTCGCTCGATGACCTTGCGGCGGAACTCGAGCGCGAGGGCGTGACCGTGACGACCCACCATGTCGATGTGTCCGATCGCGAGCAGATGGCGCGTTTCGCCGACGATGTGGTGTCGGTGCACGGCGCCGCGCATGTCCTGGTCAACAATGCGGGCGTGACGATCATCGCCTCCTTTGAAGACCAGAGCCTCGACGATTTTGAATGGGTCGTCGGTGTGAACTTCTGGGGCGTCGTGTACGGCTGCAAGTACTTCGTGCCTCATTTCCGCGCCGCCGGGGAAGGGCATATCGTCAACCTGTCGAGCGTCTTTGGCATCATCGCGCCGCCGCTCCAAACGAGCTACGTGGCCACGAAGTTTGCCATCCGAGGTTTCAGCGAATCGCTCCGCGCCGAGCTTGCCGACGATCGCATCGGGGTCACATCGGTCCATCCCGGGACCATCCAAACCAACATCGTCCGTGACGCACGCTTACTGACGACGTCTGAAGCGGTTCGGCAGAACACACAGCGCCTCTTCGATCGCCTTGGGACCTCGCCCGACGTCGTCGCCGCCCGGGTGGTGAAGGCGATCGAGTACAACTCCCCTCGCGTGCTGATCACCACTGAAACGCGGGTCGCCGACGCCCTCAAGCGGTTCATGCCTGCCACGACCGACGGCATCGTCGGGCGTGTCTTCAAGAGGATCAATCCCGAGTCGTGACCCTGCGGAGGGAGTCGTTCGGAGAGTTCTCGCTGATCCGTCGTCCTGCGAAGGGCGACCGCCAAGTCGTTGTGCACTTCGCGCACGCCACGGGCTTCAACGCCTATACGTACGCGCCGCTCTTCGAGATGCTCGACCCGGGCATCGATCTCTTCGCGATGGATGCCCGTGGTCATGGTCTGTCGAACGCTCGCGCGGTGCCCTCGGAGCTTCGCTCTTGGCAGACGTTCGAGGCGGACTTGGTTTCGTTGCTCGCAACTCTGCGTCGGCCGGTGGTCCTCGCGGGACACTCGATGGGAGGGACCGTGAGCCTCGCGGTTGCCGCGCACCACCCCGATGACGTGGCGTCGCTCGTCCTCGTCGACCCGGTGATGCCTCCTCCGTGGTTTGGGTGGACCGTCGTCGCCGCCCGGGCGGTGGGTCTTACGCCACAGGTGCCGATCGCCCGCGCCGCGTCCAAACGACGCATGGACTTTCCGTCCAAGGAGACCGCCGTCGATAACTTCGTCGGCAAGGGCGCGTTTCGCACGTGGCCTCGGGAATGGATCGAGGCGTACGTCGAAGGAGGCACCATCCCGACCGATGACGGCGTTCGACTGAGCTGCGCGCGCGAGTGGGAGAGCCGTGTGTTCGCGATGGCGACGGCGCGTCCGTTTCGACATGTCCGCAAGCTCCGGTGCCCCACGACGCTGTTCGCGCGACAAGGCGACGGGCCTCCTCTCCCCAACGCGTCCCGCGACGCCTTCATGCGCATTCGCCCCGAGACCCGGCTACTCAACCTCGCGGACGTGTCTCACTTCATGACGATGGAACGCCCCGAGCTCGTACGAGACGAGATCCATCGGGCGGTCGACCTGGCACGCTCAAAGCTCGGATAACTCGAGCTCGAACCCGCCCGAGAGGATCGGAAACCGGCACCAGGTCTTCGGGTCGAGGTTCTTGTCGTCGACGTGAAACGAGGGGGCGTAGCGCTCTCGTTTCCATTGGTTCCGCGACCAAAGCCGAAAGAACCGCTTCACCCACGTTCGCAGCGTCGCCTCATCGTACGCCTCGAACTCGCTCCGGAGGACTTCGAGGCAGTCCACGGGAGGAAGCTTGTCGCCAATGGCCAGTCGCTCGATCGCGTCGAGGACCGGGTAGGGCATCAGGTCGCCCTCGTCGGTTTGGTTCTGGTCGAGGGGGCGAAGCTCGGCGGTGGGCGCTTGCGCGTTGATCGCGGAGAGCTCCGGGATTGCGTGCATCCCCGTCGGGCCTTCGGTTTCGAGCCAGGCGAGCCAGTGGCGCAGGAACGCCTTGTCGATGCCGGCGATCGGGCTGAGCCCGCCGGCGGTATCCCCGTCCATCGTGGCGTAGCCCACCGCCGCTTCGGATCGGTTGCTGGTCGAAAGCAGAAGCGAACGGCGCATGTTCGCGAGCATCCACACACTTGGCGCACGGACGCGCGCTTGGATGTTCTGAAGCGTGAGGTCGTCGTCTTCCCAATTGAGCGCGCGACCCGTCGCTTCGCCGATCATGCCGACGTACGTGTCGACTAGCGCCTGGACGTCGAGGACGTAATAAGTCGCCCCGAGCGCTTGAGCGATCGTGGTCGCGGCGTGCTCGGTGACTGGGCCGTTGTTCTCGGTGCGTTGATATGCGCAGCACAGGAGTTCGGCGACCCAGGCCTTGGCGTCCCCGAGGGGCTCGAAGCCGAGCTTGTCCGCGAACCCTTCGTTCCCGAGCGCGTCGAGGGCGCGATCGACCATCAGCGCCACGAGACACGCCGCGGCGGCGGAGTCGGCGCCGCCGCTGATGCTCAACACGAACCCACGGGAGTGGCTCTTTCGGAGGTAGTCGAAGAGGGCCAAGGTGAGCGCAAGGGTGAACTCTTCTTCCTTGTGGCTTTCCGAGGTTTCCCATGCGGCGAGGCTCGGCGTCGAGCGCTCCATCGAGGCCCGAGGGAACTCGAAGTCGACCGTGACCCGTTTGTCTCCAGGGTCGTGACTGTCGGCTTTGAAGCTGCGCGTACGCACTTGCTCGGTCCGCGACGCCTCGATGTCGAGGGTGGCCGTCGTCAACGTCCAATCGTCGAACGTCAATCGCGAGGATCTGGCGAGGAGCGATCCGTTCTGCGCGATGTAGCAACCGCCATCGTAAATGACGCGGCCGGCTTCGTTGCCGAGCAGGTTGGCGTAGAGGTACCCGACAGCCATCGATCGGGAACCTTCGAGGACCAGCCGTTCTCGAACTTCGTGCTTGCCAAACGCGAAGTGGCTCGCGCTCGGGTTGAGAAGCAGATCCATCGCGTGGCCGTCGAGCGCACCGCGCCGCTGCGCGACCCAGGCATCCTCGCAGATCTCGAAGCCGATCCGGACGCCGCCCACGTCGAAGAAGACATCGCCAAACGGGTAGTGCTCGCCGTCCCGCTCGAGCGACACCACTTGGTCGTTCGGCCACGGCTTGAACCAACGCGGTTCGTAGTGGAGGCCTTCCCCGGCCAAGTGCTCCTTGGCGACGAACCCGGTGATCTTGCCGTCGACGAGCAAGCAGGCCGTGTTGTAGAGGCCGCCGCGTCGCCGCACGGGGACCCCGAGGCTTACGGCCATGCCGCGGGTTTGTGGCTCGAGCGCGCGCAGCATCTGCCAGGCGCGTGCGGCGGCGTCCGGCCCGAGGAACGCGTCCTCGCAGCCGTATCCTGTGGTACAAAGTTCGGGCAAGAGAAGGAGACCGACCTCTTGACGGCGAGCCTCGGCCAACACCGCTTCGATCCGGCGCTGATTGCCCACCCAGTCGAGGGGCGTCTGATTGAGCGACCCGGCCGCGACTTTGATCGGGATCATGGGAGATCTCTAGCACTTAGCGCCGCGCCTCCGAGGTTTCCCTGAAACGCACTCAATGCTAGCGTCAGTAATATGAACTTCTACCAAGAACCCCCAACCCTCGGAAATCAATACGATTCCGACTCCCTTCTGCAGGAGTACCTTGCCCGGACCCTGCCCACGGAAATCTTCGAGGCGCATGAGTCCGAATACCGTGCCCTCGGGGAGCTAAGCGGCGTCGAGCTCTACCGCGCTTCGCTCGCGGACCGCCTGAATGAACCCCGGCACATCGAGTGGGACGCGTGGGGGCATCGCATCGACCGCATCGAAGTGACTGACGTGTGGAAGCGCGCGCAGGTCATCTCGGCCGAGTACGGGTTGGTGGCAGCGGGCTACGACAAGGCGCTCGGTCCGCACGCGCGAACGCACCAGCACGTGATGAACTACTTGGTGCAAGCGTCGATGGATACCTATTCGTGTCCGCTCGCGATGACCGACGGGGCGGCACGGACGCTCCTCGATTCGGGCAACCAAGCGCTCATCGATCATGCTGTTCCCCGTTTGCTCTCGCGGGATCCCGCGTCGATGTGGACTTCGGGCCAGTGGATGACCGAGCGGATCGGCGGGTCGGACG
The DNA here is from genome assembly GCA_039030295.1 of Myxococcota bacterium. Classification (GTDB taxonomy): domain Bacteria; phylum Myxococcota_A; class Polyangia; order Polyangiales; family Houyiibacteriaceae; genus SG8-38. The sequence continues at coordinate 4,642 of JBCCEK010000159.1, read as the reverse complement.
TCAGTCAGACCGAAACCGTCGCGCGACGGGATGGCGACGGTTGGCGGCTCCACGGCACCAAGTGGTTCACGTCGGCGACCACTTCCGAGATCGCGATCACCCTCGCGCGGCCCGAGGGCAACCCGCCCGGAGGCCGGGGTCTTGCGGTGTTCTACCTCGAGCTCCGCGACGATGCCGGGAACCTCAAGAACATCCAGGTCAATCGGCTCAAAGACAAGTTTGGGACGCGAAAGCTCCCGACCGCAGAGCTCAACTTGCAGGGCACGCCTGCGATGCCGGTGGCGGGACTCGAGAACGGCGTGCGCTCGATCACCCCGATGCTCAATGTAACCCGCACCTGGAACGCGGTCGGGGCGGCATACGGGATGCGGCGTCCGGTGGCGCTTGCGATCGACTACGCGCGTCGTCGGAAAGTTTTCGGGCAGCCACTGCGGGAGATGCCCCTTCACGTCGACACGCTCGCGGGGATGGTCGCCGAGACCGAAGGCGCGTTCATGCTGGCGTTCCGGCTCGTTGAGCTGCTCGGCCGCTCCGAAAGCGGCGAGGCCACGCCTTCAGAGGAGCTTGCCCTTCGCCTCCTGACGTCGATCGCCAAACTCACGACTGGAAAGCAGGTCGTCAGCTTGTCGTCGGAGGCGCTCGAGTGCTTCGGCGGCGCGGGCTACGTCAACGACACGGGCCTTCCCAAGCTGCTTGCCGATGCGCAGGTGTTGTCGATCTGGGAGGGCACGACCAACGTGCTGTCGCTCGACGCGTTGAAGGTCCTTCGGCAGGACGGCGTTTGGGAGGCCTACCTCGACGAGATGTCGATGCGTCTCTCCTCGGCGAACGACCGACGGCTCACCAAGGCGGTGAAGGTCGCTCGCGCTGCCGCTGAGCACGCTGGAGGCTGGTTGCAACGGGCCGTCGAAGATCGGCCGGAGCTCGAGGCAGGGGCACGTCGCTTTGCCATGACGGTCGGCCGCGCACTCGAGTTGGCGCTCCTGATCGACCACGCCCAGTGGGCCCTCGATCACGACCACGGAGATCGCGCCCTCCACGTGGCCAACCGGTTCGCCCGCTCGCAAGTCGACCTAGTACAAGACGAACCCACCCTGGCCCAAAGCCACCTCCTTTTGTAACGCGCCGCCAACAGCCGAACAGAGAGCTCCAGAGCGTCTCTGATCGACGGCGACCGAGGGCTTGGGGTCTGATGGTGCGAGATGCGCCGTCCGCGAACCGAGGAGATGCAGCGCATCTTCGAGCGTGAGGGGACGGGCGCAGATCGTGCCATCAGGCCCCAAGACCGACCGAGCCGTTGGTCAGAGACGCTCTGTACCTTCTATACCTACCGGCCGGGGAAGACCGGGCCGTCGAGTGGCGTTGGAAGGCCGCTTGGAAGAGTCTGCGGACGATCGGCTTGGCGGCTGTCGTCTCGGAGGGAGCGGTTGATGAAACCCGAGATCGCCGCCACGTCGGTTTCGTCGAACGGCATCCCGGACTGCTCGAGCTCGTGTCGCACGGCGTCGTCGAGCTTGTCGACCGAGCCGTTGTGAAAGTAGGGCTTGGTGTCGAAGGCGTTTCGGAGGGACGGAACCCGGAACTTGCCTGCGTCCTCGGGGTCACCCGTGACTTCGGCACGGCCTTCGTCGGTGCCATCGGCCCCCGGGGCGCGTCGATTGGCGAACCGCTCGGACTCAAAGAGAGGCGGTGCGTGGCAATCGTTACAGCCCATCTCGGCGAACCGGAACATACCGTCGACTTCCTCTTCTGACATCGCGGCGGCGTCTCCCTGGACATACGCATCATAGACGGCCCGGTCGGACACGAACGTGCGCTGGAATGCGGCGAGGGCGCTCGCGAGATGGTCGGTCGTGACCCGCGGGTCATCGGGGAACGCTTCCTCGAAGAGGGCGACGTACTCGGGAATCGCCATCAGTTCGGCGACGGCAGCTTCCGGGGTGAGGTTGAGCTCGTCTTCCGCCTCGAGCGGCATGAGCGCTTGTTCTTCGAGGGTCTCCGCGCGTCCGTCCAACAGCAGTGTCTCCCGGTATGCCAAGTTGAAGAGGGCCGGGGAGTTGCGTCGCAGCGTGTTCGGCCCCTCTCGGCCCGGCCCAGCGAGGGGGCCGGCACCGTTGCCCACCGCCAGGGGTAGGGCGTCGCTCATGCCCCAGAACTCGCTGTGGCAAGTCGCGCACGCCGTCTCTCGGTCGATCGAGAGGATCGGATCGTAGAACAAGAGGTTACCGAGGCGGATGCGTGCGTCCGGCACATCGAGCGCTTCGCTCGGAAGCGCAGGAAACTCGGTGACCGGCCACGGCGTGGGCGGCGTGTCGGCTGGACCGCCGCCCGTACCCCCGTCGAGAGGGACGGACGCGTCACCGCATCCGGTGGCCAGCAGGGCCGAAGCCAGTGCCAGACACGCGCCGAGGGTTCTCGAGACCATACCGTCTACTGACAGGTCGGAATGTCCGGGAACAACTCGGGAAGGGCGGTGATCCACTCTTTGACGAGGGCGACACCAGCCGCGTGGCTCGTCGTGCGGCCGAGCGGTGGCATCAGCTCTCCGGGTGCGATCGACTCGAGCCGGCAGAGCAGGAGCGACTCCGCTGGGTTTCCAGGCACGACATCGAGGCTCTGCTCGCACGTCGTACCATTGCCGGCCGAGGTCGGGTCCTTGCAGACGCCCCAGCTGAAGTAGGTGTCGGCGTCTGGCTCGCTGGGATCCATCGACTGGTACGTCAGAAACAGGCCCTTGTCGTTGGCCTCACCGTCCTCGGCGTGGCAGTGGCCGCAGTTCGAATCGAAGTACGAACGAACCCTGTCGTGGAGCCCTTCGGTCGTGTTGAGCGTTGGGTCGACTACGAAGGTTGTGCGCTCCTCTTCAGGCGGCGGCTCCGTGTCGAACAGACCCAGGTCGTTCAACATGTCGACCTGATTCTGCATCCCCATGTCGCTACCGTAGTCGACGTTCATATTGAGCATCCCCGTCGAGGGCCCTAGGGTCCGCGAGGTGGGGGGTGAGCTGTGGCAGTTTCGGCATGCCGCGGAGCTCGGGACCGCGTAGTCGAGCTCGACGGTTTCTCCCTCGGCATTGATGTAACTGACGTCGAGTGTGGGGCCCCAATTGATGCGCTCGGCGTCCGAGTTGTCGTCCTCGGGGTAGATGTAGGTCCACATGTCGACTTCGCCGTCTTCCTTGAACTCGATGATGCGCGTTTCGATCAGCTGAAGTCCGAGCTCGGGATCACGCTCGTCGACCGGGTACGCGAACGTCTTGACGTAGATCGCGCCATCCGGCTGGACCCAACGTTCGTTGTCCGAGTACTCGATCGTCTTGCCCTCGGGGATGTGCAGGAAGCGGAGCTTCGCTGCGGCATCCGTATAGAGGGGCGCCGTCACGTCGTACGCGACGACGCCCTCTTCCGGTACTTGGTTTTCGATATCTGAAAAGAGACCCCACTCCGACAACATCTGCGGCGGTCCGGACGGTGTTCCGCCCGTGCCGCCGTCGCCACCTGCTCCGCCGTCGCCGCCGGTGCCTGCGGCGCCACCAGCTCCGCCAGTACCTGCGTCGCCACCGGTACCACCGTCGCCACCCGTTGCACCGCTGCCGGTGCTGTCATCGCCGCAACCAGCCCCAAAGAGGACCAGAGAAGCGACCAGAGAGAGGAACAGATTCAAGTTAAGTGTCTTCATGGGGTCTTCCTTTTCAGAGGTCGATTACGGGGCGCAGAGGAAGTCGTCGTTGACGTCCACGCTGTTCATCCGCGCGCAACCGATGAACTCGAGGATATTCAGCGACAGGTTGGCGCACTGGTCGCCGATCACGAGAATGCTCGATGCGGTCGCTGCATCGGTACCGAGACAGATCCCGGCGTCGTTGATCCCGCTCGAAGCCGGCGCACAGGTCCCTGCCGGACACTGGTCATTCGAGAAGCAAGGATCTCCCGGGTTATCACTCGCGTCGTCGCACGCCAACGGCTGGTAGCCATCCCACACCGTGTTCGGCACCGGGACGAAGTCCGGGTCCGGTACGCATGCGCCGCCCGGGCAGTCACCCTCGCCTTGGCAGAGGTCTCCCTCGTCATCGCCGCCCTCGCAAAGATACACAGCGAACCCGAGCTGCTGGAACAGATCGCCGAAGTCACCGGTCGGGTTGTAGCCGTTGTTCTCGTACGAGTTGTCGTGGATGTAGATGTTCTGCACGTACGGGTCGTAGCCCTCGGTGTACGGCGGGCAGTCGGAGCTCGCGACCTGGCAGGTGAGCACGTTGGCCGCGAGGCCGAGCGCGAACGCCGCATTGTCGGTGAACTGGTTCCCGAAGAACTCGATGCCGTCGCCACCGAAGCTCAAACCGCCGGTGCCCACGGGAATGCCCGAGACGGCGCTCCCCGGCTGCGCGAAGTTCTCGCGGTTGTTGCAGTAGACGTCGTTGTCGAAGAGCCGGACGTTGCCATTCGACTGCATTTCGCTCGAGATGTCCTGCTGGAGGGCCAACAAGCCACCCGTGTTGTCGAAAATCTCGTTGTTGAAGGTTTCGACGTTCTGGCAGTTTTCGACCTCGAGGCCGGCGACGTTCTCGTAGACGACGTTGTCGTGAACCGACCCGCCGTCACACTTGCCGATGTAGACGCCCGCATCGGACGCGCCCTGCGTCTGG
>JBCCEK010000158.1:0-11062 GCA_039030295.1 Myxococcota bacterium | reverse complement strand
GGCGATCTACATGGGCGACCCTGAGCGCACCGAAGAACTCGCCCGTGATGGGTTCCGCAACAACGATATCTGGGTCGTCCGTCGCAACGGCGACAACCCACAGAAGGTCACCACGTTCAACGTGCCGGGTGAGTTTCCGCTTGAGGTGCCCGGACATCCTTCTACGACCACGACCTACGCGGCGACGGACCTATCGACCGGACCGGACCCGTGCGCGATCGTGTTGGTCGTGAACGTCAATCCGGGAATGGCCGGGCCGATCGCGGACGCGGACGACTCCGTCGAGCCCTGGATCGTGAGGATCACAAGCCAGGAGTGGGCGTCCGGTCCTTCGACCCCGTAGCCGCCGAAGGGCCGAGGCACTATCGGACAGGAATGCACAGGCGTTCCCCCGACACCCATGCACAACCGAAGCCTGCGTTCACGTCGCAATCGAGGTCGAACTCGCAGCGCTCGACGCACAGCTGCGATGTGATCGGTCCCCCGAGAACCACGTGGTCGACGCACGCGCCCGGTAGGCCCGTGAACTCGGAGACGGGGCAATCGAGGTCATCGTAGCAACCGTGCGTGCAGATCGCGTTGACGTACTCGGTGTACGGGCCCGCCGGCACCGCGAGCTCTTCGCAGTAGCCCACGAAGCAGTCGACGTCGTCGTAGCACACCTCATACATGATGGAGGTCGGTTCGGGAGGGTCGACGTAGACTTCGTCGTACTCACCGATGAGTATGCAGCCCGAGAGCATTACGAACGGCAGCACGAGCAACGCCAAGGGCAGTCTCCTAGTCATCCAGGCCATGAAAAGCTCCTCTCATGGCCAAGTAGACGTTCACGCCATCGAGAGGATTCAATCGGCTGATCGGCCGGGATACTGGACGGAATGAGGAAGCCCTTAGCGGACCCAGGAGGACTCGAACCTCCAACCTCCGGTTCCGTAGACCGGCGCTCTATCCAATTGAGCTATGGGTCCCTCGGGCGCGCAACGTAGCGGTCCCGATTTGGGCGTCAAGCAGGGCTTCACGCTGGCGGAGAGGAAGGGATTCGAACCCCCGGTACGGCTCTACACCGTACGGCCGCTTAGCAAGCGGCTGCCTTCGACCACTCGGCCACCTCTCCAAGGAAATCACGATGTCAACGAACCTCGGAACGGATCGCGACCCGATTCGCGAGGCCTCGAGGGCCAATGCCTCCCCTCGAGTCGGCGCCTGATGTAGCCGGCACCCTGAGAGCTGTCAAAGCGCCCTCGGCCTCGCCGTCCGCCGTGCTAGAACCCTCCCATGCGATGGTTGGCATTGGGGGCTTTGGTGCTTGGGGTTCTCTCGATGGAGGCGCGCGTACACGCGTGCAGCTGCATGCGACAGTCGCCCGAAGAGGCGATCGCGGCGGCCGAGGCACTCTTCGAGGCCTCCGTGACCGCCGTGTCCGACAACACCAAGACCGACTTTCGCGGGCGCGCCGTGACCCTCGCCGTCGGTCGGGTGTGGAAAGGCGTGGAGGGCTCGGAGGTCACCGCGATCACAGCCTCGAGCAGCGCCGCGTGCGGGTACCCTTTCCAAGTCGGGGAGTCATACCTCGTGTACGGGTATCGTTCGCGGGCAGGCGACCTTCATGTGAGCCTCTGCAGCCACACCAAGCGAATCGATGACGCGAAGGCCGACCTCAAGCTACTCGGCAAGCCCAAGCCCGCATCAACGACCAAAAGCAAGAAGGCCGACAAGGGTGAGGGAGGCTGCTCGGCGGTGCCTGCCGAAGCACCAGCCGGCTCGGGGCTTGCTCTCGTCTTGATGGCCCTCGCTATTGCGCGGGTTCGTCGACAGCCGGCGCTACCAAGATCACTTCGTCGATGACGTGGACATAGCCGTTGTCGGCGCGAATCGATCGGATCACCCGCACACCGTCGAGCGTCGCCGCCCCTGTGTCGTCGCGGCCGGCTTGAAGCTGTTGGTCGCCCGCGGTCGCACCGTACTCGCCGCCTGCGATCTTGGGGGCGCTGACGGCGCCGCCAAGAACGTGGTTCGCGAGAATCGCCTGCAGCTGGGCCTGATTCTCCGGGAGCATCAAGTCGTCGAGCGTGGCTTGTCCGAGTGCAGCGAACGCGTCGTTGTTTGGCCCGAGTAGTGTCACGTCGTCACGCTTGGGATCGAGCGCATCACGCATTCCCGCCGCGGTCACCAAACCCCATAGCGTCGAGTACTCGGGATCGTTCTCCACGATCTCGATCACGGTTCCGGTGTCGGGTGCTCTGGCGCTGCCTGACCCATCCTTGTCGCAACCTGCAAACAACGGAGCCGTGAGCGCAACCAAGAACGTGACGAACAGAATACGCGCAACCATGAATCCCTCCTCGGGCCCCTCAGGGCCGACGAACAGCGGGACTCTATGGGGTTCGCTCTGATGAATCAAGATCGGCTCCGAAGCTCGGGTGTCCAAGTCGAGGTCGTTGACCGTCCCGGCCGAAACGAATATTCAGGGGAGTCGCCGTTCCCGCGCGAGGGCCGTTTGCAACCACCGTCTCGATTTCAGCTTCTCTTGTTGGCCGCCATGCTACTCGCAGACGTTGCGTGTGGCGGCGCCCCCCAGCGCCCCGGGTTGATGGACACGTTCGTGCGTCGCGACGTCAGCGTGACGCAGCTTCGCGCGACCGATTACGAGTTCGCTTCGCGATTCAGTCAGCTCGTGACCAAGTGCGCCAACGAGATCCTCCAACAGGAAGTCGACGAAGAAACCACCCGGCGTGCGCTCATGTGGCGGCTCTACGCTTCGCCACAGGCAAGGTCGGCGGCGTTCAACCAGGACCCACTGGCCGGCCTGCTCGAGCTCTGGGCGCTTGCGGGCCAGCAAGCCCAGTACTTCACCGAAGGCGATGGGCACTCGTTCTTCGGAGAGCCCTACCCGTGCGTCGAGCGGACCGCGCTTCAGCTTTACGCCGAAGCCGAAGCGCTGAACGAGAACGTCCTCGAGCCACGGGAGTTCGTCAGCATGAAGGCACGCGTCGATGAATGGGTCGCCGGACACCCTATCGAGGGGGAACTGTTCGTACGCCCAACCGCCCAAGCCGGGCTCGCAGCCCTGGTTGGGCGTGACATCGAGGGTGGCCTCAAGGCGGTCGGGAACATGGAAGAAACGCTTCGCGATCTGAACGATCGAATCGCGATTCTCTCGGTCCAGCTTCCGACCGAAGCGAGATGGCAAGCGGACTACCTGGTGCGGGAACTGTTCGACGAGCACATCGCGGGTCCTGCCAGATCGGTGGTAGAGACCCTCCGTCCGATCTCGTCGCTTCCCGAGCGCTTCGAAACGACCATCTCCGCGCAAACCACACGCTTGCTCGCCGGACTCACGCGAGAGCGAGAAGCCGCGTTCGAGTCCTTCCAGGTCGAGCGCGACCTCTTCGTCGAAGCGCTCGACCGTGAGCGCGTGAGTCTGTTCGAGTCGGTCGACACCGAGATCGACGAGACGCTCGAACAGCTCGAGGAGGTCGGCCTGGGGCTCATCGATCACTTCTTCGAACGATTGATCGGGGTGCTGATCGCGATGGGCGTCTTCATCTTCATCCTGGTCGCGATCGTCGTCGGCGCGTTGAGTCGCCGAACCCGGGGGCGCTCGTACACCGCGCCTCGCTCAAGGGAGCCCGACCGCCAGAGTGCGAGTCCCCCAAAGGCGAGCGACGGCGACGATTGACCGATCCTCGCCTAGCGAATATGCCCCAACCATGGATGTTCGGTCGTTCCGGGAGACCGCAGAGCCTTACTCGGTTGTCTTTCTCGACGCATATGGCGTTCTGAAGAGCGCGTCTGGTGCAATCGAGGGCGCGCTCGAGACGGTGACCGAGCTCATGCGCTCCGGCAAAGAGGTGTTCGTCGTCACGAATGACTCGTCACGCTCACCAGAATCGATGGCCGAACGCTACGCGGCGCATGCGGCGGGTGACTTCCTGGCCCCGGAGCGATACATCTCGTCGGGGCTCCTCGCGGCCCAGTACCTCGAGCATCAGATCCCGTACGGCAAGGTCGCGTACCTCGGGAAACCCGAGTCAGCCCACTACGTCGAGATCGCCGGCAAGATCCCCGTACCGGTGTCCGAGTGCAACGGGACCGACAACCTGGTTGCGGTGGTCCTGCTCGACGACGAGGGATTCGATTGGTTCAAGGACGTCAACGCGACCCTGAACCTGATCCGACGGGTCAATGTGCCCGTGATCGTGGCCAACGCCGATATCACCTACCCCATGCGCGGCAACGAGATCGCCATCGCGGTGGGGAGCCTCGGCGGTTTGCTGTCGGACATCACCGAGAAGACGTTCGTGCGCTTTGGCAAGCCGGACTCGATGATGTTCGCGTATGCGATGGCGCGAGCCCGTGAACAGGTTCCCAACATCACGAAGCGCGACGTTCTGTTCGTGGGCGACACCCTGCGGACCGACATCATCGGTGCCAATACCTACGGGTTCGACACCGTCTTGGTTCTGTCCGGCAACACACTGCCCGCCCAGGCCGACCTGATGATCCAGGCCTCGGGTATCATCCCAACATACGTCTGCGAGTCGTTGGCCACCTAGCCGGGTTGCTCGCGCGCCACCTAGTCGAGCACCTCGAGGAGGGGTGTGAAGTCAGCCAGCTCCAGGCTAGGAAGGTACTCTTCGATCGCCTCGTGTTGCAGCTGGCTACAGATGTCGGGCCGGAAAAAGTGCTCCCCCACCCGGAGGACGTAGTTGAGGATGAAGAAGCGGTACGCCTCTTTCAAGAACAGCAACTCGTCTTTGGTGAGCCGATGAACCTCGTGGTAGGCGCGTAGGAACCTCATGAACCGAGGCTCGAAGAGCGGGTCGACGGTGTAGCTGAACGTCTCCTGGTCGCCTTCTTCCCTGACCACTCGCGCGCAAAAATAGAGATCGAGCAACCGCGGCTCGATGCGGAACCAGTCGTAGTCCCACCGGGAGAAGAACTTGAATCCGTCGCCATCCATCCCGACGGAGAAGTTGCCGATGTTCCAGTCGATCAGCACAGGAATCTTGGGCCATTCGTGGTAGCCGAGGGCGTCGGCGTTCCCGAGGAATGCATCACAGTGGGCTCGCACGAAAGACTCTGCCGATTCCATGAAGCCGCGCTCGCGTCGCCACTGCGAGCTCCCGATTGCGTCGTGCAAGCTGGCGATGTCGGAACCCAGTGTCTGCCAGGTTGGTCGAACCCGGTCTGAGATCTCGAAGCAGGCACGGTGGAAAAGCGCCATCTCCTCGCCAAACGACTCGATCTGGGTGTCGGTCAGGACTGGCGGAAGGAAGTCGTAGAAAGGTTGCTGTCCATAGAAGGTCACCCAATCGCGACCATCACGGTACGTGAATACCTCATCGTTCTTTAGGAGAACGGGGGCTAGTAGGGTCGCGAACCGGGTGCCCCGCAGCCGGTGAATCCACTCGTCGATGCGAATGTGATCCTGTCGAAAGTGAACGTATGAGCCGTAGCTCGATCGCTTCGCAATGACCGTGTGACCATCGTCCAATGAGAGCAAGTGGACCGAGTTGGTCGAGACGTTCGCACTCAAGTCGCGGATCTCGACCAGCTCGCGTCGGTCCCCGTACGCTTCCCACGCCGCGGTCACGACTGGCGCGACCGCGTGCTGACTCCCCGGAGACAGTGCCATCAAGCCTCAGCGGCGAGGATGTCCATCATGTCTTGAAGGAGCTTCACGGCGTCACCATGCTCACGCTGGAAGGCGTTGCGGCCGACGATCGAACCGTAGCCTCCGCCCTTGGCGATGCTTCGCACGTCTTCGAGGACTGCTTCGGTGCCCTTGGAGGCGCCACCCGAGAAGATCACGATGCGGCGGCCGTTGAAGCACGACTGAACGACATGCTCGATGCGCTCGGAGAGTGTGCCGATGGGGATGTTCTCGTAGCTCTTTTTGGCAGCGTCTTGGAACACGACCTCGGTCGGCGGCTTCACCTTCACGACGTGCGCTCCGAGCTGGCATGCGATCTGCGCGGCGTAGGCGATCACGTCGATTGCGGTCTCGCCCTCCTTGGTCATGTTGCCTCGGGCATAGGACCAGACGATCGTCGGAAGCCCGACCGCGCGCGCATCGTTGATGAGGTCGCGGAGGTCTTGGTACATTTGGTTGCGTTGCCCGCTACCCGGGTAGATCGTGTAGCCGATGGCTGCGCAGCCGAGGCGCAGTGCATCGTCGACGGCAGAAGTGAGTGCCGAACAAGGGTCCTCGGGGCCCCCGAGGGTGTCGCTGTTGTTGACCTTCAGGATGAGCGGCAGGGTACCCGCGTACTCGTGGGCGATGGCCTCGATGAAACCAAGAGGCGCCGCGTAGGCGTTACACCCCGAATCCACCGCAAGCTGGGGATGGTAACCGGGATCGTATCCCGATGGATTCGGCCCAAACGACCGGGCAGGCCCGTGTTCGAAGCCTTGGTCGACGGGCAGAATGACGACCTTGCCGGTACCGGCTAGACGTCCATGATTGAGAATGCGTCGGAGGTTCCCGATGACCCCAGGGGTCTCCCCGGCGTAGTTTGCCAAGATCTTTTCGACTCGCTCGCTCATTTCGCGCACCTTCCGTTGTTCGGGGCGTGGACTCTAGCGCAGCTCCTCTGCGGGGCCATCCGCCGCGCATCGCAAAGACTGCACCTCGATCAAGCCTCCCAGACGACCCGCTTGCCTTCGCCGTACCAACCCTCGATCTTGGGACCGTAGGTGTCTTCAATGGTCGATCGTTTGATCTTCATCGTCGGCGTGAGGAAGCCGTTCTCGATGAGCCACGGCTCCTTGACGACCGCGAGGAACTGAAGCTCCTCGAACGACTCGACCTCCTTGTTGACCTGGTCGAGCAGTGCAGTGAGCTCGCCCTCGAACTCATTGCGGAACCCATCGTCGCCGAGCTTGGGGCGCACCTCTTCGGCGGGAAGAATCAGGGCGTAGGGCTGAGGCTGACCGGAGCCGGTGACGCAACAAAGCTCCACCTTGGCGTGGTTGTTGAGCAGGTTTTCGATTGGCGCCGGCGCCACGTACTTCCCCTTACTCGTCTTGAAGAGCTCCTTGACGCGACCCGTGATCCGGAGCCGGCCGTTTTCGTCACGTTCGCCGCGGTCACCGGTGCGGAAGAAGCCGTCTTCGGTGTAGCACTCGGCGGTCAGCTCGGGCTGCTTGTAGTAGCCCATCATGTTGCCGGGCGACTTGATGAGGATCTCACCCTCATCGCTGATCTTCACATCGACGCCGGGCATGGGGTTCCCCACGTATCCCACACGCCCCTTGCCCGGGTGTGACGCGTGCGAGTACGCGAAGTCCTCGCTCATCCCGTAGCCTTCGAGCAGCTCGAGCCCGAGGTCTCGGTACCACTGAATGAGGTCAGGCGGAATCGGGGCAGACCCGCTCGCCGCCATCCTGACGTTCTGAAGCCCGAGGCCTGTGAGGATCTTCTTCTTGACGATGCGGTTGAGGATCGGCACACGAAGAATGCGCTTGAGCTTCTCCGGAGGCATGCTCTTGAACACGCCGAGCTGAAACTTGAGCCAAAGCCTTGGCACCGAGACGAACACCGTCGGTGAGGCGCGGTTCAAGTCTTGCACGAAGGTATCGAGGGACTCCGCGAAGAAGACCTGCATCCCCGAGCGGAAGCCCGCCATCTCGACGATGGCCCGCTCGAACACGTGTGCGAGTGGAAGGTACGAGAGCATTCGGTCGTTCTCGGAGAACTCGAAGACCTTTCTTCCGCCGTCGACCGAGTCTGCGATCGCGCCAAAGCTGTGCATGACGCCCTTGGGTCGGCCTGTGCTGCCGGAGGTGTACACGATGATCGCAGGGTCATCGCGATTCGGCACCGGGCTTTCGGTCATGGGCTCGGTCCGGGCGGTGATGTCGTCCCACTTCTCGTAGTCGTTCGGAGGCGCCAACGGGAACGAGATGCAAGGCAGCCCTTCGGGAATCGCCTGCTTGGCTTCGTCGAAGGTATCGAGCTTGCCTACGAAGAGCAGTTTCGACTCGCTATGCTCGAGCACGTACGCGATCGTGTCGGCGTTGAGTGTCGGGTACAGGGCGACGCTGACGTGTCCCGCCATCCAGATCGCGATGTCCGCCATCAGGAAGTGCGCGCAGTTCTTCGAGATCATCCCGATCCTGCTGCCAGGCTCGAGGTTGAGCGACTTCAGGTGCGCTGCCATGCGGCGTGCTTGGTCGAGCGCCTGGGCGAAGGTGTAGGTCTCGAGCTGCCCGCCGCCGGTTGGCTGAGTCAGCCAGAGGCGATCGGGTGTCGTGGTCTCCCAGTTATAGATGTCTTCCAATGCGAGTGTCGGCGCGGCCATGTGATTGTCCTCTTCAGCGTTCGTGACGGGCTATGAGCTGATACCCAGAACGCTGAAACAATCACAACCAACGCAATCTTGCAATGCCTGCGGCACCTCCGTGAGCTCGGCGTTTGCGTAGAACATGTTTCTATCGCATATCGGCGATGAACGATGAATGCCAAAGCCTCCGCATGTACGCCCAGCCCCACGGGCAGCCCCGATCTGAGGCCGATCGAGGGGCCCGAGGCGGACGTCGAGCTAGCGTCCCTCGCCCGTGCCCTCGGGCACCCAGCACGCGTGCGAATCCTGAGGTTTCTGGCGGCGAGAAATACTTGTGTTTGCGGTGAAATCGTCCATGAGCTGGACCTCGCGCAGTCGACGGTCTCCCAACACCTCAAGGTCCTCAAAGAGGTCGATCTCGTCCAGGGCGAGATCGATGGCCCGCGCGTGTGTTACTGCCTCTCCCCGAGGACGATGCGCCGCCTTCGAGCCCTGATCGGAAGCCTCTGACAATCGGCAAAACACGATGAATGAAGCAGCCAACCCGCGGCTCTCTCGCCGCCTCTCCTTCCTCGACCGCTACCTCACCGGCTGGATCTTCGCGGCGATGGGAATCGGCGTCCTGCTCGGCTCGATCGCTCCGCGGTTCGTCGCGGCGATCGAGTCCCAGAGCGTCGGCACCACCAACATTCCCATCGCGATCGGGCTGATCCTGATGATGTACCCACCTCTTGCGAAGGTGCGCTACGAGGAACTCGGTCAAGTGTTCTCGAACAAGCGCGTGCTGACGCTTTCGCTGGTGCAGAACTGGGTCATCGGCCCCGTTCTGATGTTCGGTTTGGCGGTCTTGTTCCTGCGCGGGTACCCGGAATACATGCTCGGCGTCATTCTGATCGGGCTCGCACGCTGCATCGCGATGGTCATCGTGTGGAACGACCTCGCCGACGGAGATACCGAGTACTGTGCCGGGCTTGTCGCCTTCAACTCGTTGTTTCAGGTCTTGTTCTTCTCGGTCTACGCGTACTTCTTCGCCACGCTCCTCCCGACCTGGCTTGGGCTCGAAGGGGCAATCGTGGACATCACGATCGGCCAGATCGCGACCACGGTTGCGATCTACCTGGGCATTCCGTTCGCGGCAGGGTTCCTCACGCGGTTCTTCTTGATTCGCACGAAGGGGCACGACTGGTATCAGAGGGAGTTCGTGCCTCGGATCAGTCCGATCACGCTCGTCGCGTTGTTGCTCACGGTCGTGGTCATGTTCTCCCTCAAGGGCGAAACCATCGTCGCGCTCCCGCTCGATGTCATCCGGATTGCAGTTCCGCTGCTGATCTACTTCGTGGTGATGTTCGTGGTGTCTTTCTTCCTGAGCAAGCGGTTTGGCGCGGACTACGGCCAGTCCGCAACGCTCTCGTTCACCGCCGCGTCGAACAACTTCGAGCTCGCGATCGCCGTCGCGGTCGCCACTTTTGGCATCGGGAGCGGCGCTGCCTTTGCCGCGGTCATCGGCCCTTTGGTCGAGGTGCCCGTACTGATCGGCCTCGTTCACGTCTCCCTTTGGCTCGGCCGCCGCTATTGGCCGGCCACGAGCGCCACCGAAGCCGCGAAAACCAAGGCCGAAGCGCCTGCCGAGTGAGTCGCTGACTACCCACGGCGGCGGTGTGATAGATCCTCCGCATGGCGATTCTGTCGATCGGCGTCGCGTTGTTCCTGGGAATGCACCTGGTCCCAAGCGTCCCTGCGGTGAGAGAACGCATCATCAAGCGCGTCGGTTTCGGCCCGTATCGGGGTCTGTTCTCGTTGGCGGCGCTCGCGGGCCTGGTCCTCATCGTCCTCGGGATGAGCCGGGCACCCATGGTTCCGCTGTGGACGCCGCCCGCTTGGGGCTTCACCGCCGCGGTCGTCGGGATGCCGGTGGTGTTCGTGCTGCTCGCCGCGTCGTATATGCCGTCGAATCTGAAGCGATGGATCCGTCACCCGATGCTCACCTCGGTCGCGATCTGGGCCGGACTCCACTTGCTCTGCAACGGAGACCTGGCCTCGTTGGTCCTCTTCGGCAGCTTCGGCACCTTCGCCGTGTTCGACATCGTCTCGGCCAATCGGCGAGGGACGGCGAAGGCGCAAGAACCCGTAGCGTGGTGGCGGGACCTCATCCCGGTCGTCGGCGGCCTGCTGGTGTACTTCCTCGTTCTTCACTATCACCAAGCCCTCTTCGGGCGTGCGGTGATGCCCTTCTGGAAGGCGCTCTGGTCATGAAGTCAAAGGTTCTGAGATGAAGGCAATTTTGGTTCGAGAGTTCGGCGACCCATCCGCGGTCACCGTCAGCGAGGTCGATGATCGGGAGCCGAGTGGCCACGAAGTGAAGCTTCGCGTTCATGGCGTGGGGGTTGGATACTTCGATGGGTTGCTCGTCAAGGGCGAGTATCAGATGAAACCGCCGCTCCCGTTCACCCCGGGGAGCTCCTTGTCGGGCGTCGTCGAAGCGGTCGGCGCGAACGTCACGCATCTCGCGCCCGGCGACCATGTGGCCGGCTTCGGGCTGCTTGGCGGTCTCGCGGAGTACACCTGCCTGCCCGGCAACTTCGTCTTCAAGATTCCTGACTCGATCCCGCTCGACGACGCAGCCAACTTCTTCATCGCCTACGCCACCGCTGTCTATGGCCTCAAAGAGCTCGGCAAGCTCCGTGAAGGCGAAACCGTTCTCATCTTGGGCGCGTCGGGCACCACAGGGTCTACCGCGATCGAGGTTGCACGCGCCGTCGGGGCCAAAGTGATCG
>JBCCEK010000157.1:0-11247 GCA_039030295.1 Myxococcota bacterium | reverse complement strand
GGTCGGCGTGCAACGCATCGTCGACTTCATGCGCGCCGACGGAGATGGCTTCGCCTCACTGGACGAGGCGGCCGAAGCCATTGCGTCCTACACGCCGCATCGGAAGCGCGAGAAGAACCTCGCAGGCCTTGCGAAGAACCTCCGGCGCGGCGAAGATGGACGCTACCGCTGGCACTGGGACCCTGACCTCCTGGAGTTCTGGGACCCTGAACAACGAGGCCGCGAAGATCACGACGACGCCACGGTGCGCCGGCGCCTCGAGGAAGCTGGTCGCATTGACGCGCCCCTGCTGTTGATCCGCGGGCGCATGAGCGACGTCCTGTCCGAAGACGCGGCAGCCGAGTTCCGCGATTTCGTCCCGGGGGCTAAGTTCATCGATCTCGCGGACGCTGCGCACATGATCGCAGGCGATCGGAACGATGCCTTCACTGACAGCGTCGCGCGCTTCATCGTCGATCACACAAGCGAGCCCAACTCATGACGACAGGGTCACGGGACCGCTACTTGATCGTCTCGACCGACGGTCATGCGGGACTTCGACCCGAAGCTTACCGCGAGTACTTGGACCCAAGTTTCCGCAGCGCGTTCGACAAGGTACTGCCCAAGCAGATCGAAATGACCCGGCTCGCCGAGTCAAAGTTCCTCATTCAAGACTTCAACGACAAATGGCGCGCTGGCAACGAAGCGAAGCTCGCCGCCGCGTGGGACCCGGCGGTTCGCGACGAAGTCATCGACGACGACGGCGTCGCGGCAGAGGTCTTGTTCCCTGACGGGATCACCGAGATGAACACCCCCCCCTTCGGCGCAGGGCTTGGCTTGAAGCCCTGGGGCGTCGATCCGTCTCTTCAGTGGGCGGGCGCCCGCGCACACAATCGGTGGCTCGCGGAGTTCTGCGCAACCAACCCGCACAGGCGGATCGGCGTCGCGGTCGTCCCGATGCTCTACGATGTCGACGAAGCGGTCGAAGAGGTCCGCTGGGCGCACGGCAATGGGCTTCGCGGCATCCTGATACCAGCCCTGATCGGGAAGTACCCTTCGTACAATCACCCGAAGTACTACCCGGTTTGGGAGGCGTGCGAGAGCCTTGGCATGGTGGTGCACAACCACTCCGGTCCGGGGCCTGACTTCGACCTCGACTTGCCGGGGGCGATGGGCATCTATCTCGTCGAGTTCGCGTGGTGGGCGGCGCGACCCATGTGGCATCTGATTTTCGGCGGTGTGTTCGAGGAGTTCCCGAGACTACGATACTGCCTCACCGAAGTGAGTGAGTTCTGGGTCCCCTCGATGCTCGAGATGATGGACGTTCGAGCTTCGGTGAAGCACACGACCGGCAAGCTCGGCGACTTCCGCTCGAACCTCACGATGAAGCCCAGCGAGTACTTCAACCGCAACTGCTGGCTAAGCGCATCTGCCTTGTTCGATGAGGGGAGTACGGCGGTGCGTCACGAGATCGGCATGGACAACATCATGTGGGGCACCGATTTTCCGCACCCCGAGGGTTCATGGCCTCACACCGCCGAGAAGATGAAGCGGTACATGACGGGAATCCCAGAGGCCGAACTCACCAAGCTCCTGAGCGACAACGCGATCGACTGTTACGATCTCGACGAAGCCCCGTTGCGTGAGATCGCGTCACGCATCGGCCCAAAGAAGAGCGAGTTCGTGGCGAACTCGCCGAGAGGATGAGATGGCCAAGCTTCGGTACGTCCGAAACATGGAGCGCCAAAAGGCCAGCAAAGCCGGTGCCACAGGCATGAAGAACGTCGTCCAGTCGATTCGTGCGATCTACGAGACGGACCCGGAGATCACTGCTGCCGTCCTGCCGCGTCCCCTGGTGCCCACAACCGAGCCACGGGTTTTCGTGCAGTTCGCGAACGTGACCATGCACATGAAGAAGGACAAAGTGATCACGGTCGGGGCAGCAACCGTGGGCGTCGCATGCACCTACGAGACAAGGCCCGGCTACTACGTTCTCGCGATGCCGATGGAAGGTGAGTTCGTCGTCATCGGCGGCCGCGAGAAGTTCGGCGAGCCCAAGAAGATCGCCAAGACGGAGTTCACGCTCGGAGCCGATGATCACGTAAACGCCAAAGTCTCCCGTCATGGGATCACCTTCCTCGAGCTCGACGGCAGAGTCGGCGCGCCGCTCGATGCCAAGCGTGCTTTCGTTGAGCACTTCTTTTGTTACAAGGCCTTACCCTCGATAGACGGGGCCGGTGGCTTCGATGGCGAGGTGTTCCTCACGCAGCTCAACTGGGAGCGAAACTACGATCGCATCCGTCGTATCGACGGTGGCCAGATCATCCTGCGTGAGTCGATGTTTGATCCGTTGATCGACGTACCCGTACGGCGGATCGTGAGCATGGAGTTCGCTGAGGGGGCATCGGTCACGAGCGGAGAGATCCTTCGGACGGTGCCAGGAGAGTGGCTCGAACCGTTTCTGGTGCAGCGCTACGACGACCCGACTCGCGGCGTCGACATCGCGCTTCCCACGGAATCGGAGCCCCGAGATGCGTGAGTTCTCCGGGAAGGTCGCCGTGATCACCGGAGGGGCGAGCGGGATCGGGTGCGAGCTTGGACATCTACTCGCCGGCCAGGGTGCTCGTGTCGTGCTCGCCGACATCGATCAATCCGCGCTCGATGAAACGGCGGCCTCCTTTGTGGCCGAGGGTTTCGACGAGGTCGCGGGTCTCGTGGTCGACGTCACCGACGCGAAGTCGGTTGACGCACTGGCGGACCAAGTGTTCGAGCGTTTCGGCGAGGTGCACCTGTTGTTCAACAACGCGGGCGTTGGCATCAAGGAAGCCAAACGGCGTATCTGGACCCTCCCTGAGTCGGATTGGCAGTGGGGCTATGCGGTCAATGTCATGGGCGTGGCCAACGGCATTCGGTCGTTCGTGCCGAGGATGCTCGAAGGGGGTCAAGAAGGACACGTCATCAATACGTCGTCGGGAAACGGTGGCCTGGTGTCGATGACGACGACCCCGATCTACGCGTCGACCAAAGCTGCCGTCACGAGTCTGACTGAAGTCCTGCACTACCAGTTCCTAATGGATGAAGCCAAGCTGCAGGCGCATGTGCTCTTCCCGGGGCCCTACCTCGTGAACACCAACATCTTGAACTCCGCTCGGAACAAGCCGGAACGATACCAAGCGGACGGCGAGGGGCCGGAGCCGTACACCGACATGGAAGCCCTCGCGAAGAGCGTCGGTGTCTCCTTCAAGCTCACGGAGCCCGATGAGGTCGCGCGCCAAGCACTCGAGGGGATCCGCGCTGGTCGGTTCTGGATCATGGAGCATGGTTCCTCGGCGGAGAAGTGGCTGATGAAGCGCACCGAGAGCATCCTCGAGCGAACCAACCCTGCCCTGGGCGAGCGCAGGTAGCCCGGCCAGCACCGATGAACGACGCCACCAAGATCAAACCGAAGCCCGAGGGTCTCGACAAGCCCTACGTCAAACGGATCATCCGCACGATGTCGAAGGTCAATGTGGCCGTCTACCAGTGGACAGGCGGCATCTTCGGCTCGACGTGGCGGATCGGGTCAGCCTTCCCACGTGGCATTCCTCTACTGTTGCTCACCACCACCGGCCGGAAGAGTGGCCTTCCCCGCACCGTGCCCCTGATCTTCATCGAAGACGGGGATCGCATCGCCGTGGTCGCGTCCCAAGGCGGGCTTCCAAACCACCCGCTCTGGTTCCGGAACATTCAGGCGAACCCTTCAGTCGAAGTGCAGATCCGCCGCCGCAAGGCGAAAATGGTCGCCAGGGAGTGCACTTCCGAAGAGCGCGCTCGGTTGTGGCCTCGACTCGTCGAGCACTACCCCGACTACGCCAGCTACGAGACGTGGACGGAGCGAGTCATCCCGGTGGTGATCTGCGAACCCGCGACAAGTTCGGGTGTCGAGACGCTACCCTGGGCTCAGTCGACGGCCCGAAGCGTCAGTCGACGCACGTCACTCGATGCGACTTGTGCCTGGCAACAAAGACGAACCCGGTCTGGGGTGTCACCGAAGATCTCGAGCACTTCGATCTCGTCCAGATCCGCGGGGACAAGGGCGTCACCTCCCTCGATGACCTCCGCACGGCACGTTCCACAGCTTGCAGAACGGCATGAGTAAGGGATGTCTGCTTCCGGGTTGGCGTCGGTGATGTCCATGATCATCTCGCCAGCCTCGGCGTCGACCTCGAACCCCGCAGGCTCGAACCTGATCCGGACTTCACTCACGACGCGATGTGGATCGGTAGTTTCGTGTAACCGCGGGTGAAGCCCGACTGACGACGCTCTGCGTGGTCCCAGTCAACCTCAAAACCCTCTCCGATTCGAGCCCCCATCTCTTCGAAGTAGACGCGAATCATGAGGCGCGCAACGTGAGCACCGATGCAGAAGTGAGGCCCTTGCGCGAAAGAAAGATGCTTCTCGGCGTTCCGACGAATATCCAGCGAATCGGCGTCATCCCCCCAATGCCTCGGGTCGCGGTTGCCTGACGCGTAGAGATTGTGAACCTTGCTCCCCGCGGGAATCGTCTGCCCGTAGTAGTCGACGTCCTGCGTAGTCGTTCGGGACAACCCTTGGACGACGGATTCGATCCGCAAGAGCTCTTCGGTCGCGTTTGGAATCAGGGAAGGATCATCGATCATCATTCGGCGTTGGTCCGGATGCTTGTCCAGCTGTTCGATCGAGTTGCCGATGAAGTTGCTCGTGGTGTCGTTCCCCCCGGCAATCATCACGAAGAAGAACCCTACGATGTCCCAGTCACTGAGCGTATCGCCGTCCACCTCGGCTTGGGTGAGCTTCGTGATCATGTCGTCCTTGGGGTTCTGTCGGCGGGCCTGACACATCATGGTGAAGTAGGTCACGAGCCCCTGAACGGCATCGACGGCGTTCTGAACGTCCAACGTGAAGTCTGCGGAGGCCGACGTGATCGCATCCGACCAAGGGTCGAACTTCTCCCGATCCTCTTCGGGCACGCCGAGGAGGTCGGCGACGACCATCGTGGGTAACGGCGACGCGAGCTCAGGGATCAAATCGACCGTGCACCCGTCGGAAGCTTTGGCTTTCATCGCCTCGATCCGTGCGGCGACGAATGCTCGGATCTTGGGTTCCAAGGCTTTGACGGTGTCGGGGGTGAAGGCCTTGGTGATCAACCGTCGCAACCGGGTGTGGTCGGGGGGATCCATCATGATGAAGGTGGGCGGCAAGCCGAGCGTGGCAATCTCGTCCTTCTCGGGTGTCAGCCCCTGCGCCGACGAGAACAACTGGGGCTTGCGAAGCGCCCGATAGATGTCCTCGTAGCGAGACAACACGTAACAATCGAGCCGTTCGTTGTAGTAGAGGGGATGGTCGTCCCGGAGTCGCGCGTAGAAGGGGTACGGGTCGGCCATCAACCCTGGATGAAACGGGTCGTAGATTGGATCGTACGCGACGGACGGCTCGGACTCGGCTGAACTCATGCCTATTGTCTAGACGTTATCAGATTATTGTCTCAACGAAGCAACAAAATCATGTTTTTGTTTCGCCTGCGACCAGCGCCGGAACCAGCATCTTTCGTAGGTAGTCGCGTAACGCCTGGCCGGAGCGCTGCTGAATCGGAACGGTGGCGAGCGAGAAGATCGCGCGAGTGGCCCACTCTGCGGCCTCGGCTGGGGTGACACCCGCGCGAAGCGAGCCGTCGATCTTCGAGGACTCGGACTCGTAGGCAAGGAGTTTGGCCATCTGATCGCGCATGGCCGCGGCGTTGCCGGTGAGTTGCGCGGTGAGGCCGACCCCCTCCTCGGTGAAGAACGGCGCCACGTCTTCGCGCGATTGCATCAGCTCGACGGAGACAGCCGACGCCTCGATGAATCGTTCCTCGAACGAACGCATCCCGCGTAGCCGCTCGGCGAGAACCGCCCTGAACCCATCTGCAATGTGCACCATGTACGCCTGAAGAAGCGCTTCCTTGTTGGGGAAGTAGCGGTACAGCGTGGCGCGAGAACAACCGGCGACCTCGGCGATCCGACCCATGCGCGCACCGCGAATGCCGTCGCGCGCCAAGACGACCCGGGTCGCATCCAGGATGCGATCCCCTGCAAGTTCCTGACGATCTCCCCCAAGCCAATCGGTCGCCGCAGCCGAACTCATCGCGCAGGGGACCATAGTGGATGCGCGAGCCGCGGCCAAGCTTCGATAATTTCGCACACCATAAGGGCGCCGGTTTCGGGCTATTCCGCTGCGGTTGGCGGGCGTTCGCGCTTCCGGACGTTCATCGGAAGGCCGCGTTCCCCAGGGTGCATCGAGAGCTCGGTGACGAAATCGGGTTCGAAGCCGTCGATCAGGTTTGGCTCGACGCACTGAAGGAGCGTACCGAGGACGATCCGCATTTCCATCATTGCGAACTGTTTGCCGAGACAAACGCGGGGGCCCTGCGCGAACGGTGTGTACGCTCCTTTGGGCAACGCGCGCTCGAACTCGCGCGTCCAGCTTTCGGGCCGATACTCCATGGGCGAATCGAAGTAACGTTCGTTTCGACCCATGGCGATGTGACTGATCGTCACTGGGGTGCCCTTCTTGATGGCGTACCCCTCCAAAACGACGTCTCTTTGAGGCTCCCGCGCATAGGCCCACACCGACGGAAGGAGGCGAAGCGACTCCTTGATGACCATCTCGAGGTACGGGAGGTTCGTGAGGTCGTCGACCTCGATCCGCCGTTCGCCGACGACTCGATTCAGCTCCTCCTGCATCTTCGCGACCTTGTCCGGGTTCTTCGCGAGGAGGTACCACGCCCACGTGAGCGCGTGCGCCGTGGTTTCATGCCCAGCGAAAATGAGGGTCATCGCTTCATCGCGAAGCTGTTTGTCGCTCATCTGACCTTGCTCGTCTGCGACGAAGACCATGTGAGAGAACAAGTCCCCGCGGTCTTCCCCCGTGCGCCGGCGCTCGGCGACCGCGCGCGCAATGATCGCCTCGACCGCTTTGATCGCGCGTTGACGTCTCCTGTGCTCCGCCGTGGGCCACCACGACGGCCGGGGAACGACCTTGTCTGCGTCACGGACCAGGATCTCGCTGATGTCGACCATCGCGTTGCGGATGCTGGTTGCGTCCCCTTCCTCAATGTCGATGTCGAACAAGGTGTCGCATACGACCACGAGCGCGAGCCCGACGATCTCTTCACGAAAGTCGCGCTGTTCTCCCGCCACCCATCGATCGACCATGCGCCTTGTGAATCGGACCATCCGTTCGCCGTACGCATCAACCCGGCGCTTGTGGAACCCGGGCCGAATCAGCTTGTGTTGCCGCTTCCACGACGCGCCGTCGTTCGGCACGAGCCCGTCACCCAAGAACGGCTTCCACATCATCTTGATGTGCGCTGGCTTGTGGAAGTCCTCCCAGTGCGTGACGTTGATCGCATTGACGACGGCAGGGTCTCGGACGAACACGAGCTGTCGACCGAACACCCGCGCCGAGAACACGTCGCCGTACTTCGCATGCCCATCGAGCAAGAAGCCAGATCGATCGGCGGCCAGCTGAGGAAGGTTGCCCCACAGCCAATGGCCCCTCGGCATTCTTGGGATAGGACGGGTCGACACCGCTCCATCGCGCATCTGAACTACGGACTCCCCAGGCACTGCTTAACTTGTTGTAAACACTCGAAACCAGAGCCGCAAGCATCGTCTTGGACACAGCGCCCCCGATTTCGTGAACCCAGGACCTTTACCAACTCGGCCTGGCCGGGCTATAGGGCCGATATGCGTATTGCTTCTCTTTTGGCGCTCGCGAGTACGATGATCTTGGCCTTGGGCTGCGGTGACAGTGGGTCAGACCCGTGCGGCGAAGGGCAGATCCTCTGTGACGGGGAGTGCATCGACGCTTGCGGCTCAGGCGAGGTCGAGTGCGACTGCGTCTGTATTCCAGAGATCGAGCCAACTTTGGCGGACCTGCAAACCGGCGTGTTCGACGTCAGTTGCACCTTCAGCGGCTGTCACGACTCGATGGCGCCTGCCGCGGGTCTCGACTTGAGCTCGTTCGATGCCTCCGAAACCAACTTGATCAATGCGCCCTCGACGCAGGTCTCGGGCGACTTGGTCGTCCCTAGCGAGTTGGAAGCTTCGTACCTGATCAACAAGCTGACCGACGTCGACATCGCGCCGAACACGACGCCGATGCCTCAGGGTGGCTTCCCCTTGTGCGACGCCAAGCTCACCGCGGTGGAGCTCTGGGTGTTGGGGGGCGCGCCGCTCGAATAGGCGTACGGCCGTTCCATGGAGATGGAGTACCGGCGACTCGGTCAAGCGGGCATCCAAGTCAGCGTGCTGTCGTTCGGCTCCTGGGTGACGTTCCACAATCAACTCGGTCACGAGACCGCGCTCGAATGCATGCAGGCCGCGTGGGAGGCGGGCGTGAACTTCTTCGACAACGCCGAGGTGTACGCCAAGGGTGCCTCCGAGAAGATCATGGGCGATGTCGCAAGAGAGCTCGGGTGGCCGAGAGAGTCGTACCTCGTCTCGACGAAGCTCTACTGGGGGCTCCGCGACGGTCCGAACACGAAGAACACCCTCAACCGCAAGTACCTTCTGCACGCGATCGATGGTTCACTCGAACGCCTCGGTTTGGATTTCGTCGACCTCTTGTTCTGCCATCGCGACGACCCCGCGACGCCCATCGAAGAAACGGTGTGGGCGATGCACGACGTGGTCTCATCCGGGCGCGCGCTCTACTGGGGAACCTCGGAGTGGCCCGCGCACGCGATCGCCGATGCGTACGAGATCGCCGAGCGCTACAACCTCCGAAAGCCCGTGATGGAGCAGCCGCAGTACAATCTTCTGAGCCGTGACCGCGTCGAGAGCGAGTACAGTGACCTTTACGAGCGGTACGGAATGGGAACGACCGTGTGGAGCCCCCTCGCGTCCGGTGCACTGACCGGGAAGTACCTCGGCAGCACGCCTGCGGACAGCCGGGCCAACCTCCCGGGCTACGAATGGCTCCGTGAGATCATCACCTCACCGCGCCACGAATCGACCGTCACAAAAGTCGTCGAGGTGGCCAAGGAGCTCGATTGTACGCCTGCGCAGCTTGCGATCGCATGGTGTGCCAAGAACCCGCGCGTCTCGACGGTGATCACGGGCGCGAGCCGTGTCGAGCAAGTGCGGGAGAACATGCAAGCCCTCGACGTCCTCCCGCTCCTGACCGATGACGTGATGCGGCGTCTTGGCGACTGAACCGATCGTCTTCTGCTGGTGAAGGCGGTGCCGCGCTCTAGAAGGTGGCACTGAGCCGCGCCCCGACGAACTTGCGACCGACGCTCGGCGCGGCGCTCCAACGCGCCGCCCTCGGAGGAGCGACGCCCGCCTGGTACGCCTTCCAGTAGTTCGACTCTGGAGACTTGATGAACGAGAAGCCGAAGGATAGAAGCCCGACCCCCACGGTCATGCCTCCCGCGATGTAGGCCGTCCGCTGCGAATTGTCGGACAAGTCGGCTACGGGTGTGAGCCCGAGCATGAGTGCCCCCCCCATTGCGAGACCGAAGTTGCCCCAACGCTGCAACCTCTTGGCGCGGTCCGCGGCCTCGGACTGTGCGCGGAGCTCGCCCTCGAAACGACCGAGTTCCTGAAGCGTGAGGGACGCACTGTTGACTTGGTTCCAGCGCACGAGGCGACGCTCGGCATCCGACTTGCGGACCAGCTGGAACATCGCAACCGACCAATAGAGCGAAGAGCTCGCGATCAGCGCGATCCCGATGCCCTTGTCGAACGAGTTCGATGACGAAACGTAGAGCCCAATACCGATGCCGAGGAAGATCGAACCCGCGACGAGGCCGTTCGCGCCCGACGAACGACGCTGCCGCGCGGCCGCGGCAGCCGAATACTCGAGCCAAGCGCCGAGGTGTGCTCGTTGATACTCGGTCGCAAGGGGCGCCGCCGCCACGCCGGGCTCTGTGAGCGCCGGATCCTCCGGGCCCTGGGCGCCATCGACCGCACTGGATGCTCCGGGGGTTTCGGTCACGACCACGCCTCCGGCCGGCACGTCGGACCCTTGTGCCGCCGCATTCTCGGTCGGCGAGGCCAAGAGCGCAGCGAAACACGCCACACCCACGAAGACTCTTTTCATCGCGCGCGAGCTTACTATGCTTGCCGGATGGCGGCTATCCACACCCTGGGCGATGCGCGGTACGTGAACCTCGAGACCTTCCGCAAGAACGGGACCGGCGTACGGACTCCCGTGTGGGCGGCAACGATCGGCGGCGAGTTGGGGATCTACACCAACAAAGACTCGTACAAGGTGAAACGACTCCGACGCAACACGAAGATCCGCATCGCGCCGTGCGGGGTTCGAGGCGCGATCAAGGGGCCCTGGCACGATGGATCCGCCCGCTTGGTCGAGGACGCCCCAACCCAAGAGGCGATCCTCGCGGCGCTTCGCAAGAAGTACGGTTGGCAGATGAAGCTCGCGGATGTCGCGGCGCGGATTGGCAACACGAAGAAGAACTGGGCCTTCATCGCGGTCACGCCGGACGAAGGTTGATCGAAACGAAGCCCGGATGAGCGGGCCCGGTCCCTATCGCGCGCGAATCAGGACCCCGAAGTAGGGGGTGATCCACTGGCGGCTCTGGTTGAAGAAATTGCCTTCGCCAGAATAGGAGCACCGGAAGCCCACATCGATGTAGATGCTCGGTGCGACCTCTAGCCCAACCCCCGCGCGCGCGGTGAAGCCGGGCGTGAATCGATAGACCGAGGTGTCGGTGCAGTAGAAGGACGTGCACGTGATCTCCGTCTGACGAAAGTTCCAGAAGTTCATGTCGAACGACGCGCTCACGTAGGGGAGCACGATCGCGAGGTTCGGTATCTGCACGCGGAACTCGGGGACGGAAAGGAACACACGGGTGAGGGGGCTCTTCCCGCCGAACGTCACGTCCGGTTGGTTGTTGAGGTTGATCCGGTTCCACCCGACGCCCCCCGTGCCACCAATGATGAAGTAGCCGAAGTCGGCGCCGGCGAAGAAGCTCACGTCCCCGCCCGCTTTGACGATGTCACGGTCGACGTCGAGGAAGATCGGAACCCCCACCTGAAGGCCCCAAGAGAACCCCACCTTCGACTTCTCGGGAGGCTGCTCCGCGATCGGTTCCTCGGTCCGAGGGGCTTCGATCATCTCCCGGGTGACTGGGGGGGGAGGCGGGGGCACCGACGAGGTCGTCGAAGTCGAAGGATCGACGGTAGGGTCGAGCTGCGCGAGCGCCACGGAACCAGACACGGCGAGAATCAAGCCGAGAGCCGG
>JBCCEK010000156.1:0-11371 GCA_039030295.1 Myxococcota bacterium | reverse complement strand
TGCTCATGGCGTACAAGGAGGGCGACGCCGCCGCGTTCGAGACCCTCTTCGGCCGCTACCGAAGTCCGCTCTTCAACTTCCTCCTGCGGCGGGTGCGCGATCGCGGTCGTGCCGAAGAGCTCTACCAAGACGTCTGGACCAAGATCGTCGAGCGATGTGACGACTTTCGGGGCGACTCCAAGTTCTCGACCTGGATGTACACCATCGCGCGGAACCGATGCATCGACCACCAACGACGGATGAAGTTTCGCGTGGCACAATCGCTCGATGCGACGCGCGAAGACTCTGGCCAACCGATGGTCGAGCGCGTAGAAGCCGAAGCACCGAGCACCGATGATCTCGCGACCGCCAATACGCTCAAGGATCGGATTGCCCACGCCGTCGAGTCCCTTCCAGACGACCAACAAGAAGTATTCCTGCTCAGGCAGCTTCAAGGGCTTGGCTTCAACGAGATCGCCGAGATCGTCTCGGCGCCCGTCAACACGGTGAAAAGCCGAATGCGCTACGCACTCGAACGCCTCCAACATCAACTTGGAGACCTTCGAGACGCGGCCCCGTGAAGCCGTCGCTGCGCCACGTTACTTGAGTTGCTTCAGGGCCTTCTTGGCACGATCAGCCGTCGCGGGCTGTTGCGACGCGCGTTCGAGCCATGGCCTTGCCCGCCCCGGCTGGTCGAGTTCGACGTAACAGAGCCCGATCTCGAGCTGCTCAGGAGCTGGAGGCATGTACTTGGGATCGGCGCGCCGCCTCTTGTCGAGTGCGCTCAATCGCGCGCGACAAGAGGGCGCTGCCTCGGTGCCAGAGGCTGCTGCCCCTTCGCGTTCGAGATCGGCGGCCCTTGCGGTTTCGTCCTTGGTGGCGCGGTCGTCGACATCCTCCGTTTCGGCGATCAACCTGGAGGAAGGTGCTTCCGCTCCGGCCCGGGCCTTCTTCGCAGACGCGTCTGGGGCGGCCCCGGTGGCTGAATCCAGGCTCGCCTTCTTGGTGTCGGAGACGGTCGCCAAGGCCTTACGGCGTTCGGGCTGCGCAACCTGCGGCGGTGTGCCCCTCGCCTTCGCCTGCCGATCGGCCGTGAGCTCTTGCGCGACGCGCCTGGAACGCTCTTGTGGCTTGGGCATGGCGGCGGAAGGCGCGTTCGCCCGGGCTCCTGCGGGCTCGGCAGCTTCGGCGAGCGCCAACGCAGGCTCCGCGCGCGCCGGCAGGTCGCTGTCCCGTGCGTCATCCTCGTAGGCTTCTTCGACGGCGTGGCCCCCGAACGGCTCCGACACCTGAGCCAAGCGATCCTCGTCACCGCCGGACCACAGCCCAATTCCGACTCCGAGAAGCGCGACCGCCGCGACCGTCCACGGCCACATTCGAGTACGGCTTGGATCGACAGACAACACACGCGTGTCACCTGGCTCCGATTCGCGTTCAGGTTGCTCTCGCCTCGACGCGGCAAGCCGCAAGATCTCGCGGTCGACGTCGGGCGGCGGTTCTTCCTGTGGAAGTTCACCGGCCAAAGCCACGGCTGCTTTCAGCGCTTCGAAGTCCTTGCGACACTCCGGACACGCCGCGAGGATCTCGGCAACTCCCGCCCGGTCGATCGACTCCCGCTCAAGGAGTTCGAGGATTCGGTCCTGGCACTCTTCGCAGTTCACAGCACGCCTTCCGAAGAGTGTGCGGTCCGACCAGGAATTTCCAGCGGTTTCTTTCATTCTCTTCGCTCGCGTGAACGCCGTACAGCAAGAACCACCGGCGACCCGATTTCGTCGCACGGCGGGAGATCGTTTTGGCGGCTCGTGCGTCCAAGTGGCACCCGAAGGGGATCCGACGCGTCGACGCCATGCGTACGATTCGGGTCCGGCGGCGCAGCGATAGGGCTTTCCATTTGCCCGAGCCTAGGGCAGCATCGGCCCCTCGGGCGGAGAGGTAGGGATGTCTGACGCAGTCAACGAGTGGGCGATGATCGACACGGTCTTCATGTTCTGCGCCGTGATCGGTGGCGTCGCGTTCTTGGTATGGGTGATCCTTCAGTTCGTGGGTGCCGACGTCGACGGCGAGGTCTCCGCCGAGACCGACTTCGAAGCGTCGGAAACGTCTGGCAGCGCGGACGTGAGTTTCACGCTCTTGTCGTTCCAAGGGCTCTCTTCGTTTCTGACGATGTTCGGGTTGGTCGGTCTCGCTGCGCATCGCGAAGGTGGAACGAGCGCGTTTATTTCGTTCGGGCTGGCTCTCGGGGCCGGGTTGCTGTTGTCATGGTCGATCGGGCGGCTGTTCTCGATGTTCAATAAGCTCCAGTCGAGTGGCACAATCCGCATCGAGTCGGCGGTTGGGCAGGAAGGCACCGTGTATCTCACCGTTCCCGAGTCAGGAGAGGGCAAGGTCCAGCTGACCCTCCAAGGCCGCTTCGCGGTCGTCCCCGCCGTTGCGAGTGGGAGCGAGCGCCTCGAAACCGGCACGCGAGTCAAGGTACTTCGCGTCAACGATGGCCAAACCTTGGTGGTCGCGAAATTGTAAACGCTGAAGGAGGAAACGTTCGATGGTGTTCACGCTGCTCGCGGCCGTTGCCGCCCTGGTCATCTTCATTGGGTTCGCGCTCTATCTGGCGTCACGCTACAAGCGTTGCCCGTCCGATCGCATCTTGGTCATCTACGGAAAGGTCGGCGCGGGGCAGTCGGCGCAGTGCATCCACGGTGGCGGCAAGCTCGTCCTCCCGTTGATTCAGGACTACGCGTACCTCTCGCTGACCCCCCTCACGATCAACATCCCGCTCCAGAACGCGCTCTCCCTTCAGAACATCCGCATTAACGTCCCCAGCACGTTCACCGTTGGCGTCAGCACCCAACCGGCGATCATGACCAACGCCGCCGAGCGTCTTCTCGGGCTCAACGATGCCGCCGTCGAAGACATGGCGCGGGAGATCATCTTCGGTCAGCTCCGCCTCACCGTCGCATCGCTGACCATCGAGCAGATCAACCAAGACCGAGAGAGCTTCCTCGAATCGATCCGCAAGAACGTCGAACCCGAGCTCAACAAGATCGGCCTCTACCTGATCAACGTGAACATCACCGACATCACGGACGAGTCCACGTACATCGAGAGCATCGGTAAGAAGGCCGCTGCCGAGGCGATCAACAAGGCGCGCGTCGACGTTTCGGACCAAGAGAAGATCGGCGCGATCGGCGAAGCCGAGGCGTTCCGCGAAAAGGACGTCCGGGTCGCCGAGAACGCCGCGGCCGCCGTCAAAGGAACGAAAGCCGCCGAGGCTGATCGTCGCATCTACGTCCAGCAGCAAGAGGCCGCGGCCGTCAAGGGCGAGAAGGAAGCTGAAGCTGATCGTCGCGTTTACGTTCAGCAGCAGGAGGCGTCGGCCGTCAAAGGCGAGAAGCAGGCCGAGGCCGATCGTCGTATCTACGTGCAAGAGCAGGAGGCTCAAGCGATCGACGGCGAGAACAAGGCAAAGGCCAACATCGCCGAGTACAACGCCGAGCTTGCCATCAGGGCGGCGGCCGCCCTCCAGCAGGGCGAAGTGGCCAAGCGAGAGGCCGAGGCCCGGATTCAGAAGGCCCAGTATCTGGCCGAGCAAGAGCGCCTACGCGCCGCCGAAGTCGCGCAGCAGGAGATCGACAAAGAGAAGGTCGAGATCGCCGCTGAAGCCGAGGCGGAGAAGCTCCGGCGCGAAGCTCGCGGTGAAGCCGATGCCATCCTCGCGAAGTACAAGGCCGAAGCCGAGGGCACGCTCAGTGTGCTCCAAGCCAAAGCCGACGGTTATCGGCAGCTCGTCGACGCGGCGGGCGGCGACGCCAAGGCGGCGGCCACGCTCCTCATGGTCGAGAAGATCGAAGACATCGTCGCGCGCCAGGTCGAAGCCATCCAAAATCTGAAGATCGACAAGATCACCGTGTGGGATTCAGGCGAGGGCGACCGCGGCTCGAGCACGTCGGGGTTCATCTCGAGCCTCATCAAGACGTTGCCGCCGATCCACGAGCTCTCCGAGATGGCTGGTGTCGAGCTTCCCGAGTACCTCGGGAAGGTGGTCGAGCCGCCTCGCAAGGAAGACTCGCCCGGAGAATAGGGAGAATAGGTCGCCCTTCGCGACGAGCCTTACGACCCCGCGACCGCGAACTGAACGCCGGTCAGGTCTTCGGACAGCGCCCACAAACGTTCGGCCACTCCGCGGTCGTGCGAGCGCTTGTTCGACTTCACCCGCTTCGGTGGCCCGTTCATTTCTAGAAGACCGCTCGGGCCGTAGTACTCCGCGCCCCCCACATCTGGCGCAACCGCCGCGTACAGCGTCGGAAGCGCACCCATCAGTGCGTCTTGCGCAAAGAACCGATTGAGGAACTTCACGGGCTTCGAGTGTTCTTGGAGGTTTGTTTCGGTCCAGCCCGGGTGGGCGGCGACCGCGAGGGTGTCCTTGCCCGCCGCATCGAGACGGCGCTGAAGCTCGTACGTGAACAGCAGGTTCGCGAGCTTGCTCTGCCCGTATGCGGCCTGTGCCTTGTAGCCGTTTTCCCAGTTCAGGTCGCCGAAATCGATCTTGCCGATGTAGTGGGCCATGCTGCTCACGGTCACCACACGCGACCCGGGCGTTGAGACGACGAGATCCAAGAGCCGCCCGGTGAGCGCGAAGTGTCCGAGGTGATTGACCCCGATCTGCGTCTCGAAGCCCTGAGCGGTTTTTCCGTACGGCGGCACCATGATCCCCGCGTTGTTGATCAACAGGTCGATCCGTGCGTGTTGCGCCCGGAACGATTCCACAAAGCGTTCGATCGACTCGAGATCGGAAAGGTCGAGTTGCATCACCTCGACACTTCCGGAGGGATGAGTGGCGCGGATTTCGTCCGCCCTCGGGTTGGCTTTGGCGAGGTTGCGGCAGGCCATCACGACGGTGGCCCCTTTGTTGGCGAGGACGCGCGCGGTCTCGAATCCGATCCCGCTATTGGAGCCGGTCACGATCGCGACGCGGCCGGTTTGGTCAGGGAGTTGGTCTGCATTCCAGTTGTATTGGGTCATCGGTCAGCCTCCTGTCGGCGTGGCCTTTCTAGGCCTTGCGGCAACGGGTGAATCGCTTTACACTGCACAGTGTAGTTTCACTCTCTCTGAGGTCAAGAGCAAAATGCACTGCACAGTGTAGTTTGGTTCTAAAACATGGAAACGACAAAAGAATCTAGAGTCGATGCCAAGCGAGAAACCATTCTCGACGCCGCCACCCAGGCGTTCCGCGACGAAGGCTTCGAGGGCACCAGCATGGATCGGATCGCCGACCTGGCGGGAGCCTCGAAGCGCACCGTGTACAACCACTTCGGGAGTAAAGAGGCGCTATTTCAGGCGGTCGTGGCCCGGCTCATCGACGACGTGGCGGCCCTGAAGCAAGTGATGTGGGATCCGGACCGCCCACTCGAACACCAACTGGCGGACTTTGCACGCGCCAAGTCGCTCATCGGGGACGACGAGGCTTCGCGGAGTCTGACGCGGGTGGTGTTCGGTGTCTTCATCAAGCAGCCCGAGCTGGTTCGCGACGTCATGATGCGAGCCGCAGAGGCGGAGAGCAGCCTCGTGCGTTGGCTTCGGCAGGCCGCAGACGCCGGTCGCTTGCACGTTCCCGATCCGGAGCTCGCTGCGGAAGTGTTTTGGGCCATGGCCGGCGGCGCGCTCTTCTGGCCGCAGCTCCTCTCAGGTCCTCTCGAGCCGAGAACGCGCGACGCCCTCACGCAGGAGATCGTCGCCACGTTTCTCTCTCGCTATGGGGTAGACCGATGAACGCTCCCTCTCCCAAGCGAGCCACGCGCAGCCTGGTCCGGGCCGCGAAGCTGGTGTTCGCGGTGTCGGCCAGTCTCATCGGCGTGCTCGTCGTGTCGGCAGCGATCGCCATTGGACTTAACCGCCCCGCATTCGGCAAGAGCGCGGAGGCAGCTCGGCTCGCACGTATGGAGCAGTCGCCGCAATGGGACGATGGTGTGTTCGAGAATCCTCAGCCGCTGTGGAACGACACCTCGGTGACCGGAATGGCCAACACCCTGTTGAACGCCAGCCCGTTCGCGACACCGGCCCATCCCGAACACGAGATCCCGGTCGTCCGAGGCGACGGCAGTGTTTTCGACGTGCCGCCCGACGGTGGACTGCGCGTCACCTGGTTTGGCCACTCTTCGATGCTGATCGAAGTCGACGGTGCACGGATCTTGACCGACCCCGTGTGGGGCCCGACGGCGTCGCCATTCCCGTGGCTTGGGCCGAAGCGGTGGTACGCCCCGCCCGTCACGCTCGCAGACCTCCCCGAAGTCGATGCCGTCGTGATCTCGCACGACCACTACGACCACTTAGACTACCCGACGTTCCAGGCGATCAAGGATTGGGACACCCAGTTCTTCGTTCCGCTCGGGGTCGGCGCTCACCTCGAGTATTGGGGTGTCCCACCCGATCGGATCGTTGAACTCGACTGGTGGGAGCGACGACAGCTGGGTCCA
Organism: Myxococcota bacterium; assembly: GCA_039030295.1. Classification (GTDB taxonomy): domain Bacteria; phylum Myxococcota_A; class Polyangia; order Polyangiales; family Houyiibacteriaceae; genus SG8-38. The sequence continues at coordinate 4,922 of JBCCEK010000156.1, read as the reverse complement.
CTCGAAGTCGTGTGCACGCCGGCCCGGCACGCCTCGGGGCGAGAGATCTTCGATCAGGATGCGACCCTGTGGGCGGGCTGGGCCTTCCTCGGACCTGAGCACCGCGTCTTCTTTTCGGGCGATACTGGGCTCTTCGACGGCATGAAAGAGATCGGTGCGCAGCTCGGGCCGTTCGATGTGACCATGCTCGAAGTCGGTGCGTACAACGCCGCCTGGCCCGACTGGCACCTCGGCCCGGAGCAGGCCGTCCTCGCGCACCAGTGGTTGCGAGGCAAGACGATGGTCCCGATCCATTGGGGGCTCTTCGACCTCGCTTCGCACAGCTGGACCGAACCCGCCGAACGAGTGCTGGTGTCGGCGCGCGATGCCGGCGTCGAGGCTGTGTTCCCTCGACCGGGGGAGAGCTTCGACCCCGCTTCGGCGGCGCGTTTCGTACGTTGGTGGCCGGACGTCCCTTGGGAAACCGCCGAAGAGCATCCCGTCGTTGCCACCGCGGCCAACGGTCAGCCGCCGCGCGATCCGTCGTGACGCCTTGCCCCACGCGGCGTCAAACGTTGGCGTCGAGCTCTTCGAGTGCGTCGTCGAGGTTTGCGCCCGCCTTTCGGTTGATTCGATCGAACTCGGCGATTTCGCGCGCGCTGATACCTTCCATCATGAGCAGCACGACGCTCGCTTGCGCTTTGGCCCCCCGTCGCGCGAGCTGGCGACCTTCGTCGGTCAGGTATACGCGTTGGCCGCGCGCGTCGTTCGGGTCGGGCTCTCGACGCACGAGCCCCATCTCTTCGAGGCGTTGCAGCAAGGTCGTCACATTGCTCTTGGCGGAGAAGAGGCGGCGAGCGAGGCTTCGTTGCAAGAGCCCCTCCTCGCGCGCGACCGCAAGCAGCACTTCGTAACGGGGAACGCTCAGGCCGAGGGCGTCGAGGCGGCTCGTCAGCAACCGTTGGCACTTGTTGTAAGTCTTGACGACTTCGATCCAGCTCCCGTACTCGGGGATGTTGTCCAGGACAGCAATGTTGGTTTTTTTCATGGTTTCTTCCCGAAGGGCACTTGCGGCGAACTGTGCTCGATCCTATTTAGTTCGTATACGAACTATTCTCCAGGGGTCAACCATGACGCAAGCCACCCAAAGCCATCCTTCCGCCACGCCCTTCGATCGGCAGGCGCGGTACGGGCTACGAGCCCCCAATCCGGCGCTCCGCTACATGGAGGCCAGGGCGTTCTTCGAGTTCGGCTCGCTCATCCCAAACGCCCCAAAGCTTGCAGCCGAGCCACGCGGCGACGGTCGCCGGGTCGTGCTCATGCCGGGCTTTCTGGCGGACGACCTCTCGACCTGGCCCCTCCGCCAGTTCCTGTCGTTCCTCGGCTACGACGCCTCCGGTTGGAACCTAGGGCTGAACGGTGGCGATCCCGAGGAACTCGCCGCGCGCTTCTTGGAGCAGCTCGATTCCATGCCCGGTGATGGGGAACGGCTCACCTTGATCGGGTGGAGTCTCGGGGGTGTGGTCGCACGGCTCATCGCCATGCACCGGCCCGACGCAGTCCGCGAGATCATCACGCTCGGGACGCCGGTCGAAGGTGGCCCGAAGTACACCACGGCGGGCACGTTCTACGCCCGCAAGCGAGGCCTCGACCTCGACGAGTTCGAGCGACACGTGCACGACATGAACCAGAACGTGTTGGGTGTCCCGGTCACCGTCGTCTACAGTCGAACCGACGGCGTCGTCGACTGGCGCGCAGCCATCGACCGATACAATCCCCACGCACGGCACATCGAGGTGATGGGCTCTCACGTTGGGCTCGGCTTCAGTCCGCGTGTATGGCGCATCATCGCGCGCACCCTTCACGCATCGCGCGACGCGTAGCGATAGGTCGAGGCCTCATCATCCGTGCGCGGGCGAGACGCGTCGGGTCACGACGGAGCGCCCCCAGGACCGGAGCTTCGCAAAGAACCGCTCAATCTCACCGGGTTGCCACAAGCACAGGTAGTAGGAAAGGGTGATCCAGGAAAAAGCCCCCACGTTGAGCAGGATCCCGATCCCGAGATGGAGCGCGACCCCGATCAGCGTGAACGGAACGCGAAGGTCGAATCGGTTGAACGCGGCTCTCAACCGGCCGCCTCTTTCTCTCGTGTACCGGTAGTAGAAGAACGGAAGGAGCAACCAGGCACCGACCTCGAAGAACCAGGTTACGATCGTGGCAGCCTGCGTGAGAGGAAAGACGTGCGCCGTCCAGTCCAGATCGTAGCGTCGCCATGTCGGGTCGAGGAACACGTAGTAGAGCGCACTGAAGTCGCCGTCGGACGACCAAGACGGGCTGACCTTCTGAAGCCCCGTCCACGTGTACACCACGACGAGTTGAAACACCGCTAGGTACCGGGCCCAAGCCGAAATGTTCACTTGGCGTACGAAACTCCGCGTCTTGAGCCAACAGCTCACCGACAACGTCTTGGAACCGTCGCATAGGAACAGGAGCCAAAGCGCATTCGAGATGAGCGCATCGTGTCCGCCGACGGTGTCCCAGTTGAGGCGCGTGAGCGACAGATATGTCTGCAGTGCGCAGAACGTGACCAGTCGCCCTCCAACACCGAGCAGGAGCGCGACCGCGCTGGCGATGGCGATCGCGTGAAGTGCATGTACGGTACTCGAGGTGGCGGGACCGAGCGTGAACCACAAGAAAGGCACTTCCTCGAGCGCGAGGTAGCCACCGTATTCTTGGCTCACCCAGAGAACGTCTAGCATCTGTGCGTGAGCGATCAGACCGAGGCTCAGCAGGACACACGCAGCCACCGCGATGCGGAAAAGCGCCCAAGTAGTGGCCGGCTCCTTGCGGTCGAAAAGGGTGACCCAGAACATCCAAGCGCTCTTCGTCCTGTCGGCCCACGTGCTCATCGGAACCGGCTCGTTCGAAAGAGTCGCCTGTGCTCGTACTTCCCCTGGGGCTCGAGGCCGCGCCGAACATCTTCGGGCGGAAGGCTCGTGTAGCTGTAGATGCGAACGAGAACCGCTTGGGCCTCCGGGTACGCATGCGCCGCCTGTTCGCCGATCGTGCGGGCGAACCCGTCGTAACGCTCTTTCCTGAAGCCGCGCGCGTGACGCCCGACCATCTTTCGGGTTCGGTGATGACGAAGCTGCTTGGCCCAGAAGTCGTGCTCGTCTGAGAGCGGTCGATAGATCGGTTCCCACCCGTCCTCCGTTCGCATGTCCACGTGAAGCTCGATCGGATACTGTTGAGGGCTCGAGAACATGGCCCAGCCTTGCCGCACCCCAGCGAGTTGTCGGTAGAACCGAAACGGCCTCGTGATCCGGTCGTTGGCGTCGGCATAAACAAGCGTCAAGGACCACAGATCCGCCTCGAACTCGTCTTTGGTTTCGTAGCCGAGCCAGGACAGTCGTTTCGCCCACACCCTCAGACCGTGCTGCCCGATCTCACTTTCCCAAACCTCACGCCGGAGCATCCGCCCCGTCCCTGGGAGAGCGAGCACGAGCACCGCAAGGACGTGCAAGAAGATCAGCGCCGTGCGAATTTGCGGCCACACCATGGGAGCGCGAGCCTACCGCGCGACCACGCCGCCCGGCTAGCCTCTCGCACCTCGGCGCACGGGGTCAGTCGAGCGCGTTCCAGAACTCGATGAGCTTCGCGACCAGGGCTCGCGGTTGGTCGCCCTGCACTCCGTGGCCGGCGTCCGGTATCATGCACCACTGGCCCGACTGAACCGCCGATGCGAACCGCTGTGCGTGTTCGTCGCGGAAGATATCACTTTCGCCACCTCGAACGACGAGGAGGGGACAGCGGAGTCGGTGCACCTCATGTTGGAGCGAAACGACGGCCTGCTTGACGCCTTCGAGAAACTCGCCCGGGCGTCGCCAGTCGGTCTTCCAGGTCCAGCGCCCGTTGGGGAGCTCACGGAGGTTGTGTCGGAGGCTGTGTTCGAGCAGCTCCGGGTGCTTCCTCGGATTGAAGGCGAGGGCGCGCTCCACATAGTCGCTGACCGATGCGAGTTCGTTGCTTCCGCCGACGAAGTCGGCAATCGACTGCGCCCCCTCCGCGTTGAGCCATGGCCCGGCATCGACCGCGACGAACGATCGGACTCGGCTCGGGTAGTCGAGGGCGAACCGCAGGCCGTTGATGCAGCCCATCGACATCCCCACGAGGGAGAAGCGATCGATCCCGATGTGATCCGCAAGTGCGAGGATGTCGCCCGCATGCGCCTCGGGACCGTAGTCGAACGAGTAGGACCACTCCGAGTCGCCATGTCCGCGTTGGTCGAGGGCGACCGCCCGTCGTGTCTCGTCGGCACATGCCGCGTGACACACGGCGTCCCATGTCCGAGCGGTCTGCGCGCCGCCGTGGAGGAAGATGACGGGATCCCCCTTGGGGTTGCCCCAGTCGAGATAGTGAAAGCGCTGCCCGTTCAGGATCACGTGACAGCTTTTAGGCGGGGTGAACGGGCTCTCGCCGAAGCCTGCGATTCTGGCTCGCAGTCGGTGATGCGCGTGTTCTGTGTCGGAGTCGAGGATGCGTTTGACGTGAGCCATAGCTTACCTTGACTAGTCTAGGTTATTACCTATAGTAGTCAAGGTAATGGCCGCCACCGCGAAACGGCAGCGACTTTCGGCCGACGAAGCGAAAGCCAGAATTCTCGAGGCCGCCGAACTCCAACTCATCGAAGGGGGGCCTCGCCACGTTCGGGTTCAGGCGCTGGCCCGCAGTATGGGCATCACCGATGCCGCGATCTATCACCACTTCGGGAGCCGAGACGAGCTCCTCTCGTCGCTCTTGCGGTTCGGAGGGCGCCGTCTGCGATCTGAAGTCAGGCGGGTGATTCAGTCCTGGGACGGCTCCGGCTTCGACCTCGCACCGATGGTGGATGAGATCCTGAAGGTCTTAGACGACCGCGGCTATGGACGCCTCGCGGTTTGGCT
>JBCCEK010000155.1:0-11447 GCA_039030295.1 Myxococcota bacterium | reverse complement strand
CTCGACTACCAGTTCAAGCTCATGTTTCGGCCCACACCCCGCGACCGTGTTCGAATCTCGGCGTATGGAAGCAACGATCGGCTCGCGCTCCTCTTCGAGGAGACCGCGGGAGACGACCCGACCGTTCGCGGCGACGGGACCTTCAACTCGAGCTTCTACAACAACCAGATCGACTGGCAGCGCCAGATCAGCAGCAAGGTCGACCAAGCGATCTCGGTCGAAGTCGGCCCGGTCAATCTCGAGTTCGGGGTGGGCGACTCGTTCCAGTTCGACGCCGACATTCTGCAGACGTACTCGCGCTCGGAGTGGCGCTACCAGATGACCGATCGCGTTCGGTTCATCGGTGGGCTCGACCTTTCGCTCAGTCCGGTCGACATCACGTACTTCGGCCCATCCCCCGACACCTTGTCCGAGGGCTCAGGGAGTGGTCAGGGAACGCTTGCCAGCGAGACGCTCGTCTTCACGGAGCTCGAACGGGTGGTGTTCCGCCCGGGCATGTATCTCGAGACGGGCCTGAACCTCGGCAAGTTCACGCTTTTGGTGTTGGGCCTCCGCGTCGACTACTTCAGCGATATCGCCGCCTGGTCGTTCGACCCACGTGTCACGACGGTCTTCACCGTCCGACCGGACATGCGGGTCAAGCTCGGCGTCGGCATCTTCAGCCAGCCCCCCGAATTCCAAGAGTCGGACCCGACCATCGGCAACCCAGACCTCGATCCAATTCAAGCCGCTCATTTCGGCGCGGGCTGGGAGTACGACCCGATCCCTGGGCTTCGGGTCGGCGTGGAGGGCTTCTTCAAGTACCTGTGGGACCGCACCGTGCCGATTCCGACGGGCGAGGCTCCGTTCTTCGAGACGCGCGGCGTGGGCCGCATCTACGGTGCCGAGTTCAGCGCCAACATTCGCCCTCCGACTGGCGCCCAGTACTTCGGGTACCTGTCGTACACCTTGTCGCGGAGCGAACGAAAGGATGGCCCCGGAGAACCCTGGCGCCTGTTCGACTTCGACCAGACGCACATCTTGACCGCCGCGTTTGTCTACAAGTTCAAGCGAAACTGGGAGATCGGGGCGACGTTCCGACTGGTGAGTGGCAACCCCGACACGCCAGTCATCGGGTCGGTCTACGACGCGCTCACCGACGTCTACATTCCGATCGACGGCCGGACCAACAGCCTTCGGAACCCGCTCTTCAATCAACTCGACCTCCGGGTGCAAAAGGAGTGGTTTTTCGACCGCTGGAGGCTCGCGCTCTTCCTCGACATCCGGAACACGTACAATCGCCAGAACCAGGAGGGCATCATCTACAACTTCGACTTCAGCGAGGCGACTCCGCTCCTCGGGCTGCCGATCATCCCCTCGCTGGGCGTGCGGGGGACGTTGTGAGGTCGGTGCTTCATCGCGTGACCAAGGCCCTCTCGCTTCGCGCGCTTCTCATCCTGGTGGCGCTCCCCGCGTCGCTGTCCTGTGGCGAGAGTTTCGACCCTGCCTCGTTCGTCGACAACCTCAGGGTCGTCGCGGCGGGGGTCGAAGTCGAAGGCAAACCCGGTCGGGCCAACCCGGACCCAGGCGACACGGTCACGGTGACGAACCTGGTCATCGATCGTGGCTACCCGCTGATCGAAGGAGGCCCGCCGCCCCTGAGCCCGCCCCCACTGCAATGGTCGCTCATCGCTTGTGTTCCAGAGCCAAGCGTCTTGAGCGTCGATCTCTGCCGCATCGTCTTGCCGTGTGAAGGGTGCATCGCCACACCTCCGAGCGACCCACTCGACCTTCCGATCGTCACCTTCACCATTCCGAGCGCGGAAGAGCTCGAAGCGGCCAACGCGTCCAACGTCGTTCTCCAGGGCGCGATTTGTGCGAACGGGCCCCCAGCAGGCCCCGACGCGATCATCCGGTTCTTCACGGGCGAAACCGACGACCTCGATCCCTGCGAGGACCCCAACAACGAAGGTCGCTTCATCAGCGCGCAGGTGCTGATCGAGCAGGACCCCGACGACCCGAACCTCAATCCCGAGATCGCCGACGTGACCCTCGACGGCGAACCCTGGCCGCCGCCGTTCGATCAAGGCGTCCCTCGGGACTTCCCCGAAACCGGTTGCGCGGCCGTCGTCGATGGAAGCGCGGACCTGCCGCGCGGCGGTGACTCGGCTTCCCTCATCCGGCTGACCGCGACCGACGAGAGCTTCCAGGAGATCATGATCGATGACGAGGTGGTCACCGAGGAGATGCAAGTGAGCTGGCTTGGGACTGCGGGCGCCTTCGAGTTCAGCTTCTCGTTCATCACCGATCCACTGCGAACCGCCACGATCCAGTGGGTGCCACCCGCGTTTCCGAGCCCGAGCGGCACCCTCGTACGGTTCACGTTCCCGATGCGAGATCGCGCCTCTCCGGCGTCTTCCGCGGGGTCCAATCGAGGGGGCGTCGTCTGGGTGGAGCGGGGCCTTTGCATCCTTCCTGGGGATGGAAGCTAGCCGATCCACGTCTCAGCCCTAAGTGTCGGTTTTCTCCTAGTTTTCAGGGCTCGTTGACACCGTTCGGCGCCCTGCCTACGCTGATCGATCGCGATGGTTGAACGCATCGGAACCTGTCGCGTTCTTGGCGAAATCGGCAGTGGGGGCATGGCGGTCGTGTATGAGGCGATCCAGGAACCGCTGCACCGACGCGTCGCCATCAAGGCCCTGAAACCATCGATCGCGATCGACAGTCAGTTCGCGGAGCGGTTCGAACGCGAGGCCCATTTCATGGCCTCGCTTCAGCACGAGAACATCCTGCACGTCGTCGACTTCGTGAAAGACGGACGCTCGATGTTCATCATCATGGAGTTCGTCGACGGCATTGACCTCTACGACCTCCTCGAGCGCTCGCCTCGTCTCCCGCCCGACGTGGCGGCGATCATTACCTTGCAACTCGCACGCGGACTCGACTACGCGCACTTCCGCGGGATCATTCACCGCGACATCAAGCCCGCGAACATCATGGTCTCGATGCAGGGTGACGTGAAACTGATGGACTTCGGGATCGCACGGCATGAACGTTTCGGTGACCTGACCGAAACCGGCACTGGCCTCGGCACGCCGAGCTACATGAGCCCGGAGCAGATCCTTGGCGACAAGCTCGACTTCAGAAGCGACCTCTTTTCGGTGGGGATCGTTCTCTACCAGATGCTCACCGGACGTAAGCCGTTCGTCGAAGACGACAAACGCACCGTCATGCAGAAGATCCGGCTCGACCGGTACGAGCCGTTCAAGAAGCTCGGCGTGGACGTGCCGCGCAAGCTCGAGCGGATCATGGCCCGATGCCTTCAAAAGATGCCGGCAAACCGATATCCAACGACCCAGGCACTCATCGACGACCTCACGGAGTTTCTCGCGCCGCGCGTCGCGATGAACCACAACGCCCGGCTGGTGATGTTTTTGTACGAGATTGGCATCATGACGGGGGAGCAAACCGACGAGGTCCTCTCGGCGGTGGCGCCCCGTGCCCTCCGAAACGCCCGCCGCGACGGCGGGTTTCTCTGGGGGATCGCGCGGAAGCAAGGCCTGGTGCTTCTCGCGCTGCTCGCCTCAGGACTCACCGTCCAAGCGGCCAGTGGGACTTGGTCGGGCCCGAGTGCTGCGGGTGCACCCGGTTTCGTTAGCCCCACCGAGGCCGGCTATTTGAAGGTGAGTGCCGACCCGTGGGCCCACGTCGACGTTGATGGAGAACGGGTCCTGACGACCCCTGCGGCCCGCGCGATCCCGTTGCGGCCGGGGCGCCACTACGTGAAGTACACCAATCCGTACTTCGCACCGGTCGAACACGAAGTCGTCGTCGAGCCCGGGGACACGATCCACGATCGGGCCACCCTCACCGAACGAGTCACGGCAGAGGAGAACGGCGGACCATGATGCGCCGTGCCCTGCGATCGGTAGTCGCCGCGCTGTGTCTCTTCGCCGTTCTCGGCGGGCCCTCAAAGGGCTCTGCCCAGGCGATCTACAGTCATCCGGTGCAGGAGGGCGATACACTCGCGTCGATTGCCGAACGGTACTACGGCGACCCGACCCGCGAGGCGGTGTTGCGCGAAGCCAACCGCATTCGTACCGAAGCGGCCCCGCTGGTGTCGGGCAGCTGGCTCTTGATTCCGACGGTGGCGTACTATCAAGTCGGTGAGGGCGATACGTGGAAGTCGGTTGCGCTTCTGCTCTACGGAAGTGAAGAGCGCGCACCGATTTTGATCGAGGCCAACGATGCGAACAGACGCGTGGAGCCGGACGACGGGAGTGAGTTGCTCGTGCCCTATCCGCTCCGTCATGTGATCGCGCCTGGAGAAACGGTCGCGAGCATCGCGAAGATCTACATGGAGGATGACCCGCAGGGCGCGAAGCGCATCCGGCGGTTCAACCCAGGCGCCCGCATCGAGCGGGGTCGCGTCATTTTGGTGCCGCTGTCTGACCTGCGCCTGGTCGGGGAAGGGCGTTCCGATGCGCGCGAAGCGTTCGAGCAGGCGGCGGGCGGGGGAGCTTCACGCGCCGTCCAACAAGAAGTCGATAGCCTCGTCCCGGAGTTGATCAAGCAAGTTCAACGAGGCCAGTTCGAGGAAGCGGTCGCCCTCGCAAACCGGCTCCTTGGGAAGCGGAGGCTGACCTCTTCTCAGACGGTCACCATCCAAAAGGAACTCGCAGTCGCGTATGTGGCGCTCGAGCGACTCGACCTCGCGGAGGCATCATTTCGAACGGCGCTCGCACTCCAGCCGAACCTCGAACTCGACAGCGTTCGGACGTCGCCGCGGGTCCTCGAAGCCTTCAACCGCTCGAAGCAACCGGTCACGCAGTAGCGTTACTTCTTTTTGACTTTCTTCGGGCGGAACTTCGCAGGACGGTCGTCGTCCGTCGTCGTGCTGGTGGCGCCCCCCGCAACGGCGGGATCGAGCGCCCACGTCGGCAGCGGCGGATCCCCGACCTCGGCGGCGCGCTTGCGGAAGTGCACGTAGGCGATGATCGACACAGGGATGATCGCCAACGAGATCAACTGCGAGGTGGAGAAACCAAACGCGAACCCGCGCTCCGGATCGTCGCGAACGTACTCGATCAGGAACCGCCAGAGCCCGTAGAGCCCGGCCACGACCGTGAGCACCTGTCCACGGAACCGTCGGTGCAACAAGAGCCAGACCGAGAGGACGAAGAGCGCGAGACCGGCCACCGACTCGTAGATTTGGGTCGGGTGCACGGCAAGGCTCGCCACACGGTCGACCATCTCATCCGGGTAGAGCGACAAATGGTGGTTGTAGGCGGGAGAGCCTGAAATCGTCGAATCGCAGGCGAACGTCGGAAAGGCGTCGCTCTCCCATTTGGGGAAGGTGCCTGCACTCACCAGCCACGCGGGTGCATCCGCACCAAGCGGTCGGCCGTAGTCGCAGCCGTAGAGGTAACAACCGATGCGAGTCATCATCAGCCCAGAGCCGAGAGTCGGGACAGCGAGATCCGCGAACGGCAAGAGCGGGATGTTCTTCGAGCGCCAGAAGAGCCATGCGGTGACGAAGCCGCCGAGGAACCCGCCGTAGGCTACGAGACCCCCGGACCGAAGGTCGAACCACTGGCCGATGCTCTGAAACGAATCGAGGTTGGTGAAGACGTAGAGTAGGCGGGCGCCCACGATCGCCCCCACCGCCGTCCAGGTAAAGCAACTCGCCAAGAGCTCACGGTTGAAGTTCTCGACGCGCTTGCCCATGTACATCAAGAAATACCAGGCAAAGAGCAGGCTGCTTCCCAACATCACGCCGTAGGAATAGATGGGGATCGCCCCCCACGGAGTGGGAATGTGGAACAGGACCGGGTACATCGGGCGGAGCCTCGCCGGGTTCTGAGAGGCCGTCAAGTGGACAGGGCGCGAGTCGAAAGCCGCTTCGAGCGCGGCTTAGTTGACCGTCACGCGACGCAGGAGCCACTCGTCGTTTTCGCGACGGAGGTCAAAGACCGTGTTGGCAAAGCCTTCGGGCGTACGTAGCCGCAGTGCGATCCGAGCGCTCTCACCGTCGAGGTGGATGTCTTCCTGGAGCAAGCTCACGTGCGACCCTGCCAGCGGCGCGAGCGCCTCTCGTGCGTCGGCCTGCAGCTTGGATGCGTTGCGGTCGTTGTAGCGGTGCCGGCGACCATGGTGAACCAAGTCCATCGAGACCCGGGTCGGGTCGGCGTACTGAAGCGCGCTATCGATTCGTCGCGATGACACCTCGCCGGTGACCGCCTCCACGAAAGCCTCCATTCGCTCGCGGTCGGTGACCACAGCAGCGTCAACCGCTGCCGCGGTCCCGACCACGAGGGAGAGGATGACAAGGAGATGAATGCCCGTTCTGCGCATGGCGAGGGAGAACAATGCGAAACCCGTGCCAGGCTGTTCTATCGTCGATTGCTCAATAGTTTCGCGGAACGGACTCGGACTCTCCGAGGTCAGCGTGTCATTGTGGCATCGGCTCCTGGTGGCCGTCCGACAGTTTGACATCGCCCTGCCGCCGAGTGCGGGCGTGCCGCTCGAACCACGAGGTTCCGCCGATCAGGACGACCCCGGCGGAGGCGAGGACGAGCCAGCCGCCGGAATCGATGTGTTCGATCGCGCGGGCAACTTCGATCACAGCGCCCGGAACCGCGAGCCCGACGCCAGCGTAGAGCGAGGCTCGCCGGCCCCGAAGGAAGCCGTGGCTGAACAATCCGACCCCGAGAACGATCGCCTCGAGTGCAACCCAAGGGCCTGGCTCCAAGAGGAGCACGAATGCCACGAGGAAGGCGTTCAAGCCCAACCCGAGCGTGACGAAGTAACCCCGCGAAGAGGCGCTTCTCCATGCGGCCAGCGCGAGGGGTGCCGCGGCCATGCCGCCAAACAGGAGGCACTGCATGCCGGGCGAAATGCCGAGCGCGTTCCCCCAGAGCGGTGGCCCCACAATCCCCAACCAAAACGCACCCGCCGACAGCACCATCGGAACCGCGCTGAATCGCGTGACGGTACGATCGGGGAGTCGCTCGCCCAGTAGGAACAGGCCCACGGCGACGGCTCCGAACACCACGCCCCAGAAGCTCGCCGGTGCGTAGTAGAACAAGACCTGTCGGCCGAAGAGCAACAACACCGGGGCGAAGAGTGACGCCACCGCGACCTTGGCCTCGCGCGTCTTGGGCTGCACGCGCAACGCACCCCAGCCCGCAAGTGCGAGCATCGGTCCGACCAAGAGGGTGGCGGAAAGGGCGCTCCGACTCGGGATCAACAGGGCACCGTGGGTGAAGGCGCTGAGCGCCGTCAGCATGCTCGCATGCTCTCGCGCGAGCGCCCGGTACGAAGCCCAGACCAACGGAAGCAAGACCGCGGACGCGCCGGCGACGAGGAGGCAGGCTCCCATCGGGGACGGCGCGACCCACTGCGCGACCGAGGCCACACGGTTCTCTGGGTGGCCGAACTGTGAGAACACGAAGCCTGCAAGTACGCCAGCGTGCACGGGGACGAGCGACAGCATCGTGATGAGCGATACGCGAGCACCGCGCCCCTCACGCCAGCGAACGCCGCACATGAAGGCGAGCAGGGGCAGTGCGGCGGTCATGGCGAGGAGCGCGAGGTAGCGGGTGACGTCCCCGGCTTCGTCCCAACGTTGGACGAGGAACGTACCGCAGGCGGCGACCACCATTGTCGCGCCAAAAAGCCGCAGTGCATGCAGCAATCGATCGAGGGTCGAATCCATGAGACGCTCCTAGTCCTGCTCCGACCGAAGCGCAGCGAGCTCCGAGGTCAGGGCCTCGAGGGTTTCCTTCGCTTCCACGTCCGCCTCGAAGGCATCGACGGGATCGAGGTCATCGGCCGCAACTTCGAACTCCCCGACCGAAGACTCCCAACGGTCGAAGATCTCTTCGAGGTCGAGGGTCGGCTTCGAGGCGATGCCGATCCCGCTGACGGCCTCTGCGCGCGACTGCCTCGCGCGCATCACGTTCTTGCGCTCGGTCAACTCGCCGAGGCGACCATTGAGCCGACTGACACCGTCTCGGAGTTCCTTTTGGGCGCGTTCTTGCTCGACGAGCCGCGCACGAAGTTGCGTCACGCGGTGTTGCGCAGTCTTGTGTCGTCGCAGGCATTCGAGTGCTTGGTCGTCGTCGGTCATCCGCTTCGCGCGCGCTCGCCAAGTCTCCACCGCGGCTTCCTCACGCTCGAGTGAGTCCCGAAGCGTTTGGGCGTCCCGCTCCACCCGACGGAGCCGCACGCGCGCCTCTGCGGTGGACCGACGGACCTGCGTGATGGCTGCAGTGACGGCGGCCTCGTGGTTCTCAACTTGGGCCAGCACGCCATCGACCCAACTCGTCACGCTCATCGTCCAACGCTTCATTCGATTCATGTGAACCTCCAGCGTCATCAGAGAGCACAGCGCGTGCCATAGTGGAAAACACTGAAACCATTGACTTTTCCTCAGGCTGAAAGCTCAAAGTGTTCAATGAACGTACAGTAGGTGTACATTCTATGTACATGTTTGACGATCAGACCTGCGCCAAGCTTCAGGCGATCGGGGAGCTCGGGTTCAGCAACCCGTTCGGCCCGAGACGCCCCGCGCTCGAAGCGATCATCGTCGGCGAGGAGGCCGCCCGATCGGTCCTGTGGAACCGGCCGCCCGACTGGCCGCTCGAGGACCCCGTGCTCCCCGCGATTCAACACGAGGCGGAGCGTGCGCTCGAGTCGGCCCGAGCGCGTCTCCATGCTGGCGAGTCTGCGACCGACCACGAGCGAGAGCTGCTTCTCGGCGTTGCGCTCTACGTCCTCTACTACCGATACGACGCCAAGCTCTACACCTGGATCACCACCGAGCCGACACCCGCGCGCGTTCCGTTCTACAGCGACTTCAAAAAGGACTTCCACCAACTCGTCGATGGGTTGGGCGTCCCACCTTGGGCGCCGACCGCCGCCGAACTCTTCGCCCTCTTCTTCCAAACCCGTCGCGCGTTTCACTTCGTGTTCCATCAGATCCTCGGCACCTCCGACGCCGCCGCCGAGCTTCGGGCGAACGTGTGGGAGTCGTTGTTCACGCACGACATCCACCGGTACCTCACGCATCTGCGCGGTCGAATGCAGGAGACGAGCACCTTGATCCTCGGTCCTTCGGGGACCGGCAAAGAGCTCGTCGCGAGCGCCCTCGGCTTGTCACGGCACATTCCGTTCGACGAATCGCGCACGCGGTTTGCCCGTGACTTCCGCTGGACCTTTCATCCGTTGCATCTTGCCGCGATGCCCAAAACCCTCATCGAATCCGAGCTTTTCGGGCACAAGAAGGGCGCCTTCACCGGGGCTCAGGCAGACCGCGTGGGCCACTTCGAGAACAAGGGCCCCGCCGACACCGTCTTCCTCGACGAGATCGGTGAGCTCGACCCCGAGATCCAAGTGAAGCTCCTTCGGGTGCTTCAGTCGCGCACGTTCCATCGGCTGGGCGACACCGAAGGACGGGAGTTCGGCGGCAAGATCGTCGCTGCAACCAACCGAGATCTGTCGCGCGAGATGGCAGACGGTCGGTTCCGGGAGGACCTCTACTATCGTCTCTGTTCAGACGTCATTCATACGCCTCCGCTTCGTGCTCAGCTGGCATCCGACCCCGAGGAGCTCGGCCGCTTGGTGACGGTGCTGCTTCAACGTGTTCTCGGCGCACACGATCCCCGAAGCGTTGACGAAGTGATGGCGGGGATCGTGGACAGTGTGGGCATCGACTACGTCTGGCCTGGCAACATCCGCGAGCTCGAGCAGGGTGTCCGCAACATCCTGATCCACGGGCGCTACTTCCCCGCGTCTCACCTCGCGACGCCGACGGGCCTCGATGCGGTCTTCGCGCGAATGCGAGAGGCTTCGGTCACACTCGACGACGTTGGCGCGGCGTACAGCACGTGGGCCTATGCGCGTACAGGAAGCTACGCCCAGGCGGGACGCCGGCTCGGGGTCGATCGCCGCACGGTCGCCAAGCATGTCGACCCCGCCCTCCTACGTGATCTCTCGAGTGCTTCACAAGGCTTGGCACAGCCGTTGCACAGTCCAGACGCTGATCCGGACTCGAATGGAGACGACTAAGTGAGCCAAGCCACCCTTCTCAGACGCCGGCGTTTTTCGCCCTTCTTCGCCACGCAGTTCTTTGGCGCCTTCAACGACAACCTCTTCAAGAACGCGTTGATGGTCACGGTGGCGTATCGCTCCTCCACCCTCGCGGGGCTCTCGACCCAGAGCGTCATCGCCATGGCGGCTGGGCTCTTCATCTTGCCGTACTTCTTGTTTTCGGCTTGGGCGGGTCAGCTCGCCGACAAGATCAGCAAGACGACCCTGATCCGATGGGTGAAGCTCGCGGAGATCGTGTTCATGGCTGGGGCGGCCCTTGGGTTCTGGCTAGACAGCTTGCCGCTCCTGCTTCTCGTCCTCTTTTTGATGGGGCTTCAATCGGCCTTCTTCGGTCCGGCCAAGTACAGCATCCTTCCTGAGCTGCTCGACTCTCGAGAACTCACTGGCGGCAACGCTCTCGTCGAAACCGGAACCTTCATCGCGATTCTTCTCGGGACCATTGCGGGAGGGCTGCTCGCGAACGAGCATCTTCACGTGGTGGGTGTGTTTGCGATCGTCGTGGCGGTCCTTGGGATCGCATCGAGCCTCGCCATCCCCCGCACCCCACCGGCTGACCCAAAGCTTCCGTTCAACCTCAACCCCATCACCCCGGCGCTTGCGACCTATCGGTCGGTCAAGGCCAACCAGAGTGTGTTCTTGTCGGTGCTCGGCATCTCGTGGTTCTGGTTTCTCGGGGCGAGCTTCCTGACCTTGTTGCCGAGCTTCGGAAAAGACGTCCTCGGGGCGGCGGAATCGATCGTCACCATGCTGCTGTCGGTCTTTTGTATCGGCGTTGCCGCCGGCTCGCTCCTCTGTGAGCGGCTCGGCGGCCGGAAGCTCGAGATCGGGCTGGTCCCGTTCGGCTCCATCGGCCTCACCCTCGCCGCCGTGGATCTCTACTTCGCGTCGGCTCCCCTCGGCCACGTGGGCGATTCGTTGATGGGTCTCTCGGCGTTTCTCGCTCAGCCCAACGCCTGGCGCATGGTCGCGGACTTCTTCCTGCTCGCCGTCTTCGGGGGGTTCTTCACGGTTCCCCTCTACACGCTCATTCAAGAAAGATCCGACCCCGAGACGCGTTCGCGCGTGATCGCAGGGAACAACATCCTCAACGCGCTCTTCATGGTGCTCTCGTCCGTGATGCTGATGGCCCTTCCCAAACTCGGCATCACGATCCCGCAAACGTTCCTGATCCTCGCCGCCCTGAGCGCGTTGGTCTCGGCCTACATCTACTCGGTGATCCCCGAGTTCCTATTGCGGTTCTGGGCGTGGATCGTCGCGCAGGTGATGTACCGCATTCGGGTCGTGGGCGAAGAACACCTTCCGGAGACCGGCCCCGCGATCCTGGTCGCGAACCATGTCACGTACGTCGATTGGCT
>JBCCEK010000154.1:0-11477 GCA_039030295.1 Myxococcota bacterium | reverse complement strand
CGATCTCGTGCGAGCCGTCATCGGTGCTGGCGGTCGCCTCGGGGTGATTGTCGGAGTGCACTGCATCGCGGAACGAGCCGCTGCGCGGGCACGGCTGGCGTTCTCGTTTCCCGACGCGCGCAAAGCCTCGAGGGCGCTCATAGCGATGCGCGGCGCCGGGGTGCGACCGTTTCATTCGGCGCTCGCGGGTGAGGAGTTGTATCTCACCGTCGAGGCAGAAGGCCCGCGCCGCAAAGCCGTCTCCGAGGTCGTGAACCGGATCGTCGGCGAGAACGACGGCCACCCGGCGAGCGCTCAGGATCAAGACTTCGGAAGCGAGGCGCCAACGGTGGACAACCAGGTTATCCTCGGACGGCTCGCGGGTGAGCTTGACCCTCTCGGAATCCTCCAGCCCTAACGGGAGGATTGTCAGCCGCGCACGATTCTCCTAGCTTCCGGGAATGCGCCCGGAAGTCCAACGCAGCGCCATCGAACGGCTGCTGCGTATGACCCGCGACCTCGGTTCAGAGGTGCCGTCACGGTCCACCAAACTATCGATAGACCGCTACGTAGACCCGACGGAGTACGAACGAGAGCGCGGCGCCCTCTTCCACGGAAGACCGGTCATCGTCGCGCATGTGTCGGAGATCGCGGAGGCCGGCGACTTCGTCACCGAAGAACTCGCTGGCATCCCGTTGGTCGTGTTGCGCGACAGCCACGGCGACGTCCAAGTGTTCGTGAACGCGTGCCGTCATCGGGGCGCACGACTCATCGATGACCCCTCGGGTACGTGCAACAAGGCGATCACTTGCCCGTACCACGCGTGGAGCTACCGCCTCGACGGCTCGCTCCTGCACATCCCCAACGAGGACGTCTTCGGCGCAATCGATCACCACGAGTTCGGACTGAAGAAGGTCCCTCATCAAGTCCATCACGGGTTTGTATGGGTCCTGCTGGATCCTCCCGACGGCGAGACACTCGACATGCGAGCGGCGCTGGGTTCGACGCTCGATGACGACTTCGATGCGTTCGGACTGGCAAGCCATTCCGTTGCGCGCACGGTGACGACCACACGACACGCCAACTGGAAGCTCGTGATGGATGCCTTCGCGGAGGGCTACCACGTGAGGTCACTTCACCGAAAGAGCCTCTCTCGGTTCTTCGTGAACGGGCAGATCTTGGACGACTGTGCGCCACACGTCAGGCAGGTCGGGGCCCGGAAGTCACTCCTCGAGGCGGTTCAACGGGATCCAGAAGCATGGGACTTTCGGCGAGACACGACCGCGTTTTACACACTCTTTCCGAACGCTGTGCTGGTCTTCCATCCGCTCTGGCTCTCCCAGATGAGCCTAATGCCTGAGGGCGCGGACGGCGTTCGAGTCGTCCACCGAATGTTGGTGGCAAACCCGCCTACCGACTCGGAGGAGCGAGAGCGCCTCGAAAGAAGCTTCACGCACATCCAAGAGCAGGTGTTCGAGAAAGAAGACCTCGCGATCGTCGAGAGCATCCAGTCGACGTTCGACAGCGGCGCGAACTCGACCGTGTTGGTGGGCGGACTCGAAGAAGGCATGCGGCTCTTTCACGCCGCGAGAGATCGCGCACTCGCCGCTGCCGATCGGTAACCCATCGACGGCAGGGCCCGAGTCAGGCCTCCTCGTGCTTCATCAACTCGGCTTGATGGTGGCTTCGAAGAGCGATCAGCATCTCGTCGACCTCGCCTTCCATCATCCGATCGAGGTTGTGAACCGTCAGCTGAATGCGGTGGTCCGTGACGCGGTTTTGGGGGAAGTTGTAGGTCCGGATCTTCTCGGAGCGCTCCCCCGTCCCGACCATGCTTCGGCGCTCCGAACTGATCGCGTTGGCCTGCGCCTCTCTTTCGAGGTCGAGGAGCTTGGCCGAGAGAATCTGCATTGCCTTGGCTTTGTTCTGATGCTGGGAACGCTGCTGCTCGGACCGCACCATGATCCCTGTGGGGAGATGCTTGATCTGCACGGCGGACATCGTGCGATTGACGTGCTGGCCCCCAGGGCCACCGGCGGCCGTGGTCGAGATCTCGAGGTCCGCTGGGTCGATCTTCACTTCATCGATGTCATCGACCTCGGGCATCACTGCAACCGTCGCCGTCGAGGTATGGATCCGACCTTGGGACTCTGTTGTAGGGATCCGTTGGACGCGATGGACGCCCCCTTCGAACCGGAGCTTCGAGTACACGTTGGTCCCGGAGATCTCGGCAATGACCTCCTTGATTCCGCCGGCCGACGCTTCGCTCAGGGATGAGACGTCGACCTTCCAGCCCTGGCTCTCGGCGTAGCGGGAGTACATCCGGAAGAGGTCGCCAGCGAACAGGGCCGCCTCTTCCCCGCCGGTGCCGCTCCGTATCTCGAGGATCGTGTTCCTTGCGTCGTTGGGATCCTTCGGAAGTAGCAGGAGATTGATTCGCGCCTCCAGATCGACGCGCTCCTCCTCGAGGGCGGGTATTTCCTCTTCGGCGAGCTCCCGGAGATCCGGATCGGACATCGCTTCCTTGTGGCCGGCGATGTCCCGAGACAGCTGAGCGTAACGAGTCCAGGCCTCGACGACCTCCTGGAGATCGACCCGCTCCTTGTTGAGCTGCGTGTACCGTTTCGCATCCGAAACGACGTTGGGCTGACAAAGCAGCTCCTCGATCTCTCGATAGCGGGCCGAGAGCGACTCGAGCTTGTCCTCCGGGAGCATGGTTCAGGCTGCGCGGGACGCGGCCAACGAGCCGTCCCCACCCAATACTTCCCTGAACCGGTCGAAACTCGCAAACACAATCGGCTCGTCTCCCGAGGGCACGGCCTCTTGGACCTCGTTGCGCCAGGCGGCAGCTTCCATGGCGGCGATCGCGATCTCAACTTGTTCGTCATCCGGCTCGCGCGTCGTGATCTTCTGAAACAGGAAACCCGGGTAGAGAAAGGCGCGCCGCCATCCAGTCGTGCAGAACCGTGCGCTCAGCTTCTGGAGCTCGTAGGAGACCGCCGCGATGATCGGAAGTAGGGCGATGCGAATCACCAGCAGCGATACTTGGGCGACCCAGCCTTCGACGTTCGGCATGAGGAGCGGCGCCGCGAGAGAGCCGAGGATGATTGAGACCACGATAACGACGACGAGAAAGGTGGTGCCGCACCTCGGATGAAGGGTGCTCTGCGCTTGCACGTTCTCGACCGACAGCGGGAGGTTCTGCTCGTAGGCGTGGATCGTCTTGTGCTCGGCACCGTGGTATTGGAACAGGCGCCTCACGTCGGGGAGGCGACTGATCGCGTATAGGTAGCCCACGAACACGAGGAGCTTGAAGCTTCCGATCAACACGTGAAACGCGGTGTCGGTCAAGCCTAGATCCCAGCCAGCGCTGCTGGCCGTCCAGCTCGCGAGCGCCTGCGGTAGAGCAATGAACAACCCAAGTGCAAGCACCGTGGAGAGCACGATCGCGAGCTTGCCCGAGTCGTCCTGCGAGAGCTCTTCCTCGGTCATCTGTTGCTCGGCGGAGAACTGCAAGGCAGAGAAGCCCATCGTCATGGATTCGACGAGCATCGCGACGCCCCGAAAACCAGGCAGCTTCCAGAGGCGCTTGGACCAGGTGGAGCGGTACGGCCCCTCGCGCATGGCGATGGTCCCGTCTGGACGCCGGACTGCGACGGTCAAGCAGGCTGGGGCGCGCATCATCACACCCTCGATCACCGCCTGCCCGCCGATGTAGGGCTGGGCCATGGTGAGCAGTATGCTGCCCTTGCGGGGCACGGCGCCTAGTTTTCGGTCGACGCCTCGGGCGCCGCCTCTGCCTTCTTGCCCTTGCCCGACTTCGCGTACTTCTTGCGGAACCGCTCAACGCGGCCCGCGGTGTCGACCAGCTTCTGTTTGCCGGTGTAGAAGGGGTGGCAGTCCGAGCAGATATCCACCTGCTCGATATGCTGAGTCGAGCGCGTCTCGAACGAGTGCCCGCAAGCGCACTTGACCGTGATCACGTTGTATTCGGGATGGATGTCGGCTTTCATGATCTTCTCTTCCCTCGAAGGACGAGGCCGGCGTATGTAGCGTAGCCGTACTCGATCGGCAAACCATTGGGCCGAACACGCCGCAACGCAACCGACGTGGCGCCTTTCCCCAGTATTTTCAAATATTTGTGGTAGTCGGCTGCACGACGCCTCGGGGCCGCGTTCATATCTCGTTGAACTGCCGATCGCCAGCGTCCCCGAGCCCTGGCACGATGTACGCGTCTTCGTTGAGTCGCGAATCGATTGCGCCCGTAACCAACCGATGAACGTGAGAGGTGGACTCGAGGCGACGGACGCCTTCGGGCGCGGACAAGACCGTGACCACGGTGATGGGCCCGGCGTCGCATTCCTTCGCGGCGCGACACGCATGCTCGAGCGAGCCACCGGTGGCAAGCATCGGGTCCAGGACAAGCGCGGGACGACCCTCGAGCCGTGCCGGAATCGTGTGAAGATAGGGTTCGACGGCAAGCGTCTCCTCGTTGCGGCGCAACCCGAGAAAACCGACCGGTGCACTCGGAAAGAGGCGCAGCGCCGCGTGCAGCATGCCAAGGGCGGCGCGAAGTACGGGAATGACGACCGGTGGCGCTTCGATCCGCTGACCCGCTGCGGAACCCAAAGGCGTCTGGACTTCGACGGAAGTTGTCTGGATATCCCGGACGGCCTCGTAGATGAGGAAGGACGACACGTCTTCGAGCGCGTTGCGAAACACGGGCGAAGGCGTGTCTTGGCTACGAAGCTGTGCGAGGCGATCGGAGACGACGGGGTGATCGACGACTAGGGTCTGCACAGCGAGGGTGTAGCGCTCCCCGCGTCGCCATCAAGCACTTGTCGCAAGCTAGCGAGATCTCCGTGCTCACGTTAGGGTTTCATTCGATGGCCCGGTTTCTGATCGTCGCCCTGGTCGCAGCCACGATGGGTTGCTTCTCCTGCACCCCGAAGCCGCCCGAGAATGAAACCCCGTCGACGATGCCAAAGGCGGAGGTCGCCCCGGAGCCGCCAGGCCGAGCCGATGTCGCACCCAAGTTGGTCGTCCTCATCATCGTGGACCAACTCGGCAACTGGGTGCTCGACACCTACTTGCCGATTCTTCCGAAGAGTAGCCTGCTACGGAGGGTGAGCGAACAAGGCGTCTATCTTCAGGCGGCGTTTCCCTTCGCGTCAACCCAAACAGCGCCAGGTCACACGTCGCTAGCGACTGGCGTCCCACCGTCGATGCACGGCGTCGTGGCCAACGCTGTGTTCGATCCCGAGCGAGGACCGATCAAGACCGTGGACGACCACCAACACAAAGTGATCGGCAACCCGGAGCGCTTCGTCAGTCCGTTCGCGGTGTTGGTCCCAGCGGTCGCAGATTCCCTGCGCCAAAAGACCGATGGTGAGGCCAAGATCGTAGGGATCTCGATGAAGGCCCGCGCAGCGGTGTTATCGGTCGGGAAGAGCCCGACGGCTGCAGTCTTCTTCGACGCAAAGGCGAAGTCACTGACGACTTCGACCTACTACGCACCTCGCGGGAGGCTTCCCGAGTGGCTGTCCGACTTCGTCCGGGCGAACCCGGTCGAACGCCTACTCGAGGTATGGGAACCCGAACAACCACATTGGCTCGAAGCGAAATTGGGCCCGTACGCGCAAGATACGGAGGAAGGGCAAGCGACTTCTTCGTTCGCACACGATCCCAAAGAGGCGCCCGACCCCTACGCAGCTTTCTCGGCGGTGCCCGAGTCGACGGACTACTTGATCGCAGGCGCGTTTGCGGCAGTGAAGGCCGAGGGGATGGGGCTCGATGCGAATCCTGACTTGTTGGTGCTTGGGGTCTCCGGGACGGACATCGTGGGGCACATGTGGGGTGCCCGGTCGTGGGAGTATGCGGACAACCTCCTTCGAACCGACCGCGCGCTTGGGCGCTTTGCATCGATCCTCGAGTCGCGTGGGCCCGTGGCGTTCGTCCTCACCGCTGACCACGG
Source organism: Myxococcota bacterium (assembly GCA_039030295.1). GTDB lineage: Bacteria > Myxococcota_A > Polyangia > Polyangiales > Houyiibacteriaceae > SG8-38. The sequence continues at coordinate 5,524 of JBCCEK010000154.1, read as the reverse complement.
GATCGCTGCGATGCCTGAGAGGGTACGGCGCGAAGGCGGAAGCGCGGGCCGCATCCCCCACGACTCGGTGATCGCTCATGCAGAACGGGCAGCGGACGCGTCTCTCGGCGCTGGAGATTGGATCGCCGCGTACGTCCCGCCGTTGATCACCTACACGACGGCAGGCAAACAGCGCCATCGAGAACTCACCCGAGTGCTGACGAAGGCCATGCCTAAGCTTGAAGGGGTGCGAGCGGCGTACGACGCGCATCGAGGAGCTGATCTTCGGGCCAGCAACCGACCGATCGAGCGGCTGGTGGGAGCCTCGTTGCCCGCCGATCCGCCGGGTGACCTCTACCTCGTCACCAACGAAGGGTGGTTCGACGCCCTCTCGGATCGGGGCGGCACGAACCACGGCACACCTTGGCCATACGACCGCCAGGTCCCGATCTTGATGTGGGGTACCGCGATCGAACGACGGGTCAGCAACCGAGTGCATAGCGCGCTCAGCGTGGCCACGACCGTTGCGGCTCTCCTCGACGTGCCTGCGCCCGTACTCGCGCCGCAAGAGCCACTTCCCGGTGTCATGCGGCTCCACGATTGAGTATGCTCACGCCATGAAACCGGTGGTCATCTTTGGGAAACTCCTCGTGCTTGCGGGGTGGTTCTGGGGAATCGCGTCGTTCATCGCGCCAGGCTCGGTACCGCGACCGGACATCGGGCGCATGATGGTGCTTGGGCTCTTGGCCGTGCACGTCGCGGAAGCGTTCGTGTTCGCCAAGAAGCTCGCGTCGGAGGACGGGGGTAGTGTCGGGCAGCACGTGGGCCAGCTCATGGTGTTCGGGTACCTGCACGTGCTCGGAGTTCGGTACGAGTAGCGGGGTGCGCTGGCTTTGCGACCCGCGTTCGATGGGCAATAACTAGCCAATGGGGCAGAAGCGAATTCACCTGGTAGTCCGCGGACGCGTTCAAGGCGTGTACTTCCGCGCCACCGCGCAGCGGGAGGCCCGTCAGCACGGCCTGAGCGGTTGGGTCAAGAACCGTCAAGACGGCTCGGTCGAAATCGTCGCGGAGGGTGAAGAGGACGACGTCAAAGACTTCCTATCGTGGTCGCAGAAGGGGCCGTCGACCGCGCGGGTTGACGGGGTCGACGTTCGGTGGCGAAGCTACACGGGCGAGTACACGGACTTCCGGATCACGCGCTGATCCTCCTCTCCCGACCGAGTAAAGGAGCCAACACGATCTAGGCGTCGTGGTCACCGGTCACACGGCGTCGCGACCGCTTCTTCTCTCCTTGCCTTCGCTTCTCTTTCAAGCGCCTTCTCTTGACTCCAGCCGATGGTTTTGTTGCGACGCGCCGCTTGGGCGATGGAAGCGCGGCGAGGATGAGGCGACGCAAAGTCTGCCGGGCCCGAGACAGGTTCCTCCGTTGACTGCGCTCGGCTTGCGCCATGACCAGAACCGCGCCGTTCGCATCGAGCCGGCGTCCAGCAATCTTGCGCAGCCGTGCCTTCTGCGAGCGGTTGAGAGCCCTCGTTCCTCGAAGGTCGAAACGAAGAACCACCTTGGTGGCTACCTTGTTGACGTTCTGGCCGCCGGGACCAGAGGACCGGGATGCCGTCCACGACAGGTCCGCAGCGGGCACCGTCAGCGCGTCATTCACCACGAGGTCGTTGGAATCCTGAGTGTTCTTCACAAGTCAGACTGAGCCTCAACCGTTCGGGACCAGCCAGGAACCGGTCAGGAACGCCGGCCTACCGTTGAGCGGCTTTTGCGACACTTTGGACCGCATCGTCCTAGATTTGCACACGATGACGAGTGTTGGGCAAGGCCTCAATGGTGGATCGCGTCTCATGGGGATGCCGGTTGGCTGGTACACGATCGCGGAATCGGGCGAGCTCCGAAGGCGTCAGCACCTCGTGCGCGCGTACTTTGGACAGAAGCTGCACCTGTACCGCAACCGCGACGGCGAGGTGAAGGCCACCTCTCCCGCGAGCCTCCATCGGTGGCCTGTGCGTGAGCACAATGGATTGATCTTCGCCTGGTACCACCCGGAGCGGGCGGAGCCGGAGTGGGGTATTCCTGTGCTGCCCACCGAGGGATGGACAGATTTTCGGGTACGGTCGCTGACGGTACGCAGTCATCCACAGGAAACGAGCGAGAACAGCGTCGACATCGGGCACTTCGTCCAGCTTCATGGGTTTCGCAATGCTTGGTACGAGGGCGACCTCGAGGTGGAAGACCACCTCCTGCAGGGTGCGTACGGGATCGACTACCCGCTCCCCGGTGGCAAGAGCTTCTTGGCCAAGTTCAAGGTCGAGGTGCATGGCCTCGGCTACTCACTCGTCCGAATTCATATTCCGCTCGCCAACGTTCGGTTCCACACGCTAATCCTTTCGACGCCGGTCGACGAGGAGCACGTTCACGTGCGCATGGGGATGGCGATGAAACACTGGGGCCCCCCCGGGATACCGGCGCTCGTCCGAGAGATCGCGCTCGGCCGGTTGGCCTACGAGGTGGCCCAAGACGCACCGATCTGGGAAGCCAAACGATACCTCGACAAACCCCTCCTGGCGGAAGGCGACGGCCCCATCGGCGCCTACCGGCGATACTGCAAGCAGTTCTACCCGGCCCTCCCCGCGCAAGCCCAGCTCCCCCCCTCCGCCCCCCAGCGCACCGCCGCATAGAGGGTCACTCCGACCCTCCAAAAACCCTTCGTTTACAGGCACCTACACACCGCACCGCGAAAACCCGCGGTGGCGACCGGTCGCACCAACGGCACAACGCCGGGACCAATGAGGCGGTGCCGTCGCTCGCTGCGGGAGCCTCACAAGGACGGACGCCGCTTGGGTGCAGCTAGCCGACAGCGAAACGGGTTTTCGCGGTGCGGGCCGTAAGGGGCTGAGATCCCTTGGGGTTTCGAGGGGCGGAGTGACCCCGAGGGGGCGGCGCGCCGGCGGACCGTTCTTGCCGCTTCGGTTTTCGCGGTGCGGGCCGTAACGGCTTGAGATCGCTTGGGGTTTCGAGGGGCGGAGTGACCCTCTAGTTGAGGAACTCGATGAGGGACATGGGGGCGTTGTCGCCGCGGCGGTGGTTGACCTTGATGATGCGGGTGTAGCCGCCGCCTTTGTTGTCCTTGGCTCGCTCGATGTATCGCGGGGCGATGTCGGTGAAGAGCTTGTGGAGGAGGTCCACACGCTCGACGGTGCCGTCGCTGTTGGTCTTGACCAGCTGCTTCGGGAGGAATCGGGCGACCTCGCGGCGGGCGTGAAGACGCCGCGCAAGGATTCGCTGACGCTCTTCCTCGTCCTTGATCTTGGTCACGTCGACAGTGAGGTCGTCGCCAAGACGAACGGCCTTGGTCACCAACCGCTCTGCGATGCGCCGGAGCTCCTTCGCCTTGGCGTCGGTCGTCTTGATCTGCCCGTGCAACACGAGGTTGCCGGCCATGTTCCTAAACATGGCGCGGCGATGGCTCGTATTTCGCCCGAACTTCCTGCCTGCCTTCTGATGCCTCATGACGACCCTACCCGTAAACCGCGGTTACTGATTGGCCTGTTGGGTCTTCCAGCGCTCGAGCATCTGCGACCAGTTGTCGATCTGCATGCCGAGCGAGAGACCCATGTCAGCCAGGATTTCTTTGATCTCTTTGAGCGACTTGCGCCCGAAGTTCTTGGTTTTCAGCATCTCGCCTTCGCTCTTCTGTACGAGCTCGCCGATCAACTTGATGTTCGCGTTCTGAAGGCAGTTCGCGGAGCGCACCGACAGCTCGAGCTCGTCCACCGAACGGAAGAGATTCTCGTTCAACGGCTCTTCGCTGCTCTCCTCTTCGACCGGCTCGTCCCGCTCCTCGAAGTTGATGAAGATGGTGAGCTGATCTTTGAGAATCTTCGCGGCATAGGCCATCGCGTCTGCGGGCTTGACTGCCCCGTTGGTCCACACCTCGAGGGTCAGCTTGTCGTAATCGGTGATCTGTCCGACACGTGCGTTGGTGACCGCGTAGTTGACCTTGCGGATCGGCGAGAAAAGCGAGTCGATCGCGATGGTGCCGATCGGAATCCCGGCCGTCTTGTTACGGTCGGCGGGGACGTACCCATGGCCTACGTTGATGGTGAGCTCGGCAGCGAACCGGCCCCCCTTGGCCAAGGTGCAGATCTTGTGATCCGGGTTCAAGATCTCGATCTGGTCGCTGACCTGGATGTCCCCCGCGGTCACGACACCAGGCCCTTCCCGCTCGATGCGCACAGTCTGCGTGCGCGCGGTGTGCGACCGAACCACGACCTCCTTGAAGTTGAGGACCATCTCCGTGACGTCTTCTACGACGTCAGGAACGGACGTGAACTCGTGCAGTGCCCCGTCGATCTTGACGGCGGTTATCGCCGCACCCTGCAGCGACGACAGCAACACCCGTCGAAGGGAGTTGCCAAGCGTGATCCCAAAACCACGCTCGAGCGGCTCCACCACGAACTTTCCGTAGGTATCGCTCAGGCTCTCTTGGTCGACCGGGACAGTCCGCGGTCGGATTAGCTCTCGCCAGTTACGTGCAACCAAATTCGGGCTCGTCATCAATTGCCTCCGAAGCCTTTAGACGCGCCGCCGTTTGGGCGGCCGACAACCATTGTGTGGGATTGGGGTCACGTCTCGAAGGAGGGTCACCCGCATGCCGACGTTCTGAAACGCACGCAAGGCCGACTCACGACCCGACCCAGGGCCCTTCACGAAGATAGCCACGGTTTTCATGCCTGCATCCTGTGCCTTGCGAGCGGCGTCCTCCGCCGCGAGCTGTGCCGCAAACGGTGTGCTCTTGCGCGACCCCTTGAAGCCACGAGCACCCGCAGATGACCAAGACACCACCTCTCCTTCGAGGTCCGTGATGGTGACGATCGTGTTGTTGAAGGTCGACTGAATGTGGGCAATGCCGCTCGAAACGACCTTCTTCTGCTTGCGCTTCTTGCCCTTGGTGGTCTTCGCCTTTGCCATGCTCTACCGCTTCCTCGCCATCGCGCCGCGCTTTGGACCCTTGCGCGTGCGGGCATTCGTATGCGTGCGCTGCCCCCGGCAAGGAAGACCCTTACGGTGGCGGAGCCCCCGGTAACACCCGAGGTCCATGAGTCGTTTGATGTGCATGTTGACTTCGCGCCGAAGATCCCCCTCGACCTTGAAGTTCTGATCGATGCATTCGCGGATCTTGCGAACGTCGTTCTCGTCCAGCTGTTCGGCCGGCTTGCTCTCGGGAATCCCCGTCATCTCGCAGATCTGCTTCGCGTTGTGCAAACCGATCCCGTAGATGTATTGCAGCGCAATCACCGTATGTTTGCGACCCGGGAGGTCGACGCCTGCGATACGTGCCATCTGTCTCTATCCTTGCCGTTGCTTGTGGCGGGGGTTCTCACACAAGACCCGGACGACACCCTTGCGGCGTACGATCTTGCACTTCTCACAAATCTTTCTGACGCTTGGTCGAACCTTCATGTCAGCCTCTCTTTGATTCGTCCTCTCGTCGGGTCGTAGGGGGACCGCTCGACCATCACCCCGTCTCCAGGGT
>JBCCEK010000153.1:0-11480 GCA_039030295.1 Myxococcota bacterium | reverse complement strand
TGTCCGCCTCGATGATTCCGGTTTGAACTTCACCCGCGCGAGTGCGCGCTTCGTATACCCACTCGGCCATGCAATCTCCGCCGATCCCCCTCGGCCCTAAAATCCTAGCTGATCCGGAATCGCGCGGTCAAAAGCCAGGCGCAATTCCGTTGTGGCTGGCATCCTCGCCGCTAATTCCGGTAGGGGTTCTGGATGTCGATGTCGACCGGCTCGGTCTTGGGCGGTGCTGGCGCCGGCGCAGGTTTCGCCGAATTCGCAGTCGAGTCCCGCTTGGCGCTTGGCGCCTTCGGGCGCGCTCGCCTGCGTCGCGCCCGTTTGGCCGCCTTTGGCTTGGCCTTGGGCGCGGCTGCGGCCTCGACAGGCTCCTCTTTGGTCTCTTCGACCACAGGCGCCACAGGGGTGGGTTCGGGCGGCTCCGGGTCCGCCGCGGGCTCCTCCGGAACTGCCGCCGCAGCCGGGGCGGGCGGCGGCTGGACGCTGGGCGGCGGAACAACCACGAGTCGCCAAATCAAGAAGCCCGCATACATGAACACGAGCACAGCGAGAACCATCACCAGCCACTTCAGCCATGGCGACTCGGACGGTGCCCTGACGATGACTGGCGTCCCGTCGCTCAAGACGCCCGACACGCTCCCGTCTGGGGCGATGACGCCGCCTCGGCTGTAGGTCTGGCTTTCGACGTTCTCCCGAGGCATCGGTACCTTCGATTCCGCGAAGTCGTTCTTGCCGAGGGTTTCGATCGCCTCTCGCACACGTTGACGCTCCGTTTGGATCTTCTCGTCGTCCAGTGAACGAACGACCTTTGCGACCTCTCGCGTCTTCGAGATCCCACCTCGACCAGCGACTGACTCGAGCGCTTCGGCGAACTCATCGGCGCTCTGGAAGCGCTCGTCTGGGTCGCGGCTGAGTGCTTTCATCGCGAGATCGTCGAAGGGTTCGAGGTCCGCCCAGAGTCTCGACGGAGGGATCACTTCGTCGTTGAGCAGCTTGTTGAGCGTTGCGGCGTTGGAGTCGCCCTTGAAGAGCCGTCGACCCGTCAGTGACTCCCACAAGATGATCCCGACGCTGAAGAGGTCGGACCGCTGATCGGTATCGCTCGATGACGCCTGCTCGGGAGCCATGTAGGATAACTTCCCCTTGAACTGGCCCGCCCGCGTCGATGCCATTCTGACGTCGGCTTTCGCGACGCCGAAATCGGTCAAGCGAGAGATGCCATCGGTACCCACGAGAATGTTGTGTGGCGATACGTCGCGGTGCACGAGCTTGAGGTCCACCCCGTTCTCGTCGGTGAGCCGGTGTGCAGCGGCCAGCCCTTGAAGCGTGTCGCCCAAGACTCGGCACACGAAAGGGCGCGGTAGCCTCTCGCCCTGCTTGGCGGACCGGCCGAGAAGGGCGCCCAGGTGGTTGCCCTCGATGTACTCCATGACGAGGAAGTATCCGTCGCCGGGGCTGTCGCTGATGTCGAGCGTCGGTACGACGTTCATGTGGCGAATCCGCGCGGCGAGGCGTGCTTCGTCGAGAAACATCGAAATGAACTCCTGCTCGTAGGCGAGGTGCGGGTGAAGCACCTTGATCGCCACCAGCCGTTCAAATCCTGCAACTCCTTGAGCCCGCGCGATGTAGACCGACGCCATCCCGCCTGACGCTAGCTGGGTCAGGATTTCGTACCGACCAAGTTGCCGCCCGGCCATGGGTCGAGAGACGAGATCGCCTCCAGGCATTCCGGCCGGCGCAACCATCAGAAGCGTCCCTTCAGGGTCACCGCACCGCCGCGGTTGGTCACGCCGACAGCGGGTTCGACCCGTCGCGCCGTCGGCTCCCGAGACTCGTTCTTCCAGTTCGTGAAGATACCCATTACCGCGGTGCCTGCGGCCATGCCGGCGGTCAGGCCGATCAAGATGTTGGTCCGTCGCTCCTTCTGCTGACCATCGGCGAGGAGTGCCTCCGCTTGGTCGGCAGGCGAGGGTGAGCCGTTGTCGTTGATACCTGGTGAGCTTGCGGTTCGCGCGGCTGCTTCAAACGCGTCGACACCTCTGTTCGCGTCGAGCCCCGACCAAATCGTGATGGCGCCCAACGCCGCGGTCGCACCGAGAGAACTGAAGAACGCCCAGCGAGGAACCGGAGGTGGAGGCGGTGGCAGCGGCGCTGCGAGAGAAACGTGCTGCGTCGAGCCCGCTTCGCCCCGGACCATCGAGGACGCCTCGCCGGTATCGAAGCCTGCCTTGATCGAGTGATCGATGTCTGGCGAGACGAAGAATGATTGATTCTCGATCAAGGCGCCGTCGAGCTCGAGCGTGCACTCGCGGTCGCAGCGGGCCACAACCTTGACCGCCTGCGACTCGGCCGCCTGAATCGCCGCACGCGCCGTCTTCAGCGCCCGGGTATCCTTTGGGTACTCCTGCTTGAGGACAAGGCCGAGGTTCGCTGCTTGGATGGCACTGCCCGCCTTGCTGTGCGACCGAATCGCCTGAACCAACGCTGCTGAGGTCGGAACCAATCGAAATGCGCGCTCAAACCACTGCGCGGCCTTCTCGTACTCGCCGCTGAGGTACGCCGACGTCCCCTGATCGTACGCATCCGCTGCTTCCGCGCGGTGCTCTACGGTCACTTGCGACACGACGTCGTCCGCCGACGCGTGCGCGCCGAACGACATACACCACACCAGCAAGAGTCCCGCGCGCCCCCACGCGCCATAAGTCATGCTCGTCATCGCAAATCCCGTCTTTAACGATAGACAAAATCCATCGCGAAGCCGAATCGATCCCCCCTAGCCGAAGCTCGCGCCGTAGCCCTTTCGGTCCAAATTCATCAGCATCTGCCGGAATTCCTCCTGTTCAGGCGATCGAATCTCCGCGAGTTCGCGGTCCAAAACCCCATGCGCCACGAGGTGGAGAAGCGACTGATTCATCGTTTGCATGCCGGAGGTTTCCTGACCGGTTTGCATGATGCCGTACATCTGGTGGATCTTGTCCTCACGAATGAGGTTCCGAATCGCCGCGTTCGGAACGAGCGCCTCGCACGCCATCACCCGGCCCGGGCCGTCGCATCGCGGCAAGAGCATCTGACTCAAGACGCCCTGCAACACGAACGAGAGCTGTGCACGAATCTGGCTCTGCTGGCCTGACGGAAACACGTCGATGATACGGTTGATCGATTGAGCTGCGGTGTTTGTGTGGAGTGTTGCAAACACCAAGTGACCCGTTTCAGAGATGGTGAGTGCAGCTTCGATCGTTTCGAGATCACGCATCTCGCCGATGAGGACGACGTCGGGGTCCTGACGAAGGACGTACTTCAGGGCGTCTTTGAACCCCGTCGTGTCCGAGCCCACCTCTCGTTGGTTGACGATGCAGAGCTTGTTCGAGTGCAGAAACTCGATCGGGTCTTCGACCGTCACGATGTGATGGCGGTGTTCGCTGTTGATCTTGTCGATCATCGACGCGAGCGTCGTCGACTTGCCCGACCCCGTAGGGCCCGTCACCAGGACGAGGCCGCGGGGGCGCGTGCACAATTCCTCGACGACCGGCGGTACTCCGAGATCGGCGATCGGCCGGATCTCGAACGGGATCGATCGGAACGCGCCGGTGATGGCACCCCGCTGCAAGAAGACGTTCGCACGGAAGCGAGAGAGCTGCTTCACGCCGAACGAGAAGTCGATTTCGTGCCCCTTTTCGAAGCGCAGGCGTTGATCCTCCGTCATCACCTCGTAGCAGAGGGCCTTGCTTTCCCTTGGCTTTAACGGGGCCGTCCGGAGTGGAACGAGGTTTCCGTCGATTCGCAACTGCGGGGGCGAACCGGTTGTGATGTGCAAGTCAGAGGCGCCGCGTTCGACCATGAGTCTAAGCAGCTGCCGCAAAGTAAGCGAAGGAGTTTGTTGCGGTGCAGCCATCCGATCACCTTATCAGAGCGATCGAGCAAGTCCTAAGGCGGCCCCCTCGCGCGAGCGGCGAACGGTGATCGCACGCGCCTGTGGGAGACGTCCATACACGTCCTCGAAAGGGGCGCGCGGGAAGCGTGTGCGAGGGAGTGCTAGGCGTCCGGGACGCGAAGCGAAAGCGTCGGGTCCGCGATTCGCGCGTTCACTCTCAGCGGATCCAAGGAGATGTCGCCACGCGCGATCCACGCGACGACTTCGGGCAAGAGACGATGCTCCTGCACCTGGATTCGCGCGTGCAGACTGTCGCGCGTGTCGTCGGTGAGTACCGGCACGGCGGCTTGCGCAATGATCGGTCCGGTGTCGACGCCGTGGTCGACAAGGTGCACCGTGCATCCACTGATGCGGACGCCCCCGCGAAGGGCGTCGCCGGGTCCGTCGTGCCCTGGGAACGAAGGAAGGAGGGCTGGATGCACGTTGATGATCCGACCGCGAAACGTGTCGATGAAATGTGCGCCTAGGATCCTCATGAACCCCGCGAGGACGATGAGGCGAGGCTCGAACTTGGCGACCTCCGCGGTCAGGAGCTCATTCCAGCGATCCCGGTCGTCCCCTTTTCGAAGCGGAACGACTCGTGTTGCGACTCCTCGGGCCTCGCAGAACTCGAGCGCCTGCGCCTTGCGCCGATCCGAAACAACGCCGACGATCTTCGCATTGCAGCGGCCGCCATCGATGGCCTCGAAGATGGCCTTCAAGTTCGATCCGCGACCCGAAACCAATACGACCGTGTCCATCTGGGCCCTAATCCGCAAACGACACGCCGGGCTCGTCCACGACGGTGCCGATGACCGAAGCGCGTTCGCCCGCGCCCTCGAGAGATGCGACGAGCGGGAGCGCCTCTCCCTCGGCGACGACAACGACGAAGCCGACGCCCATGTTGAACGTGCGACGCATCTCGTCGAGCGCGACGCCTCCGCGTTCCTGGATCAGGTCGAACACCGGATCGCGTTCCCAAGATGATGGATCGAGACGGAGGCCCAAGCTCTCTGGCAGGATGCGCGGCAGGTTCTCGGGCAGCCCGCCGCCCGTGATGTGGCACATGGCGTGCGCGTTGTGTTCCATCGCGGCAGCGGCCGCGTCGACGTAGATCCGCGTGGGCCGGAGGAGTGATTCACCCAGGGTGGTCTCGCCGAACGGGGCGTCGAGTGCCAGCGGGTCCTCGCCACCGAAGAGGGCGCGACGGGCCAGCGAGAAACCGTTCGAGTGAAGGCCGTCCGACGCGATGCCAACCAACTGGTCTCCCGGCGCGACCAACGCGCCGTCGAGGATCCGTTTTCGGCTCACGACACCGACGGCAAACCCAGCGAGGTCGTACTCGCCCGGTGTGTAGAACCCGGGGAGCTCTGCCGTTTCTCCACCGAGCAGCGCGCACCGTGCTCTGCGACACCCTTCGGCAATACCGCGGACCACGGCCTCGCCTTGGTCGACATCGAGCTTGGACGTCGCGAAGTAGTCGAGGAAGAACAACGGTTGCGCGCCGACCGTGATGATATCGTTCACGCACATGGCCACCAGATCGATTCCAATCGAATCGTGGCGTCCCAACTCGAACGCGAGCTTGAGCTTCGTGCCGACGCCGTCCGTCCCAGAGACGAGGACGGGGTCCTCGACGTCTTCGGGCAGCGCACAGAGACCGGCGAAACCGCCAAGGCCGCCCAGGACGTGTCGGGTGGCGGTCGCTTTGGCGAGGGGTTTGATCCGCTCCACCAATGCTTCACCTGCGTCGATATCCACGCCTGCATCTCGATAGGTGAGCCCCGCCATGCGGCGGAAGCTATGCCATCGATCCGAGTGGGTCAACGCGTGAACCCCCGTTGACCAAGCCGTTTCGTTGGCGTACACCCGCGTCCATTCGGGGCGGTGCGAAACCAGTCATGCGATGGGCCGCGGCATGCCTAGTCGTCATCGGTGCTTGCGAGGAGCAGGCGCCTCGGGCCGACGAAGTCGACCCACTCGAGTTTCGCGAGCCACCCCCGCCACCGGCAACGCACGAGACGGAAGCCCACGAGGCCTCCCTCGAGCGGATCGATGTCTACGGCGCGACGGGGGCCGATGTTCGGGGGAGCCGAGTCGTTCTCCTCTTCAAAGGCGCCCCGTTGTTCCATGAGGAGCGGCTCCCGGCGGAGGGCGTGCTCCCGAGCCGGATTTCCATCGATCTCTCGAGCACGAGCGTCGCCCCGACGGTGACCCCGTTCCATTCGGTGGGCAGGGGAGGTGTGGCCCGCGTGAGACTCGCGCGCCCCGGCTCACGCGTCGTGATCGATCTAGAACCGGGCGCGCAGGCTCGCACTTTCTACCTGACCGATCCCCACCGTGTCGTCGTCGACGTGAGTCGCGACCCGTCTGTGATTCGGTCGAAGAAGAAACCCGTCGTCGTGATCGATCCGGGACACGGCGGTGCAGAGCCGGGTGCCGCCAACGACGAGCTGGATCTGGTCGAATCGATCGTGGCACTCGACATCGCCAAGATGACGCGCGACCGATTGACGAAGATACTCCCCGAAGCTCGCGTCATTCTCACCCGCGATGATGATCGCGGAATGACCCTCGAAGCGCGGTGTGCGCTCGCGAACTCACTCGAAGCGGACGCGTTCGTTTCGATCCACCTCAACGCTGGAGAAGGGGAAGTGACCAAGGGAGGTGTGACGACCTTCGTGCTCGACACGACGAACGATCGACAGGCGCTGCGACTCGCCGCGCGCGAGAACGGAACCCGCGTCGCGTCCGTCACCGGCATCCAGAGTCTGCTCGCGAAACATCATCGGCGTGGACAAGCGAAGCAGTCCAAGATGCTCGCAACCTCGATCCAGAAGGCCACCCTCGCGCGGGGCCGTCGGGTACTGCCGGATCTCGGTGACCGGGGGGTTCGGCAAGCCATGTTCTACGTGCTCGTCGGAGCCACGATGCCGGCGGTGCTCGTAGAGGCGTCGTTCCTTACGGCGGAGCCGGAAGCACGCGCCTTGGCCACCACGCGCTACCGTCGCGAGCTGGCGTGGGGCATCGCCTCCGGCGTCGCATCGTTCCTCGATGATCGCTAGCTTGCCCGTCTGAGAACCGACAGTCATAATCGGCCACCGTTGTCCGATGGATCCAGTCCGGTCGTCGACCTTGGAGGGCTCGCGCCCAAGCTCGGCAGGACCTGTAGCGGCTACCTCGGTGGATATCGCCGTGCGTTCGAGGATGCGGTGCGTCGCGGCGACCCGGGCGTGGTCACCGCGCGCGAGCACGCACGCGCGATCGATGGTCTGCTGAGTGCGTTGTACTGCGCCGCGGACGCGGCGACCCAGGCCATGCGACCCCCACAACGAGGGCGCGTGTCGCTGGTGGCGGTGGGCGGGTACGGGCGTTTTACCCTCGGGCTCAACAGCGACGTCGACGTGGTGTTCCTGTGCGACGACTCGGATGACCCCTTCGTGGCCGCGCTTGCCGAAGGCCTCCTCTATCCTTTGTGGGACCTTGGCGTCGACATTGGGCATGCGGTTCGGAGTGTCGATGAGACGCTGAGCCTCGCCAACGAGGACATCCGCACGGCGACCACCCTGATCGACTTCCGGCGGATCGCGGGAAGTGGGTCGCTCCTCGACGACCTGGAGCGCGGCGCACGGGAGCAAGTCTTCCAGCCACATCTCGTCGATTTCCTCGATGCACTCGAGCAAGACACGGCAAGTCGGCACCGGCGCTTCGGGGGCAGCCTCTACCTGTTGGAGCCCGAGGTGAAGCAGGGGCGCGGCGGGCTTCGCGACTTGGACGTGGCCGAGTGGGCTGCGCGGGGCCGGTGGGGTGCTCGCAACGAACAGGACTACGTCCGCACCGGCGCGCTCCTTGCTCGCGAGGTGCAAGAGCTAGAGAGCGCCCGCGAGATGCTGTGGCGTGTCCGCAATCTCCTTCACTTGCGAGCCGGGCGTCAGCAAGACCGTCTCACATTCGGGGATCAAGAAGACATCGCGCAGGAGCTTGGCTTCGTCGACGGCGTCACTCTCGGCGTAGAGCAGTTCATGCAAGCCTATTACAGGCACGCGCGCATCGTGGCGTTGACCGCAGAGCGGATGCTCGACCGAGCAAGGCCAAGGAGCAAGAGCCGGGCACAGACATTCCGGAAGCTCGCCGATGGGATGTTCGTCGCCGACGACGTCATCTCCCTCGAGCATGCCGAGCGCATCGAGTCTGATCCCGCCCTCGCGTTCCGCTTCTATCGTCAAGCACGCCGCTACGACAAGCGACCCGACCACTCCGCCCGCGACGCCATCGCCCGGATCACACCCGACAAGCGATGGCGGCTGCGCCTCCAGGACTCTGAAGAGGCGACTCAGCTCTTCTTGGCGGCGCTTCGAGTCGTCGACGAAGTGCCATTCCGCGCCGGTTCAACGGTTGCCGAGCTACACGGAGTTGGCCTCGTCAACGCCATTATCCCCGAGTTCGATCCGCTCATGGGCCGGGTCAACCACGACGTCTTCCACGTGTACACGGCGGACATTCACGCGATCAAAGCCGTCGAGCACCTTCAAGGCCTGATGCGAGGCGAGAGCCGAACTTCATCGCTCGCCACGAGGCTTGCCGCCGAAGCCCCGCGCCGGCTTCCGCTCGTCCTTGCGGTGTTGCTACATTCGCTTGGCCGCGCGCGAGGCAAAGACCGCGAGGCGGATGGGGCCGAGATGGCCGAAGCGGTGGCGATCCGGCTCGGCTTCGGGCCGATCGACGCGCAGCATATTGGTTGGCTCGTGCGCGAACAACGAAGTCTCTATCGGTGGGCCACCCAGCGAGACATCCACGATCCACGTGGGCTCGCGGAAGTCGTCCGCATGGTCGAGACTCCCGAGCGGTTGCGCGACCTGTTCTTGTGCACGGTGGCGATCATCTCGACGGTGAATCCGAAGGCGATGACCTCATGGAAGGCTCGCGCCCTCGAGGATCTCTACCTTGCTGCGCTAGCGGAGATCGAATCGGGTGACGCGCCGGTTCATACCGAAAGCCGGGTGTTGGAGGTCAAGCTGCAAGCGATCGTCGGTTTCGCCGGGGACGCGGGTCGCGACGAGCTTCAGGCGTTCATCGACGAGATGCCCGACCGCTACTTCCTCGGCAACCCGGTCGACGTCGTCCGCCGCCATGCGCGGACCGCGCGTGATCGCGACCCCGGGCCGGTCACCGTCCGTGTCGGGCCTGGGCCGAGCGACGACGTGGAAGAGGTGGTCGTCGTGAGTTCCGATCAGTCGGGGCTCCTGGCAGACCTGACGGCGGTGTTCGCCGCGCACGACCTTTCGGTGGTTAGCGCGCAGATCTACACGCGCCATCGGCCAGAGGGTCGCGAGGCTTTCGACGTGTTCTGGGTCAAGATCGGCGAGAACACACCGATGCCCGCCCGGCTTGCGGCGGAACTCAGAGACGACATCGCCAAGCGCATGACCGATCGAATCTCGGTGGCGGACCTGGTTGCGCGCCAGAGCACTCCGCCGCCTTGGTCGGTACGGCCGGGGCCAGAGGTGCCGACGCACATCAGCGTCGACAACACCGCTTCGGCGAAGTACACGGTCGTCGACGTGTTTACGCGTGACAGCCCCGGGCTGCTGCACGAGATCGCGCGGACGCTCCACGACCTCAAACTCAGCATTGCCGTCTCGAAGGTGAACACCGAGGGCCAGAGCGTCGCGGACGTCTTCTACGTGTCAGATCGCAGCGGGTCGAAGCTGTGGGACCAAGACCTGCAGAAGCGGCTTCGCCGAGTCCTCTACGAACGCATTCTCGCGCTTCACGCGCGCGCGCCGGGGTCATGAAGAGGCTTGGGGGGATCAGGGGCGCGACGGCAGGTGTCCTGTCGACGCTCGTGTGCCTCGGTGTCGGCGCCTGCGGCGGTGGCAGCGCCAGCCAAGCCGTGATCGTTGAGGCGTCGCCCCAAGAACCTCCGAGCCGGCCCCTCGCGTCGGCCAAAGTTGCCGAGGGTGAGCAGCTTCTTGCGAAGGGTGCCGTCAAGGAGGCATGGGCGCTCTTCGAGGAGGCCTTGGCGGAAGACCCGAACGACCCCCGGGCGTGGCTCGATCTTGGTCTCGTGCACGAAGAGGTGGGCGACTGGTCGGCTGCCGAGAGAGCCTATCGGCGCGCGACCGAGATCGACGGGCGCTTCACGGAGGCGTTCAACAATCTCGGGGTGTTGCTGCGAGAGCGACAGAATCTGCCGGATGCGATCACCATGCTCGAGCATGCGGTGGCGCTCGATCCCAACTTCGGCCCCGCGCGGTTCAATCTGGCGCTCGCGTACGAGGACACTGGCAACCTCGAAGGCGCGGAGCGTGAGTACCTCGCTGCCATCGAGCAGGCGTCGGACGACCCCGTCCCACGAATCAACCTGGCGATGTTGTATCTCCGAACGAACCGCACGGAGGACGCCCTGGTTCAACTGAGAGCCGCGGAGCCCTCGGTGCAGGGCGACGTCCTCCTATCGATTGCCGTGGGAAGCGCGCTACGGCGCGCAGGCGCCCCCGAAGATGCCGTCCGCGTGCTTCACGGCGCGCTCGCCTACGCGTCCGATCCGCCACCCACCGAGTTGCTGGCCGAGCTCGCCCTCGCTCTCTACGCCAGCGACGATCACAAAGCAGCCCAAAGCACGATGCGTCGCGCGGTCGATCAACGCCCCAACGACCCCGCCCTTCAATACGCCCTGGGCACCATGCTCGCCTCCCAAGGCCAACACGACGAAGCCAAGCCCTACCTCAAACGCACCATCCAACTCGCCCCGAACGGCCCCCTAGCCCCCCGCGCCCGCGCCCAGCTCCAAGCCCAGTAGGGGGTCACTCCGCCCCCCCAAAACCCCAGCCATCCCAGCCACTTACAACCCACACCGCGAAAACCCGAATTCCCCCCGGACCGCAGGCCCGACGAACGACAGAACCGGAGAGCCGCCAGGCGGCGCATGCAGCGCGGGCGGGGTCTTTGGTGGCGACTGCGGGCCGCGAATCGGGTTTTCGCGGTGCGGGTTGTAATGCTCCGCAATTACAGGGGTTATTGGGGGTCGGAGTGACCCTGGCCGAGCAGGAAGAGCTCGTAGCTTTCGTCTCGGGTGGCGCTGGGACGGAGGATGCGGGTTTGGGTGAACGCCTCGCGGGTGGCTTTTCGGGCTTCGTCGAACTCTTGGCCTTGGAAGATCTTTCCGACGAAGGAGCCGCCGGGAACGAGGACCTTCGTCGCGACGTTCAGGGCTCGCATGTAGAGTTCAAAGCTTCGGTACTGGTCCGCGTGGCGCTGCCCGCTCGTCTTCGGTGCCATGTCACTCAAGACGACGTCGAAGGGACCGCCGAGTTCTGCGGGGTCCACCGCAAAGGCATCGAGAACCCGGATCTCAGCATGGGAGGGAAGGGCGACGTCTGGCGGCTGAATGTCGATGCCGACGACACGCCCCGTCGGCCCAACCCGGTTGGCCGCGTAGAGGCTCCAGGACCCAGGGCTGGCACCCAGGTCGAGCACGCGATGGCCTTTCTTGAGGAGCTTCGTGCGTCGGTCAATCTCTTCGAGCTTGTAGACCGACCTCGCCGGAAACCCCTCGCGCTTCGCGCGGCGCCCG
>JBCCEK010000152.1:0-11617 GCA_039030295.1 Myxococcota bacterium | reverse complement strand
TTTGACAGCCGGAGGGGTGCGGGCTACAAGGCCGGTCCCGAAGGGCTTCGCCCCAAGGGGGATGCGGCGGTAGTTAAGTTGGTTATAACGCCGGCCTGTCACGCCGGAGGCCGCGGGTTCGAGTCCCGTCCGCCGCGCCAAAACCCAGCCCTCAGGGGCTGGGTTTCACCGCATCGTCCGGGGCTCTCACGGGTGTACTCGGCCGCTGCGCGGCCTGCGTACTGCGTCTGGAACCGTGCAGCTGCGCGGACTGACGTCCGCTCCGCCGAGCACTGTTCCAGCCACACACGAGTCCCGTCCGCCGCGCCAACGCCCGTACCAGTTGCACATAACATAAGTTATGTTATGCAACCTCTGAACGGAGGACTGTGATGACCATCCTGCTGACGACCGCCGTGCTCGCTGCGGCTATTACCACCCTTCATGTTTGGCTCGGCGGCCGTGACATTGCGCGGCCACTTCTTCGTGCGACGAACCTCGCGCCCGTCGCGAAGTACACGTCGTACTACTGCTGGCACCTCGTCACGATCGTGCTGTACGGCATGGCGGCAGGGTTTGCGGTGGCGGCGTTCGTTCCTGAAAGCCGCGCCTTGGTGGCCTTCTTGGCGCTCATGGCGACCGCCTTCAGCGTATGGGGCTTCGTGTTGCTCAAGACTCAGCGTCGTTCGCTGGCGCAGCACCCGCAGGGTGCACTCTTCGTGCCGGTGGCGCTTCTCTCGCTCTGGGCCACGTTCGCGTGACGCGTTGGACGCGCGACACCTGGCTCGACCTCGGGCTTCAACAACTCGCCAACGCGGGTCTTGCCGGAGTCGCGATAGAGCCTTTGTGCGCAGCCGCCGGTAAGACAACCGGGTCGTTCTACCACCATTTTGTCGACCATCCGTCGTACCTCGTGGCCCTCGCTGAGCATTGGCGAACCTTGGCGACCGACCGGGTCATCGATGCGGTTGAAAACCGAAAGGGAGGTTCGGCCATGGATGCACTCACCGACCTGGCGTTCGAGCTCGACCCCCGCATCGAGGTGCGTATCCGGCGACTTGCCGAACGCGACGAGGGCGCGGCCATCGCCATCGCCAACGTCGACCGCACGCGCCTCGACTACCTCGCCAAACTCTACCGAACCGAGTTCGGAGCCCCGGCCAAGCTGGCAAGCGACCTCGCCCGCCTCGACTACGCGGCCCTGATGGGGTTCGTTCTGGTAGGGCAAGACTGGGACCCCGCGACCGCCAAGCGTATTCCCAAGCTCTTGACGAGAATGACCGCCGCCTACCTCGATTCTCGCTAGATCGCCCGCCTTGCTCGAATGTCACGGTTCCGGCGGGTCGTCCCAGCTCAGCTGGTAGACGAGAAGCTCGCCGTCGTCGTCGCTCACCACGTAGACCTCGTCGGTTCGATCGTCTACGGCGACGCCCTCTGCCTTTCGAACCGGCTTGCCCTCGAAAGTGAGCTGCGCGGCGCCGTCGACGGTGTGGTTTGCCGCATCGTAGAAGTAGATGTGCGCCGCTTTGTCGCTGACGATGAAGAATCCGTTGCGTCTTGGGTAGAAGCAGATGCCCGAGTAGTCGACCTTCTCTGCGGCGACCTTGTCCGTGCTGAAGTCTCGTCCATCGAGCACCCAGTGCCGGAGTACTTCGCCTAGGTCGAGGCTGATCTCGATCAAGATCCCGGGGACGCCTTCCTTCAACGCGAACAAGGTATTCGTCTTCGTATTGAGGCAGAGCCCCTCGAGGCCCTTGCGGAGCTGCTCGTCCCGCTCTTTGTCGCTGATCTCCTCAGGGAAGAAGTACTGCTGGAGCTGCTCCTCGAAACCGCGCATGTCCATGAGCCGCGCGCGGCTCAGCCTTTGGCGGTTCGCGATCGAGTACTTGAGGAGGGCGTTCTTTCGCGTTCTGCCCGAGTCGTCTTCCCTCGACTCTTGGACGGCGTAGAGGACATCGGCGTTCTCCCCGTGTGCGATCCCCTCCAAGTTGCCTTCGTCGACAGAGAAGGACTCGCTGTCGTCGAGCTCTCCAGAGAGGCTCAGTTTGAATAGCCTCTTGATCCGGTCGTCGTCGCAGACCGTCCACAACGCTGCGCGGTCATAGTCGAGCGTCAGACCCGATGGCTCCCTCAAGCCCTTCTTCTTGTTCCGGATCTTGTGCTTGCGTATCTCGTTCAATGAGAATCGCACGATAGGGCGATAAGAAGAGATCCCGGAGACGCCTGTCAAGGGGCGCTGACGACTTGCGGCGGCTGGCGCGATACCGCGACGTACTCGATCTAGTGCCCGCGAAGCTGCACAGTCGAGTATTTCGAGTATAGCCATGACATGACTCGGCTTGGCGCAGCTCCATGGGTCGCGATGGCCGTCACGCTCCTCCTGGCCTGTGGCGACGCCCCCTTTCCAACGCTGTTGGTGTTCGCCGACCCGACCGACGTGGAGATCTGCTGCGACCAGGCCGACGCGCTGCCGATCGTTGCCGAAGAGTTCGAGGTGTTTGCCAGCGGCCCGACGAACGATGGGATCGATACGTCGGCGTACGACGTCACACTCGACTATACGAGTTCGGCTGAACCGGTCACCCTGTCGGTTCCGAGCGGCGATTCGCTCCCCCTCGGTAGCAGCACGGTCGCCATCCTCGTCGAAGGTTGCGACTTCACCGAGGCCGTTGTCGACATCGAAGTCACCCTAAGTGGCGAACGAACTAGCGGCGAAGCATTCCAGACCGGGTGGATCGGGGCCGCGACCGTCACGAACACGTGCGAGTAGCCGAGCGTGAGACCCGACGGCTCCCATGGGAGTCGACATAACAAGTGGACCGCTACCCTGGATCCCTCTCCGCTTCCCTGAGGACCACGAGGGTGTGCACTACCCAAGCTCCTCCGAGCGCGATCCAGGTGACCGCGCCCGTCGCACAGAGCACCGCGCCCATGTATGCGACGGCACCGGCGGGACCGCCCGAGAACTGCTTCCCGACGGCGAACAGTCCGGCGCTCATGATGAAAAGAAATCCCGCGAGGAACGAAGCAAGCGGTAGGTAGTGTGTGAGGAGCACCATTCGTCGAGTGCGTAGCGAGATCGGCTCGCCTCTGACGATGCCCTGGACGGCCTCGTCGCCTCGTTTGTTGATCATGACGATGCTCGCGTAGGAGACGCTGAAGATCACGACCATGAGCGCGATGACTATGACTGGCGCCGCTTCTTGCATTCCATCCTCCTAATCCGGGTCAGTTCCTTCAACCCTATCGTCGGCTGTCGTGAGCGTCTACGGTCGACCGTTCGCGGCTCGCGCGCGAGGTTTGAGGCCCCGCCGGCTCCCCTGGTCTCCTCTCAGCCCTTTCCGCTTCTTCGCGCTAAGCTCACCCGGTGATCCCTTCGACCGCACACTTCGTTTGGTACGGGCCGCGGCTTCAGTACCTTCACGCGTTGGCGATTCGATCGGCGGCGACGCATGGGGGGTTTGAGCGGGTCCGGCTGCATCATGCGGACCCGCTTGATGCGTTGCCGCATGTGTCGGCGTTGCGGGAGCTTTCGAATGTGGAGTTCGTGCCGCTCGACGATCAGGCGCTCTGCGAAGCCGTGTCGGGTCCGGCGCTGGCCACGTTGTGTGGCGCACTGAAGTCGCCGGTGGCGCGCGCCAACATCGCGAGAGTTGCGCTCCTCTGCCGCGACGGCGGGGTGTATCTCGACATGGACACGCTGACGATCAGGCCGTTCGATGCGCTCCGCGCCCAGGCGCCGGCTTGGATTGGGCGCGAGCGGATCGTGTTTCCGGGCTTCGTCGTGCGGTCGCGCGATCCGCGGGTCAAAGCCAAGGCCTATGCGATGACGGCGATTCGCGACGGGTTTCGGCGGTGGCCGCACGGCTATCGGGCGTTTCGGCGCATCGAGGAGCACTACCATCTGGCGGTGAACAACGCGGTGCTCGGGGGCGTGGCGGGGCACGGGTTATGGCGTGCAGCGCTCGACACGATGGCGGAGCTTCCGAAAGCCCGTTGGCAGCAGTCCTACGCGCTCGGGACTCACCTCTTTCAGCAGGTTTGCGAGAGCTACGACGGGGGGGACTTCGCGCTGCTCCCGCCACCACTCTTCTTCCCGTTGCCGCCCGAGATCAGTGCGCATTGGTTTCGACGGTACAAGCGCGGGGTCGACGTGGCGGCCGCAATCGATCCGTCGACCCTTACGGTCCACTGGTACGCGTCGGTACGCACGAAGAAAGTGGTGGCGACGATGGACGGCGAACCGGCGCTCCGCCGGCTTCAGCGCCATCAGCTCTACAGTTCGCTGGCCTGCCGGGTGCTCGATGGTGCGCCGATCCCGGCGTAGCCCCACGCAGGCAGCCAAACCAGGTTCACGGCGAGCGAGATGCCGAGGCCGAGGGCGCCCACGATGCCGAGCGATCGGAGGCCCGGGTGCGATGCGGTGGCGAGCGCGACGAACGCCACCATCGAAGTGAGCGTCGACGCTGCGACGGCCCGGGCAGCAATGCCCGCTCGCTCCGGACTTGCCTCCCGTTGAGCCCAGCGCATGTGCACCGCGCCATCGACCGCGAGCCCGATGACGACCGGCACCGCCAACAGGTTGTAGAGGTGGAGCTCGAGCCCGACGAGGGCCAACGCGCCGGCGAAGAGTAGGCCGGTGAGCGCGGTCGCCATGAAGACGTCCCGAGTGACAGCCCACGACCGGCTCGCGATCCCGGTCGCCAAGATCAACCCCAAGAAGACCAGTCCAAGGATCAGCGGTGCGTCTCGGATCAAGGCCGGCGTGACTTCGCCGAGCATCGCCTCGGCGGAGGCAAACTCGACGTTGGGGTTTTCGTGGCGGAGTGCATCAAGCCAGGCGGCCAGGCGTTCCATCGCTTCGGCGTCCGAGCCACGCAACGGCACGTAGAGAATCCCGCTTCGCCCGACTTGGTCATTGGCGTCGACCAGGGTGGTGGCGAGCCACGGCGGCAGGTCGCGCGGCTCCGGGGGGCGGGTGGCAAGCCAGGGTTCGAGGTCCGCGATCGCCTCGAGGGTCTCTTCGTCTTGCCGGTCGACGGCTTTGCTTCGTGCGCGTTCGAGGGTGTCGCGAAGATTCCCGATGGCGCGCGTCTTCTCGTCCGCATCGGCCGGAAAGACGGCTTGCGCCGAGACTGGGATAGGTTCCACGCCGAGGATGTCGCGCGCACCGATCATGGCCGTGCCGTTGAGGGCTCGGTCGACATCGTCGCTCGAACGCCCAAGAAGCAATACGGGCACGAAGCGGCGCGCCCCGAGCACTTCAGCGTTGATCCCGTGGTGCACGATCTCGGGCTGAAGCGATGCGAGGTTTCGTTCGAAGCGGACGCCTGCACTCAGGGGGACGGCAAGGACCCCGAGCGCGACCCCGGCGATCGCAATGGCCCGATGTCGGGGGACCTTGAACGTCACGGCCGATGCCGGTCGACGGTCGCGGCCCCGGAGGAAGTAGACCGCCGTCGGGAAGACCGCCATCGTCCAGACGAGGGCGACGAGAATGCCGACGGAGGCCATCCACCCCATCTGGGAGAAGCCTTTGAAGTCGGTCAGCGAGAGCGCAGCAAACCCACACGCTGTGGTGACGCCCGCCACCGTCAACGACACCCAGAGCTCGCGCACGCTCTTCGTAGGCGACATGTGTCCTTCGCCTGAGCTGTGTGTTGAGCGATGGTGCATCAAGAGGTGAATGCCAAAGTCGATCGCCATGCCGGCGAGAATGGCCAGGGCCGAAGCGCTGATGATGTTGAGCTCGGGGTCGACGAAGGCGATCACGCCGACCGCCGCGACCAACCCCGTGAGCATCGGGAGGCCGAGCTGGAGCACGGCGCGGAGATCACCGAAGAACAAGAGCACGACCAGCAACGACCCGATGGCTGCCAGGACGGCGATCCGTTCGAGGTCGTGTGTGATGATTGCTTGCTCGAGCGGCGCCACGCGGTACCGCCCAACCACTCGGATCTGGGTGTCGGCCACTTGCGCAGCCTCGAGCGGCTCGATGAACCGGTTGGCGCGCGCCTGGATCTTCCGCGCGAAAGCGAGGTCCCCAGCGTCGCCGTCGAGCATCACTTGAACCGCGCATACGCCCGCTTTGCAGAGCGGCGTGGGGTCACTGCCTGACACGTGTTCCTGGCTCGTCGTCTCTCCGGTGAGGGCGTCGAGCATGCGACCGGCGTCCGAGCGCTCCACCGCGGCGATCACGTCTGCTTCGCCCGGAAGCGTCGGCGGGTCGGCAATCGTCACGCACAGCGGAGAGGCCTCGCACACTTCCCACTCGAGGGCCTCGGTGGCCAAGTCGTTCCATTCGTCGAGCGTCTCGACGTCGACGTAGTAGAGCGCGCGCTCTGCGATCGCATCGAAGCCGTAGTCGGTCATCACCCAGCGCGCTTCGGGCCACGACCCAAACTCGTCGGCGATCTGGGATGCGAGCGCGAGGCTGGTGTCTCCATCGTTCGATGACACCAACACGGTGAGAGGCTGGTCGACGGCGAGTTCTTCGCGCAGTCGCTCGAGTGAGCGCACCGAATCGGAGTCGGCGGGCAGCAGCGCCTCGACGCTGGTGTTCACCGAGAGCTGCCGCGCGGAGGCCGCCCCGAGCGCGGTCACAGCCACAACGACCGCCAAAACTAGGACGGTACGCGGCATGGCTCTCCAGGGGATTGGCCCGGTTTTCGCATTCCTCCAAGTCATGCAATATGCGACCCAGTTTCACCAGCCGGCCATGGCGATGAATTCCCCGAAAAACCCCGCTTTCGGCTCCGAGGGCGGCCAAGCCGGGTTTCGCCGTGTCAGGTGCGGGACGGTTTTTCTCACAGGGTGTGAGTCTCGGATACAGTGGACGGCGTCTCCTGGGGCGTCCGTCGGAGGGCGATGATGTACGCGCAACAACGCACGTGGTTGCGGAAGCTGGCCATTCTGAACGATTACGTTCGCATTCCATATGCGAATGGGTCGTCGTATGCGTCGCAGTTCCTCTACCGCGAGATGTCCGCGCGAGGCCACGATGTGACGGTCGTCGGTCCAGACGATCCGCATGCAGCGCCCAACGACTTGCCACCGCACCACATCACGCTTCCGAGCATTCCGCTACGCAATCATCCGGGGTGCTACCTCGCGATGCCGACTCGGCACTCGCTCGACACCCTCACCGCGGCGAACTTCGACATGTTACTGGCGCAAAGCCCGAGTGGCTTGCTCTACGCTGGCGGGTACCTGCGTCAACGCCACGGGGTCCCGTTGGTGTCGGTGAACACGCTCCATATGCCAAGCGTGTACAACGTCGTGTTGCCCGACGCGCTTCACCACGTGACCAGTGTCACCAAGCTCTTCGAGAAGAAGGTGATTCCTTGGGTCGAGGACAACACCGCTGACGCGTACAACCTGGGCGACGCGCTCGTTTGCCTCAGCCCAGGGCTCAAGCGTTACTGGGAAGCTCGTGGGGTCGAGGTGCCGATCCACGTCATTCCTCGCGCGATCGAGCGCCGCATCTTCGATGTGACCGACCAGGCCGATCCGTTCCCTCGCGGCGCCGAACGAGGCTCCCGGATCCTCGCGGTTTGCCGGCACGTACGCGAAAAAGAGGTCGACCGTCTCATTCGTATCTTTGGGCGTTTCGTCCACACTCAGCCGCGGGATGCGACCCTGACGCTCGTTGGAGACGGGCCAGAGCACGAATCGCTTCGAACGCTTGCGGCCGAGTGCGGGGTCGAAGACAAGGTGTTCTTCATGGGCGAGCAGAGCCTCGCGCAGATGCCGGCATGGTATCGGCACGCCGATCTCTTCGTGTACGCGTCGCTGTCCGAGACCTACGGGCAGGTCGTGAGCGAAGCCCTCTGGTGCGGGCTTCCGGTCATCGCGATGAACGACGGCATGGGTGTTGCCGGGCAGGTCACCGACGGCGACGATGGATTCTTGGTCGACCCGGTCGCGCATGACGCCGACGAGCGCTTTGCAAGCCACATCGAGCTCCTGCTCACCAAGCCCCCGCTTCGGCGGCATCTCGGGGATCGCGCCGTCGCCAACGCGAGAGACCGCTCGGACCCGCAAGCCTGCGTGCAGCGGTATCTCGAGGTGTTCGAGGTCGCCCGAGACCACGCCCGTCGGGTGCCGACACGGACGGTCGATGCGTACCGGGGGCTGGCACGCTGGGCGGGCATGCACGCCACGGCGGGAGCGCTCGGTTTGATGCGAAAGCCGGTCGAACTCAACCGCAACCACGCGCAGACCGGCGCGTGGACGTTCGCCGAAGCCTCGTAGGGCTTGCAGCGCCCGGCAGGGCCAGACCGCTCGCACCCGAAACCGAACGGCTGCGACTCTGGTCTATTCTTCGGCGATGAGCCCTTCGAGGTCTTGTTCGGAGGGGCCGGTGTGCGGCGGAGGCGGGATCGTCGGTCGGCCACGCAGGCGTGCGAAAATGTTGCTCCCTCGCCGCCGTGCGTCTTCGAGAATGATGTACGAACAGGGCACGATCAGCAGCATGATGAAGGTGGCCGCCAGCACGCCGAAACCGAGCGACACGGCCATGGGCACCAGGAACCGGGCCTGCACGGACCGCTCGAAGATCATCGGGACCAGGCCAAAGAACGTCGTGAGCGACGTGAGCAAGATCGGCCGGAACCTGCGCGCGCCCCCTGCGATCACCGCGTCCCACAACTGCATCCCGCCTTCGCGGTAGCGGTTGATGGCGACGATCAGGATCAACGAGTCGTTGACGACGACCCCTGACAAGGCGACGAGGCCCATCATGCTCATCACGCTGAGCCCAAAGCCCATCAAGACGTGTCCCCAGACCGCGCCGACGAATCCAAACGGAATCGCGGACATGATCAACAACGGCTGCGAGTAGCTCCGGAACACGACAGCGAGCATCGAGAACATCACGATGAGGGCGAGCATGAAGCCGAGACCGAGAGCCCTCATGGTGTCGGCCTGCTGTTCCTGCTCGCCGCCGAGGCTGAACGCGAGCCCCGGAAAGTCGGCCATGAGTTGCGGGACCTCCCGCTGCAGGATTTGGCCGACGATCTCGTTGGCGTTCGCGTCGGCGCTCGCAATGTCGGCGGTGACGCTGATCGTACGTCGTCCGTCGGTTCGGTTGATCACCGTGTATGCCTGGCCTCGATCGAGCTCGGCGGCCTGCGAGAGTGGCATCTCGCCCCCGGTCGGCGTTCGGACGATCAGTTGCTCGACGTTGTAGAGCGATTGCCGCTCCTCGAGAGGCAGCCTGACGTACGCCCGGACTTCGTCGCGTCCGCGCTGTTGCCGAACCGCTTCGGCGCCGAAGAAGGCGCCTCGCACCTGCCGTGCGAGCTCGACCTCGGTGAGGCCCTGCGCGACGGCTTCGTCGGTGAGCCGGAAGTCGAGCTGCTCCTTGCCCTTGGTGACCCCGCTGTCGATGTCACGAAGCCCCGCGTACGACCCTATCTCTCGCGCGAGCCGCTCGGCTGCGGCCTCGAGGGTGGGAACGTCGTCGTGGATCAGCTCGATGTCGATTGGGCTCCCCGGTTCGACGCCGACTTCATAGGTGAACGTCAGCGACTCGGCGCCCGGAATCTCGCCGATGTCGTCCCGCCAGCGCTGCACGTACTCCTGCGTCGTGAAGTCTCGCTCGCCCGCGTCATTGAGGTACACCATCACGGTCGCGAGGTGGCTTCCTTCTTTGCCCAGCATTCCCTCGGGGCCGGGTTCGAGCTGACTGGCCGCGCCGACCTCTTCGTAGATGCCGCGCGACACCGTCGTCCCGTCGTCGCGTCGCGCATCAGCGTCTTCGATCAGGTTCCGCGCGCGAGCGGCGATCGACTCTGCGATGTGGTCGGTTGACGAGACCGGTGTTCCGACGGGCATCTTGAGGTGGGCCGTAATCATGTCCCCCTCGACCTTCGGGAGGAAGGTGAATGGGATCCGACCGGCCGTATAGCCCAC
Source organism: Myxococcota bacterium (assembly GCA_039030295.1). Classification (GTDB taxonomy): domain Bacteria; phylum Myxococcota_A; class Polyangia; order Polyangiales; family Houyiibacteriaceae; genus SG8-38. The sequence continues at coordinate 1,723 of JBCCEK010000152.1, read as the reverse complement.
CGTGAAGAGCAGGGTGGCCACGCCCAACGTCACGGTGAAGTATCGCCATTCGAGCGCCCGACCCAGCAACGGGACGTACGCGTCTTGAATGAACCGTTGAAGCCGCTCCGGCATTCGCAGCCGGGCCACCAGGTTCATGAACCACAAGTACGGCGAAAGAACGACCCGAAGCCACCACGGCATCGGGTGCGACAAGTGGGCCGGGAGAATCAGAAGCGACTCGACCAGAGAGATGATCAGGACGGCGATCACGACGATAGGTACGACCCGGAAGAACTTCCCCATCACACCGGGGACCATCAGCATCGGCGCGAACGCGACGCAGCTCGTCAGGATGGCGAAGATGACGGGCTGCGAGACCTCCTGGGCCCCCTTGATCGCGGCCTCCAATCGATCGGCGCCGTCGGTGCGGTGCTTGTGGATCGATTCACCGACGACGATCGCGTCGTCGACCACCATCCCCAGTGTAATGATGAACGCGAAGAGCGAGATCATGTTGATCGACACGTCGGTGATCGGAAGGAACAGCAACGAGCCCGCGAACGAGATGGGAATGCCCAAAGTGACCCAAAACGCGAGCCGCCCTTCGAGGAACAGGCCCAGCGTCAGCAAAACCAGCAGGAGGCCGATGCGGGCGTTGTTCATCAGAAGTGAGATGCGCTGTTCGTACATCTCGGCGGTGTCGAACCACGGCGCGGCGTAAAGCCCGTCAGGCAGCGTCTCTTGGAGCTTCTGGACGTACTCTTTGCCCGCGGCCGCGACCGTGAGTGGGGTCTCGCTCCCCACTCGGAAGATATTGATCATCGCGGCGCGCTGGCCGTTGTAGGTCGCCTCCCGGTCGTTTTCCTGAAAGCCGTCAACCACGGTGGCGATGTCACGGACGCGTACCTGGGAACCATCGGGCTGGCTCCTCAGGATGATGTTCCCGAACTCCTCGCCGCGGTCGCGACGCTCGGTCGTTCGGAGCAAGATCTCGCCGGCGTCGGTCTTGACCGCGCCGCCCGGGAGCTCCACCGAGGCCATGCGGACGCGGTCGGCCACCTCGTCGAGGGTCAACCCGTACTTCCGAAGCTCGGCTTGAGGCACCTCGATGCTGATCTCGAGGGGACGTACGCCGGAAAGCTCGACGTACGTGACACGGTCGTCGCGAAGGATCTCTTTGCGGCTCGCCTCGGCGACCGCGCGAAGAGTAGCCTCGTCGACATCCCCGTAGAGCACGAGCGAGATCACTTGCTGTCGGTTCGAGATCAGGCTGACGGTGGGGCGCTCGACGTCCTGCGGAAAAGACGTGATGCGGTCGATGGCGCTCTTGACGTCGTTGAGCGCGCGATCTTGATCGGTGCCAAGCAGAAGCTCGACGAACGTGGTTCCAATCCCTTCGCGCGAGGTCGACGTGACCTTCTTCACGCCGTCGATGCCACGAACCTCTTCCTCGACCGCGAGGATCACCGCTTGCTCGACTTCGGCGGGGCTCGCGCCTGGGTACGCGACCTGGATCGAGACGACGTCCATCTCGACCTCGGGGAACACCTCTTGCTTGATCCCCGACGCCAGCGTCACCAGGCCGCCGATGATGAGAACAAGCATCAGCACGTTCGAAGCCACCGCGTTCTTGGCCATCCAAGCGATGGGGCCTGTGGCGCGGTCGGGGTCGAAGGGCTTGGGGTCGGTCATGGGATCGCGGTGGCCGCTTCCGTGGCGTCGGTCGGGTCGACCTCGGCCT
>JBCCEK010000151.1:0-11695 GCA_039030295.1 Myxococcota bacterium | reverse complement strand
TTGTCCGTCGCGCCCATCCGCTTCCAGAGCCAGGCCGTGATGCCAGCGAGCACCAGACCGTAGCCCGCATCGGAGATGATCATCGCGAAGAAGATTGCGAACGAGAAGAAGACCATGGACGACGGGTCCCAAAGCCGGTACGCGGGGGTCTGATAGAAAGTCACTAGGTCTTCGCCCGCTCGAAGCCTCGGCGGGTTGTGGAACTTGGTGGGGGGCGCGTCTTCCGGCGCGGGATCCGCGACTTCGAGGGCGTAGCCGTTCTCTGCCACGTACGCTCCGAGATCGCCGAGGCGATCCTCGGGGGCCCAGGCTTGCATCGCGAAAAGGGGGGTGTCGTCGAAGGTCTGGCGCGCCGCGTAGCGACGAGCCGCGTAGTCTTCGAGACCATCGAGGCCGCGAGCGAAGAGTTGAACCCATCTCGTGAGACTCGCGCGCTCGGCTTCGGCATCTTCGATCGCGACCTCCGTCTCTTCGAGACGTTGGGCGAGCTGCGCAGGCGAGCGCCATCCCGTGAGTGTACGCTCGAAGGGAACCCCTTCGGGTTCGTCGGCCGAGATGACGATGACGTAGTGGTCGCGCTCGTCGCTGTTCACGATTTCCCACGGAAGGTCGACCTCGCGAAAGGCGTCGATCTCACGTTGCGGAACCACGTAGAACCACAGCCTGAGCCCGTTCATGTCGTCGAGCGGCGCGTACGCGAAATCCCCCCAGCGTTCGAGGTTCTCGAGCCGTTGAGCGAGATAGTCCCGCTCCTCACGAAGGTCGTAGAGCTGCTTCTGAAGCGCGAGCGCCTGTTCCTCGACCGCGACGGGATCGAACTGACTCCCGTCGGTCACCTGGCGTCGTTGGTACGCGCAGCTTGCAAGAAATTTCAGCGCCTCTCGAGCCTGCCTCGACGGGCCCGCGCCGTCGTCTGCGGGCTCGCCCTCCGCGGTCAGAGGGATGAGATGAAGGCAGCCAAGCGCCTGGAGGTCTTCGATGACCCGGTCCTTGAGGTCGTCCGGCGCCAGGAGTGTCACCTTCTTGAGCTGGACGATACTCACGATCGGCCTCCGTGGAGCGCCTCTTGCTGTTTTTTGATTTTTGCTTTTGTGAGCTTGGAGTTGGCGACCGAAGAGCGCTCCAGGTCCCCGAGGTAGATCATGATACGTTTGATTGCTTCCCTCGACCTGGGAATCAGAATTCGCTCGAAGAGATTCACCCGCTGAGTCGTTCGTCGTACGGCTTGCTCGAGTAGTCGTACTCGCTCTTCCGACACTTGCAGCCGAGTCCGCTGCTCCGCCGCATCGCGGAGCCGGTCGACGAGTACGTCCACCCAAGCCGGCTTTCCGAGCATCGAGTAGTCGGCGACCACGCAGTCGATTCGCTCGAGCACCGGCAGGCGCACACCCACGACGTTCTCTTCGCCGAGCGCGAAGTCCTTCATGCGTACCAGCCCATCGACGTCGATCGCGGTGAACGCAAGCATTGGGAGCTCTTCGCCAATCTTCGTTTCGAGGGTGTCTACCGCCGCCCTCGTGTCCTCCAACTCCTTCCGAGCCCGCTTGAGCTCGACCGTGAGCTGGCGACGCTTCAAGTCGAGCGAGGGCAGAAGCTTCTGGTACAGCTTCAGGTTGTTACGCTGACGCGCGAGCTCATGCTTGCTGAGTTTGATCTTTGCCACGGGGGAAGTACTTGTCGACGAGCTCCTGCTTCATCAGCAGCTCTTCGGGTTCGAAACACTCGGCCAGCGTCTTCCAGCAGAGGTCCAACGCCTCGACCAATGGCATCGAGGCGTTGATGTCCATGAAGCGCGACCGGAATAGCGCTCCGTATTTGATGAGCTTGTGGTCGAACTCGGACAGCTCAAAGGCCATCGCCTGCTTCTGCTCGGCCTCCTGACTGGACGCGTAGAAGCGAATCATCGTCGTCATGATCTGACTGTGGTCTTCGCGTGTGACTTTCCCGATCACGTGCTGCTTGAGGCGTGAAAGGGACCCAAAGGGATCGAGAAAGCCGTCATGCAGATAGAACTGCCCCTCGGTGATGTACCCGGTGTTGTCGGGGACAGGATGGGTCACGTCGTTTCCCGGCATCGTGGTGACCGTGAGGATGGTGACCGACCCTGCGCCCTTGAAGTCGCAAGCCTTCTCGTAGCGCTGTGCGAGCTGCGTGTAGAGGTCGCCCATGTAGCCGCGGGTCGCTGGGATCCGCTCCTGCGCGACGCCGACTTCCTTCATGGCATCTGCGTAGGCCGTCATGTCAGTCATCAGGACGAGAACACGTTTGTTCTGTTCGACTGCAAACTTCTCCGCCACAGCCAGCGCCATATCCGGCACGAGCATGCGCTCGACGATCGGGTCCGATGCCTGGTTCACGAACATCACCGTACGGTGGAAGATGCCGTGCTCCTCGAACTGCGTTCGGAAGAAGTGATAGTCGTCGAAGATCAGTCCCATCCCGCCGAACACGACGATGTCCGCGTCCGCCTGAAACCCGATGCGCGCGAGGAGCGGATTGAACGGTTCTCCCGCGACCGAGAAAATCGGGATCTTCTGGCTCTCGACGAGGCAGTTGAACACATCGATCATCGGAACTTCGGTTTCGATCATTCGCGACGCGAGCACTCGCTGCATCGGGTTCACCGTGGGTCCGGCGACGCGGATCTTGGGGTCGCCCGCGAGCTCGGGTTTGCCGTCGATCGGAACGCCCGAACCACGGAAGATGCGGCCGAGAATGTTGTCGGAGAAGGTCACTTCGAACGGGTGACCGAGAAAGCTCACACGAGCGTTCGTCGAGATGCCCTTTCCCCCCGTGAAGACTTGAAGGGTTGCTATGTTGCGGTCGAGGCCGGTCACTCGCGCGGTCGAGGTGGTACCGTCGACGTTCTGTACCGCGGCGAGGTCACCGAGCGCAGCACCTGTCGCCTCGACGCGGATCATGTCGCCGACGATGGCTAGCACACGAGTTTTGCTCACGAGCTCGACGAGCATGGAAGCTACTGCGGTCCTACCCCAGCGACGAATCCCTGGCAATGTGGACAACGCGGGGGCAGTACGGAGGCCTGAAGGGCCGAGTACACCGTAGGAGAGAGTACGACTGGAGGACGAACGCCGCCCGTGGGCGGCGTGCGGTGCGGAAGAGAGGACTCGTGTGTGACAGGAATACGACAAGGCGGAGTGGACGAAGTCCGCGGAGCTGTCGGATTCCAGGCGCAGTACGCAGGCCCCGAAGGGGCCGAGTACACCGTAGGTGAGAGTACGACTGGAGGACGAACGCCGCCCGTGGGCGGCGTGCGGTGCGGAAGAGAGGACTCGAACCTCCACGAGTTTTACCTCACTAGATCCTTAGTCTAGCGCGTCTGCCAGTTCCGCCACTTCCGCAAGGACTGCAGGGGGCGGAAAGTAGTCGGGCGTGGCTGGGTGTCAAGTTGGCGTGGCCGGTACCCCAGCCGTTGCCGGAAAGGGCCTTCGAGGTGTGGCCAGAGGAAGCTGCTCCCCCCAAAGAAAACGGGGTCTCGTTGGGCGGGGTCGTTGGGCTAGGACGCTCCGGCGGGACGTCTGCTGGCGATCGCTTTGCGCGGGCCGCTCAGAGCCCGAAGTTCCGGAGCGCGAAGCCGACGGCGTCTTCGCCGCTCGGGTCTTCGATGCCGAGGCCTTGCATGTACGCGACGTGATCGAGGCCGACCTCCTCGGCGCGCTCGACCAAGACCAGTGCGTGATTCGCGTGATGAAACGCCAGATTGACGCTGAAGGGTGCGCCGACCTCTTCGAGCGAGTTGTCCACGTAGAACGGTGGGTCGTTCGCGTCCATCAGATCGAGCATGTCGACCCGCTCACGGTACTCGAGGATCTCCTCGGACTCGAAATCGTCGATCTCGGTGATGCCGTAGAAGTCGAGGAGCGCCTGAGAAAGGCCGAGGGCGTCGGCAAGCCCGAGGAGATCGATCCCGAACTCTTCGAACACAACCGTTCGCCACTTGCCGATGTCGTAGGTGGCTTGTGTCCAGATGGCGATGATCCCGTTGACGCGGGTCGTCTGCCTGAGGACTGGATCTTCGCTCGATGGGTCGGCGAGGTCGTCGTTGAAGCCGATCCAGAAGCTCGTTCCGGCGCCAGCGGAACCGCCCATCAAGATGACATTATCGGGATCGATGTTGAGTTGTTGCGCATGGTAGCGGATGAACTGAAGGGCGCGGGTACTGTCGAGCAGTGGTTTGATGACGCCGTCCGGGTCAGGCGTACGAAGGAGGCGATAGTCGGTCGACGCGAACGCGACGCCTTCCGCCAAGAGCGGGAGAACCAGATCGGCTTGTCCCGACGTGTCCCTCGAACCGCCGGTGAAACCGCCTCCGTGGATGTACAAGAGCAGAGGCGTCGGCTCGCTCGACTCAGGCAGATAGATGTCGAACAAGTTCTCGTCGAACTCGCCGTACGGGATGCCCTCGTAGAAGCTTGCTTCTACATCACCAAGCGCGATCGGGGATGCCGACGCTTCAAGGTCGAGGGGTTCAGGGGGAGGCGCGCTGCTCGAGTCGCCGCACGCGGCGAGGGCTACGGCACAGACGGCCAGAAGGCTGACACGGAGTGCTTTGAAATTCATTGGAGCTCCAACTGCGGATAAGGAATGTATATCGGGGAAGACGACGATAGCGCCATCGGCAGGGCGTGCACCCGCTCATGAGGAGTTGCCTGGTGCTCACGCCTCAGTGCGGAAAGGCGGTTGGGACTTTCCGGGCGCTCGTCACGAGTTGGCGCGATGATTCGACAAAGCGTACCAGCGTACTCAGGTCTCCCTTGGTGAGCTTGAGCTTGCCCTCCATCAGCCCGCGGATCGGGTCGAGCCTCCCCTCGATCACGTCTTTCCAACGGCGATAGCAGGCGACGATCACGAACTCGGCGTCGATGGGGCTGACTTCGCCCTCGACGAACTTGGCTTGATGGCACTCACCTTCGTGGACGTAGAGCACCATGCCTTTGTCTTCCTCGATGCCGAGGGAGAGGTCGCTCCGGACGATCATGGCGACCGCGCCGAAGGTCCAGGGCTTACCGACCTCGCGGTACGCGCGACAATGGTTGATGGCGTTCTTGTACGCCTCTGTCCATTCCTCCGAAGGGAAACGGTGCATTCGCTCTCCGAGCCAAGAGTAGAAGGCAACTTGTGTAGCTTGGAGTTCAGGAGCGCGCAACGATTCGGTGAGCTAGAACACAGTGTGGGTGTGTGGCGTTCTAGCCTTTTGGATCGCTTTGGGTTCCGTCACGGTTTCGCCCTTCGCTCGGGCGGTGTGAGCGGCGCGCCCTACGACACACTGAACCTTGGGTTTGGTCTGGGCGATCGCGAAGCTGCCGTCCTCGAGAACCGCGCCCGCTTCGCCGCGTCGCTCGCGTTACCGATCGACCACCTGTTCGAGCAGCGCCAGGTGCATGGGGTCCATGTGCGCGAAGTGGCTGCTGTCGATCCGTCAGACACCGTTTCGAAACTCGAGGGCGATGCGTTGATCACGCGTGTCGCCGGTTTCGGTGTCGCGGCACGGACGGCGGACTGCGTACCGGTGCTGTTCGCACACCCTGGGACCGGAGACGTTGCCGCGGTTCACGCCGGGTGGCGTGGCGCAGTCGCTGGCGTCGTTCCGCGCGCGATTGAGGCGCTCGGCCGCAATCCGTCCGAGCTGATCGTGGCGCTCGGTCCGCACATTCGGGTGGGTGCATTCGAGATCGGAGAAGAGGTTGCCGAACAGCTGCAAGGCGCAGCTCGGTCGCTTCAAGTAGTCGACCGCTCACGACAACGACCGCATGGGGATCTCGCTGCGCTGTTGCGTGACCAACTTCAAACGTCAGGAGTTGGGGACGCCGCCATCGACGACGTCGGAGGTTGCACGCATTCCGATGCCGCGCATTTCTTTTCGCACCGGCGCGATCAGGGCGAGACCGGACGGCACCTGTCAGCGATCGTGGCAGGAGGCACCGGAGAGCCTTCTTAGGGGTCGCTCACCGTTGGCGTTCATGCTAGCCACCGGGCAGGTGAACGACTTCGTCAAGACCAAGGCAGGCGTCGACGCCTCCGAGAAGAAGACGCTCGGTGAAGGGCTGTTCCGCAAGTGCGACGCGTGTGGCGACGCCATCAAGAAGGACGACCTCTCGCGCAACCTCGAAGTCTGCCCATCGTGTGGTTTTCACTTTCATCTGCCGGCTGAGCGATGGATCGAGCTCCTTACCGACGACGGGACTTGGGTCGCTCACGACACCGAGTTGAGTGCGGGCGATCCGCTCGAATTTGTCGATTCCAAGGCTTATCCGGAGCGACTCGAGGCTGCAGCGCGCTCGACGGGTGTTCGCGACGCGATTCTGGCAGGCGAAGCCGAGCTCGAAGGGCGTCCGGTCCAAATCGGCGTGTTTGTGTTCCGTTTCATGGGTGGGTCGATGGGGTCCGTCGTCGGCGAGGTGATCACACGACTCATGGAACGAGGGGCCAGCAAGAAGCAACCGGTGATTTTGCTCTCGTGCTCCGGGGGCGCTCGAATGCAAGAGGGTTCGCTGTCGCTGATGCAGATGGCCAAGACGCTCGCGGCGCGATCCAAGGTGCAAGCCACTGGCGCGCCCTTCATCAGCATCTTGCTCAACCCGACCACCGGGGGAGTCGCGGCAAGCTTTGCGCTTCAGGGTGACGTCAATATTGCGGAGCCCGGCGCGTTGATCGGCTTCGCGGGACCGCGCGTGATCGAAGACACCATTCGCCAAAAGCTCCCGGAGGGGTTTCAGCGCGCGGAGTTTCTCCTCGAGCACGGCATGGTCGACCTGATCTCCTCGCGTCACGACATGCGTCAGAACGTCGCTCGCATGGTCGAGTATCTCTCGCGGTGAGCCGGTACACCGAAGCACTGCGGTGGCTCTACGGCCTCGAGTCTCGTGGGGTCAAACTCGGGCTTGATCGGGTTGCCGAGGCCGCCCGCGTTCGCGGCAACCCGGAAGCCAAGCTCGCCGTCGTTCACGTCGGTGGGTCCAATGGCAAAGGCAGCGTCGCCACGCTGGTCGAGTCGGTCCTGAGAGCCGCAGGGTACCGAACCGGCCAGTTCGCATCGCCTCATCTTCATCGCTACGTTGAGCGGGTCAAGATCGATGGACGCCCGCTTCGTGAAGCCGAAGTCGCCCGTCGCTTGGAATCGCTGCGCGACGACGAAGCGCTCCCGGAGCTCACCTTTTTCGAGCACACGACGCTCCTGGCCTTCGAAGCCTTTCGAGATGCCGGGTGTGATGTGGTCGTGCTCGAAGTCGGGCTCGGGGGTCGGCTCGACGCGACAAACATCGTGACGCCCGAGGTCTCCGTCATCACGAACGTGAGCCTCGAGCATCAACGGATCCTAGGCGATACGTTGGCGAAGATCGCCCGCGAGAAGGCTGGGATCATCAAGCCCGGGGTGCCCTGCGTGGTTGGCGTACGCGGCCAAGAAGCGCGTCGGCCCGTGCGACGACGAGTCGCGCGCCAAGCGGCCCGAGCGCTTTGGATCGACCGCGACTTCGGGGCGACTTGGACAGGGAACCGCCTATCGGCTCGGGTGCGAGATCACCAATGGGACGGGCTGCGTCTCGGGCTCCGCGGTCGCTACCAGGCCGACAACGCAGCATGCGCCCTCGGCGCGCTCGATGTCCTTCAGAGCAAAGGGTACGACATCGACGACGAAGCGATTTCGGTGGGCTTCAGGCGAGCGCGGTGGCCCGGGCGACTCGAAGTACACCGCGGCCAGCCGGCGTTCCTGTTCGATGCTGCGCACAATGCCGCCGGTTGCCAGACGCTCGCGGCCTATCTCGAGGAGTTCGCCCACGACGGCCGTGTCGCGCTCCTTTTCGGTGCCATGGAGGACAAAGACCACGCTGCGATGCTTGGGGCGTTCGACGGGCTCGTCGACCGAGTGGTCTACGTCAAGCCCGAGATACGACGTGCGGCGGACCCTTCCGCGCTTCAGGAGATCCGCGAGGGTGCGATCGCGCGCTCGGTGCGCGACGGGTTGAGTCGGGCCAGGCGCGCCGCGGGCCCTCGAGGATTGGTGGTCGTGGCCGGGTCGATCTTCGTGGTCGCCGGGGCAAGGGCGATCGTCAAAAACCTCCGAAGCGACCCGCCGATCGCGATGTAAAACCGACGTTCACCGTTCGCGGCCGCGAGATTTCGCGACCGATTCGCTCGATTGGCGCTACATAGGGATGATGAGTGTGTTCTTGCAGGCCTGTCGCCGCGAAGCGACTCCGTACACGCCGATCTGGATCATGCGTCAGGCGGGGCGCTACCAACCCGAGTACCGTGCACTACGAGAGAAGGTGAGTTTCATTGAGCTCTGCAAGACGCCCGAGCTCGCGTGCGAAGTCACGGTGCGTGCGGTCGATCAACTCGGGGTCGATGCAGGGATCATCTTCGCGGACATCCTGCTCGTCCTCGAACCCCTTCGCATCGGGTTCGAGTTCACCGACGATGCTGGCCCCAAGATCCTCAGCCCACTGCGAACCGCCGCGCAGATTGACGCGGTTGCGGAGGAGATCGATGCGGCGGGCTCTCTTTCCTACGTCATGGACGCGATCCGAACGACGCGAAAGGAGCTCTCGGTGCCCCTCATCGGCTTCGCAGGCGCACCCTTTACGTTGGCGTCGTACGCGATCGAAGGAGGAGGCTCGAAGAACTACTTCGAAACCAAGAAACTCATGCTGAACGATGAAGGCCTCTGGAATGCGCTGATGGCGAAGTTCTCGGATGCCGTCGCGCGTTACCTGTGCGCGCAGGTCGATGCCGGGGCCCAGGCGGTTCAGCTGTTCGACAGTTGGATAGGCTGCCTGTCACCATCCGACTACCGACGGTACGTCTTGCCCCACACGCGCTCGATCTTCGAGCGGCTGCCCACCAGCGTCCCCGCGATTCACTTCGGGACGGGCAACCCAAACCTCTATCCGGCCATGAAGGAGGCCGGCGGCGACGTGATCGGGATCGACTGGCGGATCTCGATCGACGAGGCATGGTCCCACCTTGGTTCCGACGTGGCCCTCCAGGGGAACATGGATCCCTCGGCATTGCTGGCGTCGACCGAAGCGCTTCGGGCGCGTGCCTCGGCAGTGCTAGACAGCGCGGCCGGGCGACCGGGGCATATCTTCAACCTCGGTCATGGCATCATGCCGCAAGCGTCGGTCGCCAACGCGCGTGCCCTCGTGGAGCACGTACACGAAGCAAGCCAGCGCTAGTCGCCCCCGCGAACCCCGATGAAGTGAAACGTCAGGGCGAAGGTCGCGCCGATTTGCTGGCCCGTGACTCCGCCTTTTTCTCGGTCGCCTCCGCCCGCCGGTGTCGCGCGAACCGCGAGGCCGATGAACGACCAGTCGACGGTCGCCGCAAACGACATCCAGCGGATGATGGGAATGCGAAGGCCTGCGCCAACGGTGAAGCCACCCCCGTCGATGTCGACGTCGGTAAGGTCCGAACCGTAGGGGTTGCCGCCGAACGCCGTCGCGTAGAACAGATCAAGTCGTACCATCGGGTGGACGAAGGGGATGAAACGAAACACGCCTTGAATGTCGAGTCCCACCTTGCCGAGTTTGTAGGCGTCGAAGTCTGCCTGTCGGTAGAACGCGCCTAGCCAGAACCCACCCAATCCGACGCCTGCGGCGAAGCCCCACTCGGCGCCAGTTCGACGCGGCGCGCTCGGGATGTCGGACGAGAGGCTCAGCGAACCGAACTGGTCGGGGTCGTAGGACGTGGGCCCGACGAAGCCCTCGATCCAGAGGAGGCCCCGCACCTTTCGGCTGTAGACACTCCGCTCGTTGTCGCTCTCTTCTTTGGCTGGCGCCGCGTCGGCCGGCTCGACGGTCGCGACGTTCTCGCTGCCCGCCATCCCCGATGCGGAGGCGTCCTGCGCAAACCCAACGGCGGGCACTCCGAGCGATGCGACCACGACCAAGCATGCGTACTTCATTCGTCTCTCCCCCAAGATGGCTCCGTCTCGGCCGCCTCGATGCGATAGTTGCCGTCGAGCCAGTTGCCCGCGTCGATCAGCTTGCAACGTGGCGAGCAAAACGGGAAGTTCTTGGTGCGCTTGGCGACCTGCGTCTTGCAAATCGGGCAAGGTACGGCTTTCATCGGGGCCACGATACCACAAGGGTAGGGGGTACGAGGGTGAGCCTAGCTCGCAAAGCATATCGACAGTGGCGCGGTGTTTTCGAATCCACGGGGAGCTTCGAGGCCCTCGTTTCGGGCAACCGGGTGACGCTTCTGCGAGACGGGGAGCACGCCTTTCCCGCCATGCTCGAAGCGATCGAGAACGCAGAGCACGAGATCCTACTCGAGATGTATTGGTTCGGTTCAGACCGGGTCGGGCGCACGTTTGCCGAAGCGCTGAGCCGCAAAGCCGAGGCCGGGGTTCGGGTACGGGTGATCTACGACGCCGTCGGGAGCGTGCAGAGCGACGGCCGCATGTTCACCAAAATGAAGAGCGCGGGTTGTGAGGTCGAGCAGTACAACCCGATTGCCCCGTGGCGTCGTCGGTTTCGGATAGGCGTCATCAACAATCGTGACCATCGCAAGCTCCTGGTGGTCGATCGCGGGGTCGGTTTCACGGGGGGTGTCAACCTCGGCGACGAATGGGCGCCCGTCGACCAAGGAGGCGAGGGTTGGCGGGACGATACGATTCGGATCGAGGGACCCGCGGTACAACAGATGCGAAGGATCTTCGTCGACGGATGGAGTCGCATCACCCAGCCTGGCGGAAGTGACAGGCCGTCGATGCCGGCGCCCGAGTACCTGCCCGATGCAAGCGGTAGTCGGGTTCGTGTCCTCGCCAATCACTTCTTCCGCGACCGCCGTGCGATCCGGCGAGCCTACCTGCGACGCATCGCGTCTGCGACGAGGTCGGTTCGAATCACCAACAGCTACTTCATTCCCGATGCGCGCATTCGGCGAGTGCTTCGCCAGGCCGCCGAACGAGGGGTCGATGTCCGCGTGATCATTCCCGGTAAGAGCGATTCTTTTCCTGCGCGATACGCAGCGAGGCGGCTCTACGGGCGGCTCCTTCAGGCGGGGATTCGGCTTTACGAATGGCACCGTTCGGTCTTGCACTCCAAGACCGCGATCGTCGATGGGCAGTGGTGCACCGTCGGAACTTACAACCTCGACTATCGGTCTTGGCGATTCAATCTCGAGGTCGTGGCCGCGGTCGAGGACGCGACCGTCGCGGGCGCGTTGGAGCGCCAATTCAATGAGGACTTGGCCCTCGCGACCGAAGTCTCATACGATGATTGGAGGCGTCGCCCCCTCGCGATTCGAATGCTAGACCGCCTCTTCTACATGTTTCGGAAGATGCTCTGACTCCGATGCGAGAACCAACACACCTGTACCTCGATCCGCTCGACGCCATTTGGCTCACCACCGCGCATCGAATCGGCTTTCGGGTAGAACGCTCAAGCGAGGCCTATGCTTCGACCGATGGCCAGGGCGTCATGGTGATCGGCACCCCGGACACGCTCGATCCGGACGACTGTCTTGCGCAGATGATTCTGCACGAGCTCTGCCACTCGTTGGTCGAGGGGGCAGCGAGTTTGGCGCTGCCGGACTTCGGGCTCGACAACGAGACCAATCAACATGACGTGCGCGAGCATGCGTGCCTTCGTCTACAAGCGTCGCTCACCGCTCCACACGGCCTTCGCGCTGCTCTCGCCCCGACGACCGACTTCCGCGATTACTACGACCG
>JBCCEK010000150.1:0-11750 GCA_039030295.1 Myxococcota bacterium | reverse complement strand
TGCTGGAGGTGCAAGTGCGCGTGTGGGTTGAGCATCCCGTGCGCACGATCTTTGACGGCGACCATGCAGCCGGTGTCGGGGTGCGCGTCCGAGCGGCGGATGTAGGAGCGGATGAGTGGCGCGAAGTAGCCGCCCGCCCCTGCAACCAGCTGAGGTTGAAAGGGCACCGCCGGCGAAAGCGCCCACATGGCGTTGGACTCGCTTTGCTTCTCGAAAGCCACGGTGAGGACCTTCTCGTGAACGCCTCCTTGGACGAGATGCGAAGCGACGACCGCCGTCGAGCCACCCACCGACCCGGCGGTGTGGACCCGGAAAATCGGCTTGCCAGCCGCCCCGAGCGCGTCAGCGAGGAACAACTCCGGCATCATGATGCCTTCGAACATGTCGGGGGCGGTCCCGAGGACGATGGCGTCGATATCCTTGAAGGTCATGTCCGCATCGGCGAGTGCCTCGAGCGCTGCGACACGAACCAGGCCGGGAAGTGATAGGTCACGACGGCTCTCACGATGCTTGGTCTGTCCGATCCCGATGACGGCACAATGCTCGGCCATTATTCGCCCTCCAAAACAGCCACCAGATTGTGCTGCAAGCAAACGCCATTGGTCGCGTGCGCGACCGCACGGTTCGCGTCGCCCGCCAAGACTCGGGTCGCCGCTTCGCCGAACCGAATGAGCCCAGCGGTCATGAGCGAGTTGGCCGCTAGGGCCCCACCCGAAGGATTCACATCGACCTCGCCGCCGACCCCGAGGGCGTCTCGCAGTATCAGTTCCTGGTGGGCAAACGGCGCGTGCAGCTCGGCGACATCGATCGGTCCATTCGAGACGCCTGCTTTGCTGGCGGCAAGCTTGGTCGACGACGACTCGGTGAGGTCGCGTTGCCCGAGCGCATGGGGCTCGCTTCGGTGGTCCATCCCACGAATCCATGCTGGTCGCTTTGTGAGCTCGCGTGCTCGATCGCCCGCGGCGAGAACGATGGCCGCCGCTCCATCCGACAACGGCGAGCACAGACTCTTGCGTAGAGGCGAGCTGATGTACGGCTCTTCGAGAATCGCCTCCACGCTGGAGTCGCCTTTGACCTGCGCGTTCGGGTTGTCGGTGGCAGCTTTTCGGTTGCGTACCGCCACCTCGGCGAAGTCGCGCTCGGTCGCTTGGCCACTATCGAGCAACGCCTGCGCCTGCAGTGCAGCCGCGCTGATCGCGTCGAGGCCCAACGGTTGGACGTAGTACGGATCGTTTTGAAGGTTCAACACCTCGGGGACCGGCCCGAGCGAGCACTTCCCGAATGAGAACACCAACGCCGTATCGATGTCGCCGTGCATGAGTCGAACCCAAGCTTCGTAGAGCGCGAACGCCCCGTCCATCTCCACGTGAGACTCGCGGATCGGCGGCCATGCCTTGAGCCCATCGACGGCCGCCACGAACGAGAACGGACGCCCGGGAAGGTAGTCAGTGCTGCCGGAACATGTGAAGCCGATGTCGTCTTGGGTGAGTCCAACCTCACCCATCGCTTGCGACGTGACCGGCTGTACCAGTTCGGCCTCGTCGGTTTCCTCGGAGACACGCACGTTGGGAAGCTGTGCGAAAGATACGATCGCAACGTCACGCATCAGAGGTGCTCCTTGTAGCTTTCGAACGGCGCGTCGGGCTCGCCAGTCGGCTCGAAGTAGAGGATGTTCTCGAGCGAGGGCCCCCACTCTTCTTTTGGCTTCCACTTGGCTTTGACACGCATGCCCATCCGAATCTGGTCGTACGGGACACCGCTGATCAGGTGGTAGATCGGCATGTCGGCCCCGTCGACGACGATGGCACCAAAGCAGTAGGGAGGTTTCAGCTTCTGACCTTCGAACGGGATCCGAATGATGGCAAACGTCGTGAGCACGCCGACCTGGCTAACCTCAACGTACTCGTCGGTGGGATTGCCGGTAACCGGGTCCGCGGCGCGCGGCGGGACGTAGACCTTGCCCGATTCTGGATCGCGGCCACCGATGAGCTTGCCCTCCTGAAGGCCGCGCAAGTACGCGGAGTAGTGCTTCCCCGGGTTCACCTGGTACTCGAGATGCACCGGGCCCGGCAGGTACGGCAGGACCGGCTGAAAGCACCCGATGTCTTGGATGGTTCCGGACCGCTCCTCGGCCCACTGAAGCCGAACGCGCATTCCGGTCTTCATGTGCTTGCGGTCGCCAGCGTCGACGACATGCAGCATCGCGTTGTCGGTACCGTCGATCTGAATCAGGGCGAACGCGAAGGGTCGGTCGAGCGGATGACTCGGCTTGGGCTCCTCGACCCACGTCCACGACTTCACGGTCCCGGCGGGCCGCAATGGAACGAACTCGCCTGAGGTCGCTTCACCCGACTCGTCGTATTCGACAGGCGGACACAAGACGCGACCGTCGGCAGTCTTCACGCCCTCGAGCACACCGTAGCGGAGGCTCTCGAGAAACCGACCGATCACCGGACCGGTGCTGCGTGTGTACGTGTACTCGAGAACGTAGGGAGCGGAGAGAACGTCGTTCATGTGCGCGCGACCCTTTCGACTAACCTTGCGGGAAGAACTTCTGCATCTTCTGGGCCAGGGCGATGTTGCCCTTGACCTTCAACTTGCGCGTGAGGAACGCCTTTCGACCATCGAGGTCGCCGTTGGCCATATCCACGAACTTGGCGGCGTCCATCATGATGTGGAGCGTGGGCTTGTCGGCGCTTCCAGTCTCCACCCCCTTGAACACACCGTCCTCGATGCGGACGATCCAGTCGCCCCCGCCGTCGCCACTCAGGCTGTACTGCATGGTGGCGTTGACGCCGCTCGCCGCGCTGGCCTCAAAGCGATCGCCTAGGGTGCTGAAGTATTCTTCCGTGTTGGCTACCTTGGCCATGCCGACCTCCCGGTTTGGGTAGAAAGGGTGAAGGAGAAGTGAAACATGTTCTATTTTGCGAATGCGACTCCGTCAAGTCGCCGCATTGCTGAAAAACCCCGATCATCCTAGAAAATCTGGAACTGCGGATGTCCGAAGACCCCCGAGCCCGAATCGTCGAACTCTGTCGCCACTTCTACTCACTTGGGTGGGCGTCTGGGACCGGAGGCGGCGTGAGTATCCGGGAAGGCGACCGGGTCTTCATGGCCCCGTCCGGTGTGCAGAAGGAGCGTCTGCAGACGAAAGACATCTTCACACTCGATCTCGATGGTCAGGTGATCGACGGCCCGACCGGTACGGGTCTCAAGGTGAGCGAGTGCGCGCCCCTGTTCTTCAACGCGTTCCGCATGCGCGATGCTGGTGCGGTACTGCACAGTCACTCGGTCAACGCACTTCTGACGACGCTCGCATGTGAGAACGAGTTTCGCGTCACAGAGCTCGAGATGATCAAGGGCATCCGGGGCCACGGCTACCACGATCGCCTCGTCGTGCCGATCATCGCGAACACGGCACGCGAATGCGACCTCGCGGACAGCATGGCAGGGGCCATCCGAGCCTATCCGGACACACAGGCTGTTCTGGTACAGAGGCACGGGGTTTACGTCTGGGGTCGCAACTGGGCGGAAGCGAAGACCCAAGCCGAGAGCTACGACTACTTGTTTGAAACGACACTTCGTATGCGGGAGCTCGGCATCGATCCAGAGCGACCCCACCAAGGAAGGTGACACTGAGGCATGCAGGCGCGCGAACTCGAGTCGGGCCAGCCGCTAGACGAGCAAGAGCTGGCGAAAGAAGGCGTCCTCTACCGCGCTCTTCCCCTGGAAAACGCCGCGTACCAACCTTCGCTCGACCGACTGAAGGCTGACGAGGGCTACATCACCCAAGACGTCATTGAGCTGCGACCCGATACACCCGGGCTCGACGAGCTTTGCGCCAAGTTCGATGCCGAGCATTGGCACGAAGAAGACGAAGTGCGTTTCATCCTCGAAGGCGCCGGTGTGTTTGATATTCGGTCGCGCGATGACCGCTGGATGCGCGTGATCATCGAGCCTGGGGATCTGATCGTCGTTCCGGCCGAACGCCACCACCGCTTCGAGCTCACCGAGGCGAGAACGATGCGTTGTGTTCGCCTCTTCCAAGACGAGAGCGGCTGGGTCCCGCACTACCGCTAGGCAGGTTCGTCGATCGGTGGGTTGATCGACGCGATCACCTGAAGGCCGGCCATGCACTCATCCCCGACGCGTCGCGCCCAAATCACGCGGGCTCGCTTGTAGATCTCTCGACCCGTGTGGGCGGTGATCCGCAGGTCGCAGAGGGACCCGGTGGAGAGCCACCCGCGGAGGCGCAGTTGAATGCCCGACGCGCTCACATCGACCGCGAAAGCCTCTTGTTGGATCGGCGTCATGATCTCGACCCTGGCGTCGGATGGCCACCGATCGCCACGCCGCCTTTCGGCCCCGCCCGAGGCGGGACGCACCTCCGAGTGCTTCCGAACAGGAGGTCTTCGCGACTCAAAACGCTTCGGCTTGGGCTTCATAGGGATAACGGGTCGCGTATGCAGGCGTGCGACCTAGGCGTACATCATGACAACCCAAAAGGATGATGTCGACAAACTCGCAGCTTTTCGTGAGAAGGTTCACCACCCCGTCACAAACCACCCGAAAAACCCAGCGCAGATCGGCTCATCTCGCCCGAGAGCTGCATGCCACGTTCCTGAGGTGGCGAGGATGGGTCGAACAGCGAGCGCCCCCGCAGCGGCGGAGTGAGGAATACGTACGTATTTCGCAGCGGAGCCGAGAGGAGGTAAGCCGCTGAGCGGCCCAGCATCGCCGCCTCAGGACGAGCCGAGAGGAGGTAAGCCGCTGAGCGGCCCGGCATCGCCACCTCAGGAGAGCGTCGCGGCTCCGCGGCGACCGAGGATCTCACCCGAGATGGGTCGAGATGCGACGTCCGCGAACCGAGGAGATGCAGCGCATCTTCGAGCGTGAGGGGATGGGCGCAGATCGGCCCATCTCACCCGAGAGCCGCATGTCACGTTCCTGAGGTGGCGAGGCTGGGTCGAACAGCGAGCGCCCCCGCAGCGGCGGAGTGAGGAATACGTACGTATTTCGCAGCGGAGCCGAGAGGAGGTAAGCCGCTGAGCGGCCCGGCATCGCCGCCTCAGGAAAGGCGCTCGATGATGGTGACGTTGGCCTGGCCGCCACCCTCGCACATCGTTTGCAGCCCGTAGCGGCCTTCGGTGCGCTCGAGCTCGTGCAGGAGCGTCGTCATGAGTTTGCTTCCGGTGGCTCCGAGCGGATGACCGAGTGCGATCGCCCCGCCGTTGACGTTGACCTTGCTCATGTCGGCGTCGAGTTCTTTGGCCCAAGCGACCACGACGGGTGCGAACGCCTCGTTGATCTCCACCAGGTCGATGTCGTCGAGGGACATGCCGGCTTTGTCGAGCGCGTATTTGGTCGCGGGAATCGGCGCGGACAGCATACGAATCGGATCTTCACCCCGCACGCTGATGTGATGAATGCGAGCTCGGGGCTTTAGGTTGTGTTCTTTGAGCGCCTTCTCGGAGACGACGAGCATCGCGGCAGAGCCGTCGGAGATTTGGCTCGCCACCGCCGCGGTGAGTCGTCCGCCTTCCATCAAGAGCGGGAGCGCGGCCATCTTCTCGGCGGTCGTATCACGGCGAGGCCCCTCGTCGGCGGTGACGTCGCCGAACGGGATGATCTCGCGGTCGAAGCGACCTTCGTCCTGCGCGCGGGCAGCGCGTTGATGGCTCTGCAGGGCGAAGGCCTCGAGCTCCTCGCGTGACAGGTCCCAGTCCTTCGCGATCATCTCGGCTCCATGAAACTGCGTCACGGGCTGATCGCCGTAACGCTCCTTCCAGCCCGCGGATCCCGAGAAGGGATCGGGGATCCCGAGTTCTTTGCCGACAATCATCGACGCGCCGATCGGAATCGTGGTCATGTTCTGCACGCCGCCGGCGACAACGATGTCTTGGGTGCCGCTCATGACGCCTTGCGCCGCAAAGTGCACCGCTTGCTGCGAAGAGCCGCACTGGCGGTCGATCGTCACACCAGGCACGTGCTCCGGGTACCCGGCGGCCAACCAACAGGTCCGAGCGATGTCGCCAGCCTGAGAGGCCACGGTGTCGACGCAGCCGAACACCACATCGTCCACGGCGCCAGGGTCGATCCCCGTGCGCTCGACCACGCCCTTGATCACGTGGGCGCCGAGATCGGCAGGGTGAACCTTACTCAAACCGCCCCGCTTCTTGCCCACGGGAGAGCGAACTGCTTCGACAATGTACGCTTCTGGCATCCAACAACCTCGCTTGTCGATCGGATCTTTAGGGGGAGCGCTCCGGTTCCGCAAGGCGCAAGAGCGTGGACGCGGCTCGACCCGGCGTGAACGCAGCTCCGGTGAATGAGCCGGCCGGGCGCCGTCACGTCTACGGGGCGTCGAGAATGTGCTCGGCCACACGGGAACGGTGGAACGCGGAATCACCTAGCGCCGCCGCAAGCGCCCAAGTGCGCTTCATCCACATGTGGAGATCGTACTCGATGGTGTAGCCAATCGCTCCGTGAACCTGGAGTGCCTGACGGGCGACGAACTTCGCCGCGTCGGAGGCGTAGATCTTGGCGACCGACACATCGAGCGAGGACGACGTCCCCGCCGTCGCCATCGACCATGCAGCTCTGTACACCATCGGGCGCGCGAACTCCTGCTGAATCAGGGCGTCGGCTAGACGATGCTTCACCGCCTGCTGCGCACCGATGGGTTTGCCAAACTGCTCGCGATCCTTGGCGTATTGGACCGTCATGTCGAGCATGCGGCGACTCAACCCGACCAGCACCGCGGCGGTCGCCAAGGTGGCGCGGTCCCTCGCCGTCGACCAAGCCGTCGTGTCGGGACGCATCCGGTACGGGTCCGATCGATCGAACTCGATCGACACCAACTGGCGAGCACGATCGACCGAAGGCTCGCTATGGATCGACACCTCGGGCCACGGCACGCAAAACGACTCGCCTTCGCGCTGAGCAATCAGCACGTCGGCCCCTTCGGAGAACGGGACCCGCGTTTGACCCTCGAAGGCGACGACGATGCGGGCTCGCCCGGATGCCGCCGGGCCAAGCCACTGCGCTTTGTGAGCGTCGGTCCCCGCTGTGGCCAGAATCGGGATGCCGACCGCAACCGTATCGACGTAAGGCCCGGGAACTGCTGCATAGCCGATCTCTTCGAAAGGGAGCACCCATTCGAGCTCGGTCATCGACATGCCACCGGCTCCCTCAGGCGCCGTCATACCGATCATCCCGGTTTCGGCAAGGGTCGCCCAGACGGCTTCGGCGCGCGCGCCACGGCCCTCCCAAACGTCTCGGACGACCTCCGGGGGACACTCCCGATCGAGAACGTCGCGAACCGTGTCCCGCAACATCTTCTGGTCATCGGTGAAGGCAAAATCCATGCGCTACTTCCGAGGGAGACCGAGCACACGCTCGGCGATGATGTTCCGCTGGATTTCGTTGGTCCCGGCGTAGATCGGCCCAGCAAGCGAGAACTGGAACCCTTTCAACCACTGGCCCCGGTCGACCGCGCTTGGCGCGCCCTCGTCGAGCTCGAGCGCCTCACCGATGAGGGAAAGGGCGGTCTCGTGGGTTCGAACGTCCATCTCGGACCAGAACACTTTGTTCATGCTCGAGTCCGCGCCCATCGTTTCGCCGCGCATCATGCGCGTCACCGTCTCGAAGGTGAACCAACGATAGGCTTGTGCGTCGAGCCAGGCCTGCACAACCTCGTCGCGGAGCGCCGGGGTGGCGCCACGCGAGTAGCGGTGGAAGAGATCGATCAACTTGGCGGCGATTGCCATGAACCGGCCCGGACTCCGTAAACTGAGCCCGCGCTCGGAGCTGGTGGTTTGCATCGCGACCTTCCATCCTTGGTCGACTTCGCCAATCACCTCCGCGTCGGGAACGAACAGGTCTTCGAGGAAGATCTCGGCGAAGCCCTCGTCGCCATCAAGCCGGTCGACACCCCGAACAGTGACCCCGTCGCCTCGAAGCGGAAACATGAAATAGGTGAGGCCGCGATGCCGCGTCTGCTCGGGGTCGGTGCGGAATAAGCCGTACGCCATGTCGCAGAACGCTGCCCGCGTGGACCACGTCTTCTGGCCGGTGAGCCGCCAGCCCCCCTCGACCTGCCGGGCCGTGCTCTTGAGGGCCGCGAGGTCACTGCCGGCGTTGGGCTCGGACCAGGCCTGTCCCCAGGTCACATCGCCGCGCGCCATGGGTGTCAGAATTCGGGCCTTCTGCTCATCGGTGCCGAACTCAAACAGAGTCGGCGCGAGGAGGAAGATGCCGTTCTGGGTCACACGGCTCGGCGCGTGGGCCCGGTAGTATTCCTCTTCGAAGATCAGCCACTCGACCAACGTGGCCTCGCGACCCCCGTACTCCTTCGGCCACGACACCGCAGCCCAACCCGCGTCGAACAGCACGTGCTCCCACTCGAGGTGCTGGGCGAACCCGGCTCGCGTGTCGCCTGACGGGAGTGGCGAGCTCGGCACGTGGGCTTCCAGCCACGCGCGGCACTCGTTGCGAAAGGCGCTCTCCTCGGCGGTGAAGTTCAGGTCCATGTCACGCGCCGATCCGAGCGAGCGTGTCTTCAGCCTCTTGCATCACCCGACTGACGAGATCGGCGACCGACGGGATCTCATCAATGACGCCGGTCACCTGGCCCGTCGGGAGGATGCCTGTCTCGAGCTGGCCGTCGACCATCGTCGCCTTGGTGAGCATCGGCGCATTCGCCGCCATCGCCAGCTGTGACCAAGTCAGCCCTTGGTTCTTTCGCATCGAGAGGCCTTCGCGAAGAAGCGCCATGAACGGTGTCCCCGTCACCCGCATCAAGGAGAGCGCATTGAACAGCGCCCGCGGGAATCGAGTCAGCACGCTGGCCTTTTCCAGCTTGTCGACCAGGCTCGTGCGAATCACCCGCTGCGGGTATCCGTCGACGGCCTTCGTCACCACGGTCCCGTTGGCCTTGGTGGCGAGGTATACCTCTTTGACCTCGGTCGGCACGTGGCTCTCTTGGGTCAGAAGAAACCGCGTTCCCATCGCGATGCCCGCCGCACCGAGCGCCAGCGCCGCCACGAGACCGCGCCCATCGCGGAACCCACCTGCTGCGATGACGGGAATGTCCACAGCGGAGGCCACGTCGGGAATCAGGATCGACGTGGGGATCTGACCCGTGTGCCCGCCACCCTCTTGCCCTTGGGCGATCACCGCGTCGACGCCCCACGCTTGGACCTTCTCGGCGTGCCGTCGCGCGCCGATCGTCGGCATGGTCACGACCCCCGCATCCTTGAGCGTCTTGATCACCCTCTCGCCGGGCGCTTGCGCGAAGCTCGCGACCTTGACGCGTTCGCGGATCAGAAGCTCGACCCGGGCCATGACGTCCTCTTGATCGGCGCGTAAGTTAACGCCGAACGGTTTGTCGATTCGGTCCTTGAGCTTCGCGATCGCGTCGGCGAGTTCGTCGAAGGTCATCGTGGCAGCGGCAAGGATCCCGAGCCCGCCCGCGGCGCTCGTCGCGGCGGTCAGGCCCGCTCCGGCAACCCAGCCCATGCCGGTCTGGACGATTGGGAACTCGACGCCGAACAAATCGCAGACTTCGGTCTTCAAGGTCGGATGCGTCATGCAGGGAGTTCCTTCTGCGCATAGCCGTGAGGGTCGAGCTGGCGAATGAGGGCAACTTCAGCCGTGGTCGGAACCGCCGTGGTGGGCAACGGATCCGGGACGACGAGATCAAACGAGGGGTTGTCGCGGATCTGCTCGAGCTCGACTCCTGGATGGATCGAGCGTAGCCGCATGGTGTGGTCGGGGGTGTCGAAGTCGAAGACACCGAGATTGGTGACGACCCGTCGGATCTCATGAAAACGTCGGTTCGCCTCGCTCAAGGAAGCCGCTCGGTCGTAGCCAACGCCGCTCACCATGTCGACTTCGGCAACCAAGGCCCGACGGTTGTGGCTGGGGACCCAATAGCTGGTCGTATGGTTGATCGTGTTTCCGGGGGCCCCGCGGACACCCAGGAGCTGCGCTTTCGGCTGGGCCCACGGCCCGATGCACGCGATGTTCTGATTCCCGAAGCGATCGATCTGAGACGCGCCCATCAGGACGTGTCGCTTCCCCCACCAAAGCGTCTCGAAAACCGCCCCAAAGGGAAGCCAGCCTTCCACGTCGTCGTCGGTCGGCTGGGTGCCGAGTGGGATCGCCCTGCGGAGCAGCAGGTTGTAGCCGTCGGTCATCAGCAGGTCGGGCGCAAAGCTCGCCTTGGCGAGCCTCGCGCCTAGGCTCGGCGTCGTGCCCATCGCGCTCACGAGACGCTCCCCGTCGTTCCGGAAACACTCGGCGACCGCCAAGGCGCAGATGTCTGATCGTGTTGCCTCCGCGTTGCTCATGACGCGACCGCCTGCTGGTAGTCAGCCTCGCTGACGTCCAGATACTTCTCCCGAAACGCCTTGAACGCCTTGGGGTCCTTGGCGGTCGCCGCGTACTCGCGTTGGAACTTCTCATCGCGCCCGTAGTCGGGAGGACATTCGGTGAAGTGCGCGCCGCCGGGCGCCTCGACAACGCCGGACACCATCATTCGATTGATGACGAGGCTCTGGAGTGGCCCGCCGGCGGTGAGCTCGGACGTGGGGACGATCCGCTCGCAACTGATGAAGGCGCGGTCTGCGGCCATACAGAACAAGTGGTCGAAGTAGGGGTCACGGCCGAGGACCTGCCCATTGCCGCCGATGTCTGCGCGGTTCGCGTGGGCGAAGGCCACGTCGAGTTTGAGCGCAGGCACGGCGACGAGCTCTTCGGCGTCGTCGTAGGGCGAGGTCACTGTGCGAAGATGAGGGTTGATCGACAGGACGTCAGAGCCGAGGCCCGCGCGAGTGGGCAGGAACGGGAGCCGCTGTGCGGCCGCGCGCAACCCGAGCAGGAACATGCCCTCGTCGAGCTCGACAGCCTCGATGGTCCCGGATTGGCGGGCCTTTCGGAAGTGAGGTTCGAGGGGGATCGAGTCGAGCGAGACGAAGCCGTAGACGACCTTCCGCGCTTGCCCAGTCGCGCAGAGGACTCCTACATCGGGCCCTCCGTACGAGACCACCGTGAGGTCGCGAACGCCCTTTCTCACGAGCGCACGCACGAAGGCCATGGGTTTGCGCCGCGAACCCCATCCCCCGATGCCGACCGTCATGCCGTCGGTGACTTCGGCGACAGCTTCGTCAGCCGTCATTCGTTTGTCGACCACGAACGCACCTCACTTCTTGTCGGCCTTGGGATCACGCTTCTCGACAAACGCGTCTCGCGCCTCATCGGCCACACCGGCCAGGTTTAGCTCGAACGTAAAGCCCTGCTCGAACCGATAGGACCGGTTGACGTCGATCGGATCGATGTTGTTGAGGCACTCCTTGGCCGCCCTGACCACTCGCGGAATCTTGGTGGCAAAGGTGTGTGCGACCTCACGCGCCTTGTCGACCAACTCAGCCAAGGGAACGACGGCGTGCACCGAACCCCAGGCGTGGAGCTCCTCGGCCGTCGCCGGTTCGCACGTGAGCACCATCGCGCGCATTTTGAGCGGAGGAACCAGCCTCGCGAGGTGCGTCGCAGCACCGAGCGCGCCGCGATCGACCTCCGGAAGCGCAAACTTGGTCCCCTCGGCTGCGATGAGGATGTCTGAGTTGCCGGCGAGGCCGATCCCACCTCCAACGCAGTAGCCGTGCGCCGCGGTGATGACCGGCACCTTGCACTCGTAGACGGCGCGGAACGCTTCCCAGCAGCCACGATTAGCGCCAAGCAACGCATCG
>JBCCEK010000149.1:0-11754 GCA_039030295.1 Myxococcota bacterium | reverse complement strand
GGAGATCACCGTCCGGGTTTCTTACGCGTTCGCGTGTCGAGTCCCGCTTGCACGGCGCCTTCTGTGTGCGTCCTTCGACAACTTGCCGAATCGCGAGATGTTCGACCAGAGCTTCCTCCCTCGCGTCCGGCGGTACTTCCCCGGGCGCTTCCGGGAGGTCTCCCATGAGGCAACACTTCTACTCCACGACGCGCCATACCCGTATCGCCCACGGGTGCGCTCATGAGTTATCGTTTACGCAACCTCGCGGGCGATTGCAGGGGATCCGTCCTCACCTTGTCCCTGTTCATGGCGCTCTTCGTCATCGGCGCGATGTACTACATCGTCGGCGTCGGGGACGCGATTCTCTACCGCCGCGCGATGCAGGACGCGGCAGACGCCGGTGCCTTCTCGGCAGCGATCGTCGCCGCCAAGGGTATGAATCTCCACGTCTTGCTCAACATCGTGATGGCGATCACGGCTGGCATTCTTCTGGTCCTGCGGAGTGTCGAGGTGCTACTCGAGATCGTTCTCGGCGTTCTGCAAGGGCTCGTAGCGACGATCGTGTTCTCGATCAAAGCGACGGCGCTGATCGCTGCCCTCACCCCGGTCGAGCAAACCGTGGAACGGATCGGCGACGGGGTTGAGCAGTTCGTCAGGGTTGCGCACGACGCGATCGACGTCGCCCACGATGCGGTCCAGCGAGGGTTCCCGTCGTTCGCGCAGCTCCGCGCGGTGAACGTCATGGGCTCTGATGTCACTCAGGAGTCCCCTGTGGTCGGTGGGTTCGTCGTACCGCTCCTCGGGCCGCCTCTCCCGAAGGGAGGTCCTGGGCTCCCAGTGGAAGAGGGGAGCCTTGGCTCGATTTGCAACCATGTTGCCGACGGGCTTGGCCGTCGGCTGAACAACGTGTCCTCAAAGGTCCCAACGTGGCTGAAGCGCTTTCTCGGAGGCCTGGTCAGCAAGACCCTTGGGCTCGGCAAACGGCGCACCTGCACTGACGATATCGTCGAGCCGCCGCGGGTCGTGATTCGAGAGCGTTCCGACGGAACGCGGGTCTGGCTTGGTCAGGAGGAGTTTCAGTATCGGTCCTACAGCTGGGGACGGGATCCTCATGTCGGTCGCTGGCAGAGGGGAGAGCTCGGTCTTCGGCTTGCTCAAGGCGGAAGAGCGTCGGGTCGCGGTAGCACGCACGATGCGCACGCCATCGGCCGCGTTGGTTTTGCGCAAGCCGAGTACTACTTCGACGGCGATGCGTTCCCAGAGGAGTGGATGTGGAGACAGCGTTGGCGAGCCAGGCTCCGGCGCTTTCGGGTTTCCAGAGAGTGGGTTCCGGACCGCCTCGTCGAGGCGTGCGGGTCGGCCGCTTCGGGTCATGGCTTCGGCACTCTGTGCGATGTCGTCCGCGACTTCGCCCTCAACGCGGTGTCGGTCCATTGAAGCCAGCCGTCCACATACGCCGGTCGCGAGCCATGGGCACGGCGCTGGCCGAAGCGCTGATCGTGGTTCCGGTGCTTGCGGCCCTGCTAGCCGGGGTGGTTGGGCTGAACAATCTATATAGCGCCAAGCTAGACGCCCGCGCGCGGGCTCGGCGTCACGCTTGGCTTCAGGCCGAGTCTGGCGACTGCCCGCGGCTCGCCTGTGATGCGGCTTGCGCGCGTGCCCGCCAAGAGGTCGAGCGCGGCGCGCTCGCCGGGGCTGCCGCGGCCTCGAGTGGTCGCTTCTCCAGCGACAGATTCCTTGGTGACGTGCAGGGTTTCTTCAGAGGGCGAGTCGCCGAGGGCGTCGGTACGGCAAGCGCGCGCCTACCGGCCCTGGTTGGCGGCGGTGCGCGTCAGACCGAGAGCCACGTGCTCCCCTGCAACGCGAGGGGTCGCGTTCAACCAGATGGCAAAGACATCTTCCAGTACGCGTGTGAGGCGGACCTTCGCAACGTCCCGTACGCCGAAGGAGCATGCGAGTGAGTCGTTCGCGCAAACTACTCGGATGCGTAAGGGTCGCGCTGCTCGGGTGCGGAGTCACAACGTTCGCCGTCATCATTCTGCTCGGGCGCGCCCGGGGCGCTGTCGACGACAGTCTCGTCGTTCTTGGAGGTTCGCTCATGGCCCATTCCGGAGCTTCTCCCGAAGGCCACAGAACACTGACGCTCAACGGCAACGCCATACACTTCAGCGTTCAGACCGTCGACCGCTCGCTTCAGCAGGTCGTCGGGCGACGCGTCGCCGACTGCAACGCGCGCGATGGCGAACTTGCCGAGAGCCTCACCCGATTGCTCGCGGCGCGAATCCCCGTCGGCCGGGCGCATTGGCCCGAGCTCCGAAGCGTAGCGACGACTTCGTTTCAGGACGGGGGTCGAGGATACGTGGCATGCCTCGATCTCGGTGAAGCGCAGGTCACGATCCCCGAGCTCATGAGCCGCTTTCACCGTTTCTCGGGCACCGGGAAACTGCATGCGCTTGGGGGCATGCGCTTCCTCTTCGCCCAGTCCGTCGCCGATGCACCAGCGACAACACTCGTTTTGACCGCGTGGGCAGACGAGCTGGACCTTGGGGCCCTGCTCTCGATGAAGTTCGCAGGCCGAGACCAACCCGCACCTCTCGAGTTCGGTTCTCCGCCCGGAGCACTTCCCATTCTCTTTGCCAACGAGTCTGGCGGCTCGAGTGCTCTGATGGTCTACGTGTCGAAAGGCGCGACGACACAGAAACTGGTCGACTTCTACGCGCAGGCACTCCCACGTTTGGGCTATCGGTGGGTCGGCGGCACGCCAGGCGAACGCCCAGAGGTCGACTCGATCACCATTCTCGGAGCGGAGCGCGATGGCGAGGTTGTGACGTTGGTCGTCAAGCCAACGAGCCCCGAGTCCACGACACTAATCCTCCTCCGGACCGACGCGTCATGAACCGAAACGCGCTACTGGTTTCGGCTGGGGTAGGTCTGCTCGGCCTGATACTGCTCGCGATCTACGTACAGCGTTTCCGCCAAGAGACCTCGGGCGGCGATCCGGTCGACCTGCTCGTCTTGCGAAGAGACGCCCAGATCGGTGAGCCCATCACCGAAGACCTTCTCCTCGTTCGCGCCCTTCCGGAGGCCTACGTGGAGGACCGCCACGTGTTGGCATCCGATGCGCCGCGAGTTCTTGGCGTCCGAATCGGGGCGCGAGTCAAGGCCAACCAGACCCTTCTGTGGACGGACCTCAACACTGCCGCGCGACTCGAAGCGAGTTTGTCGAGCAACGTCCCACTCGGCACAAGAGCGATGGCGGTACCTTGGTCGGAGCAGAACGTGTTCGGGGGGTTGCTGGAGCCCGGGGACCGAGTCGACGTGCTGCTTACGCGGGCTCGCTCTCGTGAAGACGCTTCCATCGTGACGGTACCCTTGTTGCAGAACCTCCTGGTCCTTTCCGTCGGCAGCCTACTCCGTCCCGATCAAGCAACCGGCACGGGGAGGCGCGGCGGCGTCAGTCTTCTCGTCACGATCGATCAGGCGGCGCTTCTGGCTCAGGCCATGGAGGGAGGGACCCTTCGTCTCCTGCTTCGCAACGAGAACGACTTGGAGATCTCGGCTGCCGCCGCGGAGACAGACGACCGCGACGTACTCGATCAACAGAAGCGGACCGAGGGTCAGCGGCGGGTGCGGCTCGAGAGGGTCAATTGACGCTCGACGGGCCGCAAAGTGCTTGGTTCACTGTGATCCTGGTAGCGCTCTTGCCTCACGCGTTCGGGACCGCTCGCGCTCGCGCCGACGTTGACCTCGATGAGACCATCGTGATCCGAGTCGGCGAGCAACGGAGTCTTTCCGCCAAGGGCGTCAAGAGCTACTCGGAGGGCGCCCCCGGCGTCGTCGACATTCGCGTGACCCGCGACCAGAGCCGCTTCGTGCTGGTCGGACGCTCGGTCGGAATCGGCTCGCTCCTGCTCATTCGCCAAGATCGCAGTCAGGTGCAGTACACGATAGAGGTGATCCCTGCGGACGGGACGCGCGGATTCGGGGGTCGCGAGAACATCCGGCTCGACCTCTACTTCGTACTGATCCAAGAGCGCTACAGTCACCAGATAGGGCTCGACTGGCCCGGGAACATCGGCAGCACGCTGACACCTTCCGAAGCCACACTGGCGATCACCGGCGGTAGCGGCGTGCCAACTCAAAGCGCCTTTCAGATCCTGCCGCAGACCTTCTTGCCGAGTCTCGACATCGCCCAGGCCAAAGGCTGGGCCAAGCTGTACCGGCAGGCAGCGATCGTCACCGCCAATGGCACCGAAGCCGTGTTTACCTCAGGCGGGGAGTTCAACGTCCAGGTTCAGAACAACCTCACCGTCAACGTCCAGGCGATCGAGTTCGGAACGCGCATCACGGTGCTCCCACGCTACGACTCGCGAACTGGCCGAATCGAGCTCGAGATCACCGCAGACGTATCGGACCTGGATCAGGAGCGCGGCTCCCAAGGAATCCCTGGCCGCTTCACGACCCACGTCGAAACCCTCGTCAACCTCGACCTGGGCCAGTCGATCTCGATCGCGGGGATTCAAGCCAGGACGGAGCGGCGGAGCAAGGATGGGCTGCCCGGCTTGGCTATGGTGCCGTTCATCGGCGCCCTTTTTGGCTCGCACGGTCGAGAGGCTCAGTCCGATAAGTCGTACATGCTCGTCGTCCCCTCAGTCGTCGAACCCGTCAGCCTCACCCAGCGAAACCGAGTGGAAGAGGCCATTCGAGCGTATGAGTCGTTCCGCGGCTCCGTCGACGCATACGACCTACTCGACCAACCGCGCTTGCCATCTTCGCCCTCCGCGGGGTCCGCCCCATGAACGCCCCGTTACATATCGCATTCGCGCGAACGGGCGAACAGTGGGAGCAGCTACAACTCGCGCCGGCGGCCTCGATCACCGTCGGCAGAGACGCCGCCTGCGATGTCGTCCTTCCCTCGCCCGAGGTCAGTCGCAAGCATCTTGAGATTCACCAAAGTGAGAGTGGGCTCTGGGTCCTTGATTGCTCCGTCAATGGGACGCGCTTGGGGCGGCGCTCTCTTCGGCATGCTCGGTCCCCGATATCGGACGGCGCCGAGCTCAGCATCGGGCCCTTCTCCCTTCGGGTTCGCATCTGCGGCGAGAGCCGTCTAAGCACCGGAACCGGTCGACGCGGGTCAGCCAGTCCAGATATCCGTAGGCGGATCCACCGACTCTTGCTGGACCGCCTCGACCTCCGTTCGCTCGATCGGTCACAGATGGCTCACGATCGACTACGTCCCAAGGTCCTCGACGCCCTTCGGCAAGTCCTCGACACGATGGATCAACCGGCTCTCGGCGAGACCGCTCGCGCAGAGCTCGAGCAACAGGTCCTTGACGAGGTTCTCGGGCTTGGTCCGCTCCAGTCCCTTCTCGACGACGACCAGGTGTCCGAGGTCATGGTCGTCGACCCCGAAACGATCTACGTCGAGCGCCAGGGGACCATCGAACGGACGCGCCTGCGTTTTACCGACGACGAGTCTTGCCGCTCGGCCATTGAACGCATCGTGACCCCGCTAGGCAGGCGGATCGATGAGAGCGCCCCACTCGTCGACGCTCGACTCCCTGATGGGTCGCGCGTGAACGCCATCATCCCTCCCCTCGCGGTGCGCGGCCCCTGCATCACGATTCGCAAGTTCCCGGGAAACCCACTAGCGATGGCCGATCTTCTCGCCAACGACAGCCTCACAGTTCGCATGGCTCGCTTTCTCGAGCGCTGCGTGGTCGCCAAGAGGAACATCTTGATCTCTGGGGGGACCGGCAGCGGAAAGACCACGCTTCTCAACGTCCTGTCTCGAGCGATCCCGGACCGAGAACGAATCGTTACCATCGAAGACGCCGCCGAGCTCAGGCTGCAGCAGCCACACGTCGTTTCGTTGGAGGCCAAGCCGCCCAACCTCGAGGGCACCGGCGCGTACTCGATTCGCGACCTCGTCAAGAACGCCCTCCGGATGCGACCGGACCGAATCGTCGTCGGCGAGTGCCGCGCGGGCGAGGCGATCGACATGCTCCAAGCCATGAACACGGGTCACGCCGGGTCGATGACGACGATGCACGCCAACAGCCCTCGGGAGGCGCTTGGCAGGATCCAGACCCTCTGCATGATGGCTGGACTCGACCTTCCGCCCGTCGCGGTGAAGGAGCAAGTCGCCGCGAGCATCGACATCATCGTTCAGCCAGCGAGGTTTCAAGATGGCGCCCGACGAGTGACCGCAATCACGGAAGTTGAGGGCCTAGACGACCGTGGTGAGATCGCCCTCCGCGACATCTTTGAGTTTCGCCAGACGGGAACCCGCGAATCCGGCCAGGTACTGGGCGAGTACGCGCCGACAGGCCACCTCCCGAGCTTCTTGTCGGAGTTTGTCATTCGCGGCTTGGTCGAAGGGGGGGAGTACCTGTGAACTTAACCACGGCGCTTCTCGTGCTGGGAGCTCTCTTCGCGGCCACTTGCATTGCGATGTTTGCGTACAGCGTGGCGTCCCCGCGCGGTGGACCACTTCAGACTTGGGTCGATCGATACGCCGCGCGCCTCGACAGGAACACGGCGTTCTTGTTGCTACCTGTGACCGGGTCCGTGGTCGCCCGGTCGCAGGTGCTCGTTTGCGGCATCCTCCTTGGGAGTTGCCTCCTCTTCCGGAGGCCGTGGCTCGTCGTCGCGCTCGCGCTGGCCATGTTGGTGCCTCCCGCGACTCTCTCTCGGCTTCATCGCCACCGCGTCCGAAAGCTCGAGCAGCAACTCGAGCCTTGGCTGTTGATGCTGTCGAACGCGCTCAAGGCGACGCCGTCCGTCGCCGACAGCGTTTCCTCGACGTTGCCGTTGATTCGAGCCCCTTTCTCGGAAGAAGTTGATCTGCTCGTCAAAGAGATGCACTTGGGAACGCCCCTTCGGCGGGCCATTCTGTCGATGTCGCGTCGCGTTGGGAGCCCGGCGGTCACAGCGGCACTCTCTTCGATCATCGTCGCGAGCCAGACGGGTGGAGAGCTCTCGCGAGCACTCGAGAAGACCGCCGCAGGGCTGCGCGAGTCGGCGAGGCTCGAGGGTGTCCTTCGCGCAAGGACCGCTGAGGGCCGCGGACAAGTCGTCCTCCTTGCGGCGATGCCGTTCGCGCTTTGTTTTGCGATCCGAGGGTTCGACGCGTCTTACTTCGATCCGACGCTAAACCATCCTTACGGGCACATGATCCTCGCGGTCTGTGCGGTTCTTTGGCTGGGGGCGACCGTCTGGGCGCACCAGATCGTGAGTGTGGACTTGTGAGCGCGCTGCTAGGCACCGCGGTGGCTTGCACCGTGCTTGGCATCTCGGGCGTCGCATACGCCCTCGGGTCGAGAGTTGCTGCTCCTGCCCCTCAGCGACTCGGCATGCGAGGGCTCAAACGTGCACGCGCCCTCGAGAATGGGTGGTTCAGAGCCGTCGAGCCGTCGGTTCGGTTGGTCGGAACGTGGATGGCGGCCTTGCCGGTTGATCGGTTGCGAGGCGAGGTCGAGGTTCGCCTCGAAGCTAGTGGCTACTATCTCGGCCTGACCGCGAACGAGGTCATCGCCATTTCCATCGCCTTCGCCTCTGCCTCGGGGTCGACATGGTTGCTTCTCAGCACGTTTGCCGGTTGGCCACCCGGACCGGCCTTGCCGGTGGCTGCGGCGTGCTCCGCACTCCCCTACGCGTACCTGCGTGGCGAGGTTCGGCGACGCGCTCGGCGGATCGAACGCAGGCTGCCGGCCGCGATCGATCTCGCGGCTCTGTGCATGAGCGCAGGGCTCGATTTTCCTGGCTCATTGAGACAGATCGTGCAGAGCGCCCCCGACCCTCAGGAGCCACTCATCGAGGAGATTCGGGCCGTGCTTCGCGAGCTAGACCTAGGCTACTCGCGCGCCCGTGCGATTCGGGGGTTCGCACGGCGGGTCGGCTCGGACGCGGTTTCGGAGTTCGTCAACAGCGTCGTCCAAGCCGAAGACAAAGGGAACCCGCTCGCCGACGTGCTGGCGGTTCAGGCTCGGACGCAGCGGCTACGACAGAGTTTCCGAGCGGAAGAGAACGCATCGGGCGCTGCGCTGATGCTGGTGGGCCCGATGACTCTCATCTTCGTCTGCGTCATCGCCCTCGTTCTATCACCGCTGGTCATCCGGTTCATTTCGGGCGAGTTCCAGGTCTTCTGATGGCTCCTCGACCCAAGCAGCCATCACGTTGGTTTGGACTCCGCAGCTCTCTGAGTCTCCTCGCCGCGGCAGCGCTCGCCGCCATCTGGTGTTTGGGCTTGGGTCGTGTCCCGAACTCTCGCGCTCCGCGTTCCCTGGCCCACCCGGACCTCTTTCAGACCGAGCCGCGGTGCTCGCGAGGCGGCGATCCGGCACTCGCGGCGGCGCGAGCCGAGGCGAGCGGCCGAGCACGGGCCAGTCGCTATCCGTACGATCCGGCCGACGGCGTGCTCGCAGTGCACCAGCTCCGGTTGGCCGCCCATTGTCATGAGCTTGCGGGTCGCGCCGCTGCCGCGGCTCAGCTTAGAGTCGAGGCCAGCTCTCTGTCCGCTCGCGTGGAGGTCGACTACGCGGCGGCCCGTCTCGCACTGCTTCGGGCGATCGAGGCCCGTGACTGGCGCGCGGTCATTCGAGAGACGCTGCACGTTCAGAAGCTCACGTCGACGCTTGGACGAAACGACTACATCGAGTGGCTCGATCAGACGAGCGGCAAGGCGCGGGCGGAGCTCCGACGTGCAAAGTAGGGTCGCACGAGGTCTACTCTCCGGAGCCATCGTGTTCCTCGCCGGCTGCGCTCACGGGCCCGCTCACGGGCGCACGACACTCTTTCAAGAGATGCGCTCGGTATCTTCTGAAACCCTTTTCGCCCAAGGCGTTTCCCACGCGCTTCGCGGTGACCACCTTCGGGCGGAACAGTACCTGACTGCCGCGGGCAAGCGAGGGCACGACCCCGAGCTGGTCGCAGCCTGGTTGGTTCGAGTCTGCGTACGTGCGGTTCGCTATCGCGCTGCGCTGGGTCACGGCACCCAGTATTTGCGCGACCACCCGTTAGACAACTGGATGCGGTTCGTGGTCGCCAATCTCTACGATGCTCTTGGCGACCCGATGGCAGCCGAGGCCGAACTCGAAGCGATCGTCGGGGCCGATCCCCTTCTGCCGCTCGTACACTATCGTTTGGGCGTACTTCGAAGCGAGCATCTCGCCGATCTCGCAGCCGCACGAGCTCACCTCAGAAAGTACCTTCTCTTGGCTCCCGACGGCGCGCACGCCGCCGAAGCGCAATCGATCCTTGGGTCCTCAGCCCGCGCTCGAATTCGGCGACAACCATGGCCTTCCAACGGGACACCGAGGGAGGGCACGCCGTGATTCCGAGCGATGCCTTTCGGCACACGCTCCGCGAGCTCTTCGCACCAATTGCGACGCACCTCGGAAGCACCGAGGTCACCGGGATTCTGATCAACGGCTCTCGAGAGATCTATGTGGAGCAGGGTGGTCGGTTGCTTCGCACCTCCGACTCATTCGCGTCAGAGGCCGCTCTCCTCGCCGCGGTCCGAAACCTGGCCCAGTCCGTCGGCCGCGAGATTGGGCCCCACGCCCCGGTTCTAGAGGCCCGGTTCCCGGGAGGTGCTCAGGTTCAGGTGGTCGTGCCGCCGGCCGCTCCGAGCGGTCCCGTCCTGTCCATTCGGCAAGTGTCCGAGGTGACCGCGACGCTGGATGCCTTATCAGAGTCCGGTGCGCTCAGTCCCGTGGCCTCCGGGTTGCTTCGACAAGCGGTCTTCCGCAAGTCCAACGTCTTGATCGTCGGTCCGAGCGGAAGCGGGAAGACGACGGTGCTTGCCGCCATGGCCTCCGTTGTTGACCCGTCAGAGCGCATCGTTGTCGTCGAGAAGGTCTCGGAGCTTCGCCTGACGCTCCCTCATCTGGTCATGCTCGAAGCGACCAGTCGGTCGCCTGGATCCGGTGCGCCGCTGACCCTGCAAGACCTGCTGCCGGCCGCGATGCGCCTTCGACCCGACCGACTCTTCGTCGGTGAGGTTTGCGGGGAAGAGGCGCTCGACTTCGTCCTCGCCATGAGTTCGGGCAAGCGTGGAAGCCTATCGACGCTGCGGGCTGCAAGCCCCGTCGATGGCCTGCGGCGTCTCGAGGCGCTCGCGCTCGCCGCGGACCCAAACGCCGACCGTTGCCTGCTCCGTCGCGCGGTCGCGTCGGCCGTCGACGTAGTCGTTGAAGCCGACCGTCGCTCCGACGGCCACTTCGTCGTCTCTCGGATATCGGGCATCCGGCCCGACGAGTCGGTCGCCGGTTATCGCATACGTGACCTGTTCGTGTCCGACCTGGCGCCCGGGGCAGCGACGCAGCATCCCGCTTCAACGACCCGCCCAGCGGCGGACCCGCAAGCTGGTCAGGGTCCATGAGGGAGGAACCAACCCTTCTCGAGCCTCATCTTGGTGGCGACCTCACGATGATCGATCGTGACCCGCCGACTCTTCTCGTCTCGCGGTCTTCCGATCCGGCTCTTGCCGCTCGAGAGTCCCCGAGGTTCCCATGGCTCAAGTCTTTCCTGTCCCGCGTCGGTGCCCGGCTGGGGAGCAGTCGCTTCGCGTGGGCCCTCACGTTCTCGCTCGCCATCACCGCGGGTGTCGTCGAGCATCAACGCCGAAAGCAGCCGGGCCTCCATCCGCCGCTGCCGATCCCGGTGGCCGCCCACGCCCCGCAAACAGACCCCGAAGAGGACTCCGGATCGATGCCTGTGATTCGACCGGAGGCCGGCGAGGATACCTCGCGCGGGGCCAGTGCGGAGGGGCGTCGGGAGCGAGCACGTTTCACCAAGCTTCTCCTCAAGAACGACTTTGAAGGCGCGCTAGCGTTGCTCCGCGAGATCGATCCCAAGCTTCTCGGTGCTGGAGACCATCAGGCGCTCCTCACGGTTCTCACGTGGAAAACCCGGTGCCGAGGCCCCGCCGTCTATCTGAGCGCGGACTGTCCATGAACACCACGGCCGCTCGGTCGCTCGCCTTGGTCACGCTGGTGTGTTGTGCCGCTCCAAGCGGACCAGCTCGTCCTATCGAGCTGATCCTCAGCAGTCGGTCTGATGTCGGTGACCTGCTCACAGGGACTCGCATCTCGATCGACGGCACCCACCAGGGAACCAGTGTTGCGGGCGAGCTTCGCACGACCGTCCCTTGGTCGGCGTCCACATCTCGGACGATTCGTATCACGTACGGTTGCCCCGAAGGCTATCGCGAGGCCCGAGGTCCGATCACACTTCAGGTCCGGCCGTTTCGATCGCTCGAAGAAGCCGGCTCCGAAGCGCTTGAGGTCTTCCTTCCGTGCGCTCTCGTTGCGCACGTCGCCGCGATCGTCGTGCGCGTTCGCGAGCCGCGCTCCATTCCGATACTCCTGGGCCAGGAAAAGGTTGCCGAGACCGACACCGAAGGGTTGGCAGTGTTCACTCGGCGATTGCCCCCCAACGCCCTCTTCGAGGTCACCCTCAGCACTGAGGCATTTCCCGATCTCCGGCCGGCGTCGCCCACGCGGTCGTTCGTGGCCGGTGATGCGCACGAGGTGTTCTTCTACGATCAGGCCTTCAGCGTCACCCCGCGTCCCGTTCGCAAGCGCTTTCGTCCCGCTCGGATCGTGAAGATTGAGTAGTCTCTTGGGGGCGGTTATAAGCGGGTTGGGATGTCGGGTGTGGACGCGGACGTGGTGGTCGTTGGGGCAGGGATCTCGGGGCTCTGCGCTGCGCGGAAGCTGAGTCGCCAAGGAGCCAAGGTAGCCGTGCTCGAGGCGCGGGATCGCGTAG
>JBCCEK010000148.1:0-11812 GCA_039030295.1 Myxococcota bacterium | reverse complement strand
TCGACTTCGATGAGGAAGGCTCGATGGAAACCAAGAAGCGCGAAGGGTACTTCTAGGCACGATGACCGACGAAAAGGACCTCATCCGCGAGGATATCGAAGCGTACCTCGCGAAATACCGGAAGAAAGAGTTGCTGCGGTTTGTGTCGGTCGGCTCGGTCGACGACGGCAAGTCGACTCTCATCGGCCGGATTCTCTACGACACGGGCATGGTCTTCGAGGACCAGATGGAAGCGGTTCGAGCGGCGTCGCAAAGCGACGAGCCGGACCTCGCCCTGCTGACCGACGGCCTCAAAGCCGAGCGCGAGCAGGGGATCACCATCGACGTGGCGTACCGGTACTTCGCCACCGACAAGCGGAAGTTCATCATCGCGGACACGCCCGGACACATTCAGTACACGCGCAACATGGTCACGGGGGCATCCACGGCCAACGTGGCCTTGATCCTCATCGATGCACGCTACGGCGTTCTCGAGCAATCGCGGCGGCACGCATACATCGCCTCGTTGCTCGGGATCCCGCACCTCGCGGTCTGTATCAACAAGATGGACTTGAAAGACTTCTCAGAAGATGTCTTCAACGAGATTCGAAGCGACTTCATGGAGTTCGGGAAGACGCTGCGCTTCAAGGACATCCAGGCATTCCCGGTCAGCGCACTCCTCGGCGACAACGTCGTGAGCCAAAGCGAGAACACCTCATGGTACGACGGTCCGAACGTTCTCGAGTATCTCGAGACGGTGCCGGTCGCCGCCGACCGCAACTTCGAAGACTTCCGTTACCCCGTGCAGTACGTCATCCGGCCAGATCTCGACTACCGTGGCTTCGCGGGCGAAGTGTCGTCAGGCGTGATCCGCAAGGGCGAGGAAGTGGTGTCGCTGCCTTCGGGGAAGAGTTCCCGCGTCAAAGCGATCGATACCTACGATGGCGAGATCGACGAGGCCTTCGCCGCGCAGTCGGTGACGATCCGGCTGGAAGACGAGATCGACATCAGCCGCGGAGACATGCTCGTCAAGCCGGACAACCTCCCGCGCGCGACGCGACGCTTCGATGCACACATCGTCTGGATGCACGAGAAACCCCTCGACACCGACAAGGCGTACCTGATCAAGCACACCACACAGACGGTGCGTGCGCAGATCGACAAGATCTACTTCGAGGTCAACATGGAGACCCTCGAACAGAAGCCGACAGACGGCATCGCGCTCAACGACATCGCCAAGGTGCACCTCAGCTGCCACCGTGCGCTCTACGTCGATGACTACGCGAAAAACCGCGAGACCGGCGCGTTCATCGTCATCGACTCACTTACCAACAACACGGTCGCCGCGGGCATGATCGAGCTCGAGGGCAGCGACCAGAACCTCGAAGACGCGATGAAAGAGCTTCACGCGGAATCGGCGATGGAGCCTAAGACGTTTGTGAGTCCGTCAGAGCGCATGGAGCGCTTCGGACAACGTGGCGCCACGGTGTGGCTGACAGGGCTCCCCGGAAGCGGTCGCTGGACGTTGGCCTACGCGCTCGAACGTAAGCTCTTCGACCAGGGTCGAACCGCGACAGTTGTGAGCCCCGTGGGCGAGGACCTGCGGTCGATGATCTCGGCAGCCAAGGCCGTCACCGACGCCGGCTTGATCAACATCTGCGCGTTCCCGAGCCCAACCAAGAAGGACCGCGAGGCACTCGTCGAACGGCTCGGCGAAGAACGAGTCGTGCAGGTGTACGTCAACACCGACGAATCGCTTTGTCGTGAGCGCCGCCCCGACGCCGACTTCTCAGGCTTCGAACCGCCCGAAAGCCCGGACCTCACGATCGCGCTCGACCAGATGCGCATCGACCAAGCAGTCGACAAGATCCTCCAAGCCCTCGAGGCGCGCGGCCAGTTCGAAAGCCACTGACCCCGCCGTTGGCGACCCCGCCTCGACTCCTCAGAAGCGCGCCCCGCACCGCCGGTTTTCGCGGTGCGGTCTGTAAGCCACTGAAATAAAAGCGTTTCCACACCATCGGAGTGACCCCACGCGCGGCGGAGCGCTCACTCCCTGGAGCGCATCTGCCGAAGGGCGACCGAGGGCTTGGGAGCGCGATGGTGCGAGATGCGCCCTCCGCGAACCGAGGAGATGCAGCGCATCTTCGAGCGTGAGTGGATGGGCGTAGGTCGTGCCATCCCGCCCCAAGACCGACCGAGCCGTTCGGCAGATGCGGTCTACTCCAGGAGGGCGCGGCGGACGACGTCGTGGAGCGTCAATGTCCCCCAGGCGAGCCCGTCGACCGGAATGCGTTCGTTGTGCCCGTGGAACATGTCGGCAAACCGCATGTCTGGGGGCAGCCTCACCGGTGCGAAGCCATACCAGCGAGCGCCGAGCCGGGTGAATGCAGTCGCGTCCGTAAACCCCGTGAGCACGAACGGGACCACAGGCGCCCCCGGTGCCCGCTCCGCCACAACCTCTCGGATCGTCGCGTAGAGCGAGGACTCCATCGGCTCCGTGATCGTGGGCTCGAAGGTATGGAACACCTCAAGGTCGATCCCGGGGCCCAAAACGGCCTCGAGCTCTCGAAGCAAGTCTTCTTTGGTCTGACCAGGAAGGATGCGGCCATCGATCTCGGCCTCGGCGACGCCAGGGATGACATTGGTCTTGTTCCCGGCGCGAAGCACGGTCGGCGAAGCCGTGTTGCCCAACAAGGCGAGGAACCCACGACGGATCGACGGATCGCGAATGAGGTTGAGCGCGGTCGGACCGAGCGTCGGGTTTGCCAGAAGCTTGACGATCGGGCGCAAGGGCGCAGGAAGATGCGACGCGAGCTCTGCGATGAAAGTCTTGACGGCCTCGGACTCGTGGCGGGGAAGCCCCTCTTTGCCCAATCGCGCAATCGCGTCACTCATCTTGACGACCGCCGAGTCCTTCCGCGGCATCGACCCATGCCCCGGCTCACCCGTCGCTCGAGCCCGCATCCAGCAGACGCCCTTCTCGGCCACTTCCACCGTAAAGAAGGTGCGACCCGCGATCTGAATGTTGAAGCCGCCGCCCTCACCCACGGCGAACTCGCTTCGAATCAGGTCTGGATGGTTGTCTGAGAGCCAGAGCGAGCCGTGATGGCATCCAGCCTCTTCGTCGGCGACGGCCGCAAAGATCAGGTCCCGCTTCGGTTTGACGCCCTCGCGCGAGAGCCGCGCCATGATCGCGGCCGACATCGCCGCCATGTTCTTCATGTCGATCGCGCCGCGGCCCCAGAGGCAACCATCGTGGACCTCGCCGCAAAACGGCGGGTGGTCCCAGAAAGAAGGATCGGCTTCGACGACGTCGAGGTGCGCACAAAGCAGGAGCGGCGGCTTCTCGCCCGTCCCTCGAAGCCGCGTGACGACGTTGGTGCGCCCGGGGGTGCCCTCGAGGACCACGGGGTCGAGCCCGGCACCGCTCAACTCGTCGGCGACCAACTCGGCGGCTTCGCGCTCGTTGCCTGGCGGATTGGTCGTATCGATTCTGAGCAGCTGCTGGCAAAGTCGGAACGAATGGTCCGTGAGCTCCGGATCGTCGGTGGGCATTCGGGGCTACTCTTTTTTGCTCGACGCCGTTTTCTTCTTCGACTTCTTGGTTGCCACCTTCTTGGCGGGCGCCTTCTTGGGCGGCTTGAGCTTGCCCTTGCGCGAACCTTTAGACTGTTCGACGCTGGCTTTCAACGCCTCGAACAAATCGATCACCTTGGCCTGCGGCGCCTCGGGTGAGGTGGTGATCTCGTGACCTGCGATTTTCTCTTCGACGGCCTCGAGGACGCGAGCGCGAAACTCATCCTGAAACTTCTCTGGGTCGAACTTGTCCTCGCTCAGCTGTTCGATGAGCTGCTGTGCCATCTTGGTTTCAGCGGGCTTGAACGACACGTCGTCCCCGATATCCACGTCCCCGAAGTCCCGAACCTCGTTCGAGTAGAACACCTGATGCATGATCAGCCCCTCCTTATAGGGACGAATCAACACGAGGTGGCTCTTGCCGCGCGACACGTGGTGACCGAGTGCCACACGGCCGGTTTGCTTCATGGCCGACGACAAGAGCCGGTAGGCTTTGTGGCCACCCTTGTCCGGCCCGAGGTAGTACGACTTTTCCACGTAGATGAAGTCGACAGACTCGAGCGGCACGAACTCGACGATCTCCAGGTTGTGAGTCTTTTCCTCTTCGAGCGCCTTGAGTTCGTCGGCGTTGAACCGGACGTACTGGCCTTTGGCGTATTCGTACCCTTTGACGAGCGCGGATCGTTCGACGACCTCATCGTCGGTTGGGCAGTACACCTGGTATTTGATCCTGCCACCACACTTGTCGTGCAGCTGATGGAACTTCACCCCCTCCGCGCTCGCGGCAGTGAACATCTTGAACGGAATCGACACGAGTCCGAAGGACAGTGTCCCAGAGCTAATGGCGCGCGCGGGCACCGGTTCATGATAGATCGCATCCTAGGATTGGCGAAGACTTGAGTAAGTCATCTGACAAGGGGCTCTCGCGATACCGGAAAAAGCGGGATCCGAGCAAGACCACTGAACCGTTCGGAGGTGAACCCACGCGCAGGAGTGGCACGACCCGCCGGGGGCACTTCGTCGTCCACTGTCACAGCGCACGTGCACTCCATTACGATCTGCGCATCCAAGTTGGGGGCGTCCTTCAGAGTTTCGCGGTGCCCAAAGGGCCGAGCTTGAGGCTCGAGGACAAACGACTCGCCGTCCAGACCGAGCCTCACCCCCTGCGCTACCTCGACTTCGAAGGCGTGATCCCCGAAGGGAACTACGGCGCGGGCGCGATGATCGTTTGGGATCGAGGTCGCGTCTCATACCCAAGGGACCCTGCTGAGTCCGGACTCGACGAGGGGGCCCTCTCGTTCGAACTCGACGGGTTCAAGCTCAAGGGTCGGTTCAGCCTGGTGCGTCCTTCGAAGCAGCCTGATTCGCAGCAGAACCAGTGGCTTCTGATCAAACGCGACGACCCGTTTGCAAGCGATGAGGACATCATCGCGTCCCGACCGCGAAGCGTTCTATCAGGGCTCACCGTCGAGGAGCTCCGAGACGCGGAAGAGCTCTACGACGCCGTGACCGAACGAGCCCGCGAACTCGGCGCGACCGAGGGCGCGATCCAAGCGAGCCGAACCGTCCCTATGCTCTGTACGCTCGACGACGCACCGATCGATCGACAAGACTGGACCTACGAGCTCAAGCTCGACGGCGTCCGCATCTTGGCGGAACGCCAACACGACGAAGCGCGGCTCTTCTACCGCACGCACCGGTCAGCCACCGCGAGTTTCCCCGAGGTGGTCGAAGCGCTGCGGACACTCGTGGCTCGCGAAGTCGTGCTCGATGGCGAGATCATCACCTTCGACGAAGCAGGCCACCCTTCGTTTCATAAGCTCGCAAGCCGCATCCACGCGCGTCGCCCGGGCGACATCCGTTTCCTTCGCGATGCCGTACCCGTCGTGTTCGTCGTATTCGACATTCTGAGCGTCGGCGGTCTCGACCTCCGACCCCTCCCGCTCCTAGACCGAAAGCAAGTGCTAGCGGACATCGTCCGCGGGTCGGGCGTCATTCGACCCCTCGACCACTTCGACGACGACGGGACGGCCCTCTTGGCGTTCTGCGACGCTCACGGGCTCGAGGGGGTCGTCGCCAAACGCAGTGACTCCCCTTACCGCGTCGGCCCTAAGCGCTCTGGCGACTGGGTCAAAATCAAGCGCGTCCGTGAGGACGATTTCGTCGCGACCGGGTACGTCCCCAGCAAAGCGAACCCAAAACACCTCGGCTCACTCGACATCGCGACGTACCACGACGGGGAACTCCAGTCGCGCGGTCGCGTAGGAAGCGGCATTTCGGACCGCGAAGCGAAACGCCTGCTCGAACGGTTTGACGACGGCCAAAGCGTGGTCGTCCGCGTCCGCTACGCAGGGTGGACCGAGGAGGGAAACCTGCGGCACCCCGTGTACCTAGGCATCCGCAACGACGTCGAACCAACCGAAGTGACCGCGGGCCCCAAGCTCGAGGACGCGACGATGCTGGACGAAGCTCAGAGCACCGAAGCCGATCGCGTGGTCGGAAAGGCCAAGCTCACCAACCAGGCCAAGGTGTTTTGGCCAGACGACGGGATCACCAAGGGCGACCTCTGTAGCTACTACGAGGCGATCTCCGACGTGTTGCTACCTCACCTTCGCGACCGCCCCGTGACGCTCGTTCGATTCCCTGACGGGATCGACGGGAAGAGCTTCTTCCAATGGCGTATCCCAAAGCAAGCTCCGTCGTGGCTTCGTTCTCTCCGCCTGCGCACCGACGAAGAGGACGGGAAAGAAGTGAACACGATCCTCATCAATGACCTGAGTTCGTTGATGTACGTGGCCAACCTAGGCTGCATTCCACTACACGTCGTCGCCTCCCGCGCGGACTCGCTCGACCTGTGTGACTTCCTCACTCTCGATCTGGACGTGGAGCTCGCGTCGCTTGAACACGCGATCCCAATCGCCCTCACCATTCGGGAGATGCTCGAGGGCGTCGGCTTGACGGGGTTCCCGAAGACTTCCGGAAAGACGGGCATTCACGTCCTCGTTCCACTCGGCGAGGGGTTGCCCTGGGACGCTGCCAAGCAGTTGCTCGAACTCATCGGGCGACTCGTGCTTCAGCGACACCCCGAGACCGCCACGATGGAGCGACGCAAAGACAAGCGCGGTTCACGCGTCCTGATCGACGTTGGCCAAACCGGGCGCCTCCGGACAATCGTCGCCCCGTACTCCGTCCGAGAAGTCCGAGGGGCACCTGTCTCGACGCCGCTCGCCTGGGATGAGATCAGCCTCTCCCTCGACCCTTCGTCCTTCAACGTTTTCTCGGTACCCGCGAGGGTCCTCGCGCATGGCGACGCGATGGCGACCGCCTGGAGTACGAAAGTCGACCTCGCACAGACCCTCTCTGGGTTGGGGGACTTACTCGGGCAGGGGTGAACTTGATCGAGCCCGCCCATTGGACCAGGTTGGGCGGCAATGAGTCTTTTCGACGAGCTTGGTGGGGAAACAGAGCTTCGCGCCATCATCGACGACTTCATCGACCGCTGTTTCGACGACACCATGATCGGCTTTCTCTTCGCCCGAGCCGAGCGAACACGAATCAAGAAGTTCGAGTACCAACACGCCGCGAAGGCGTTGGGCGCGCCCGTGATCTACGAAGGTCGCCCACTCGACGAGGCA
Source organism: Myxococcota bacterium (assembly GCA_039030295.1). Taxonomy (GTDB): domain Bacteria; phylum Myxococcota_A; class Polyangia; order Polyangiales; family Houyiibacteriaceae; genus SG8-38. The sequence continues at coordinate 4,622 of JBCCEK010000148.1, read as the reverse complement.
CACGGGCCGCACCGGATCCTCGGCGGTCAGTTCGACCGACGAAAACAGATCCTCAAAGACACGCTTCGAGATCATGCTGCGCCAGACGCCGTGGTCGACGCCTGGATCAGCCATCAAGACGGTTTGCGCCACCTGGTCACCAAGGACGCCGACTCGAACTGCCGAGATTGACCATGACGGAACGCCAGGGGACCGTCGTTCGATCGACTGCAGGTTTCGTCGATGTCCAAATCGACGGTACGATCGTCCGGTGCCGCGTCCGCGGGCGCCTCAAGCAAGGTCCGAAGCGCACCGACCTCTGCGTCATCGGCGACAGGGTTACAGTCGAGGAAACCGAAAACGGCGCGTCCGTCGTGAGCACGGTCCACCCGAGGGTCACACGGTTCTCGCGTCGGCAGCCGGGACGAGGACCGCGCAAGGAAGACGTGTTGGTAGCGAACCTCGACCAGCTACTGATCACCTTCTGCCACGGAACACCGGCATTCAACCCGCGTCTGCTCGATCGGTTCTTGGTCATCGCGGAGCATCAATCGATCCACCCGCTGATCGTCATGAACAAGAAAGACCTCGCAGAGCCGGGCGGGATGGAATGGTCGTCGACCTACGAATCCCTCGGCTACGAGATCCTCGAGGTAAGCGCGATCGACGCCATCGGAGTGGAAACCCTACGGGAGCGCCTGCGGGGCCGGATCTCGGCCTTTGTCGGGCCGTCGGGCGTCGGCAAGAGCAGCCTGATCAACCAGCTGCTGCCGGGGCTAGACCTCGGCGTCTCGACAGTAAGCGATCACCACGGAAAGGGGCGCCACACGACTCGGGTCGCGTCACTCTACCCGCTTCCGGGAGACGGTTTCCTGGCAGACACGCCCGGAATTCGAGAACTAGGCACTTGGGCGCTTCCGCACGACGAGCTCGACCGCTGCTTTCCCGACTTCGACGACATCCGGCCGAGGTGCGCGTTCCGAACCTGTAGCCACACACACGAACCCGACTGTGCCGTGCGCGAAGCGTTGGAACGTGGCGACATCGAGCGCGGTCGATACGAGAGCTACGTTCGCCTAAGGGAAGACGCCTCGGAAGACCAACGGCTCTGACTAGACCGCGCTCACCTGAAACTGATCGGCTGCGACTTGTCCTCGAAGCCGCTCGCCCACTTTCAGGTGATCTCGGTCTAGAGTTTGGCCTCGGGTTCGGTCGGCGCTTCGGAGGCGGCTTCGGGTGCGGATGACGGCTTCGGGCTCGGCTTCTCAGTCCGGAAGGTGAAGCGCGCGCGCGACACGCGGTCGGCTTTCACATTGACCTTGCGGGTGACCTTTCGGCCATTGTTGAACTCGAACTCGAGCGTGATGCGACCGATCGGTACGTAGACCCCGTTCATCGGCGTCCGACCAAGCAGGTCACCACCAACGAAGACATCGGTAGGCGGTGTCGTTTCGATGTCGATGCGTCCATACGCACCTGGCTGCGCCCCACCCTGCTTGCCGAGAAGCCGTGCGGTGACCCCGGCTGTCTCGCCGGTCGAAACTTTGGCCGTCGTCGACCAGGAAGCGAATCCCGGCGCCTCGACTCGAATCCGGTACTCGCCTTGCATGAGGCCAGTCAGCGCCACGGGCGTGACGCCCTGCTCTTTACCGTCAAGATAGATCTTCGCGCCCGGCGGGGACGACGCAACGAGAATGCGCGCCCCATGCTCCTGCAGAAGCGGGTTGTCGTCTTGAGGGATCTGCTTCGGCCCCTCTTCCTCGAACATCGCCTTGGCCGACTTCACCCAACGGTCGACCTGCTCGGTGCCGTCGAAGTAGAAGAACGCTCCGAGCGCAGCAACGATGAGCACGGCAAGCAACTTGAACAGCCCCTTGTCCGGAGCTCGAGTCGACGCCGGCTTCCGGTGGCGGCGGCCTTTTCCGATGGTCGGCGCCTTGGGCTGGGGCGCCGGCTGCTGGCTCAGGCGCGGCCCAGACGGCTCGTCTTGTGTCTCGCTCTCCGGCGCGAGCTTCGGTACGGGTTCGGGCTCCGATCCGGTATCGAGTAGATGTCCGAGGTCGAGACCGCCACCTGCGTCCACTTCGAGTTCGCGAACGCCAGGGATCTGCGACATATACGACTTTGAGGAGTCGTTTTCGTGGTGCATGTCCACGCTGTACGACGCGCCAAACGGCACCGTGTCGACCCGCGGCCCCTTGTTGAACTCTTCGGGGAAGATCTTCTTGATGAAGTCCGAAACTTCGCGTTGTCGGGCAAACTGTTGCGTCGACTTGCCAAGCTTCTCGAGCGCATCGGCAAACTCGCCTGCGGTGGCGAACCGGTCGCCGGCATCTTTGGCGAGCGCCTTCTGGAGGATTTGGTCGAGGTCCTCGGGAATGTCGGGAAGCCGCTCCTTGAGCGACGGAACCGGATCCATGATCACCGCCCGCATGGTGGCGGCTTCGGTCTGTCGACGGTAGAGCGACCTGCCGGTAAGCGTCTCGAAGAGACAGACTCCGAGCGCGAAGATATCGAGGCGGTGATCGGCCTGCGCGCCGGTGCACTGCTCAGGCGCCATGTAGGCGAACTTGCCTTTGACGACGCCCGCCTGCGTCTTGTGAGCCCGGTGGTCGGCTTTGGCGATGCCGAAGTCGAGAAGCTTCGCGACACCGTCATAGCCGATCATGATGTTGTGAGGGGATACATCACGGTGGATCATGTTGAAGGGCTCACCGTGCTCGTCGTCCGCCGTGTGCGAGTAGTGAAGAGCGCGAGCGATGTCGGCACCGATTCGAAGCGCGATCGGAAGTCCTACCCCACCCTGTTTGCGTGCCTTGCGGATCAATCGCCCGAGGGGCATCCCGTTGACCCACTCCATGACGATGAAGTGCGACCCTTCGTCGGCACCGAACTGGTGGAACTTACAAATGTTGGGGTGCTTGAGTTGCATCCCAATGCGCGCCTCGTCGAGGAACATCTGAACGAAGTCGTTGTCCTGTTCGAAGTGCGGCAGGATTCGCTTGACGACGAGGAAGCGAGTCTCGCCGTCTGTGTCCTTGTGGCGCGCCAGCAGGATCTCAGCCATCCCGCCAAGCGCCAGGCGCCCGAGGATGTCGTAGCCGGCGAAGCGACCCAAGACTGGAAGGTCGACCGGCGGTTTTGGTACTTCGATCTCTGCTTTGGCTGAGCTCTGTGTCACACGTGTCCCCGACCACTTTTCCGCAGGGCGGAATCCACCATGACTGTGGTGGCGTCATCCCCCCCCGAGGAATCGTGTTCCACACACCAGCATAGCCATACGGAGGCCGGACCGCCTACTCCCGAGCCGACAAAGATCGGCGACCCGGGCACAGTGTAGGATGTCTCACAAAATTCGGTCGGTGCGCGCCAACTCGCGGGTCATGTTCTTCTGGTGCGCCTCGAGCGTCCCGCCGCCAATTTCGAGCAGCTTTGCGTCGCGCCAGAGCCTCTCGACGGCGTACTCGGCCACATACCCGTAGCCGCCGAGTACCTGAATAGCACGGTCAGCAATGTTCTTGCCCATCGTCGACGTGAACAGCTTCACCCCGTCCGTGTCGAGCCGCTGGCCCGGCGTCTCGAGGCTCATGGCCGCCGCGGTGTGGTACGTGTACGTACGTCCAGCCATAAACTCGGCGTACGACTCGGCGATGTAGCGCTGGATCTGCCCGAAGTCGCGGAGCGGCTTGCCGAAAGACTGCCGCTCGGTCGCGTAGCGGTTCATCACTTCGAGTGAACGACGGGCGATCCCGAGGCTCATGGCGGCCAGGGTCAGCCGTTCGATCTCGAGGTTGCGCATCATGTGGAGGGTCGCGGTTCCTTCTTCACCGACGAGGTTCTCGGCCGGTACACGGCAGTCCTCGAAGACGAGCTCTGCCGTCGTGGATGCCCGCATCCCGAGCTTGCCTTTGATCTTCTGCCCGAGCTTGAAGCCCTCGAAACCCTTCTCGACGATGAACATGCAGAGCTGGTTCCGCCCCTGCCCCTCGAGACGGGCATAGATCAAAAACGTGTCGCCAAGCTCTGTCTCGCTCACCGCCCCATTGGTGATCCACATCTTGGCGCCGTTGAGCACGAACTCGTCCCCCCGGCGGACGGCGGATGTCTGAAGACCCAAGACGTCGGTGCCGGCGCCTGGCTCCGACATCCCCATCCCGCAGACCTTCGCGCCGCTGCACGCGTCGGGCAGATACTTCGCTCGCTGCGCGTCGTCGCCGTTGATCTGAAGGTTGTTCGCAAACAACATCGAGTGAGCCAGGTACGCAAGCGCAAACCCAGGGTCTGCCGCGGCGATCTCTTCGTGCGCGATTACCGCAGCCACAGGATCGAGCCCCGCGCCGCCAAACCGCTCCTCGACGGTCACCCCGAGAAGCCCGAGCTCGCCGAGCTTTCGAAAAAGCGAAAGATTAAAGCGCTCCGAATGATCCGAGGCTTCGGCCTGCGGGTCGACCTCGCGCTCGGAGAAGGCACGCACCATCTCGCGGAGGGCCCGATGCTCGGGTGTAGGATTGAAAAGCTCGCTCACCCGGGCGGCGTATCACGTCTTTGGCGGCGCGGAAAGACGGCGGGACTAGGCTGCGTCTGCGACGTGTTCGTTCGCGAGAATGCTGGCCACGATCGCTCGAGAGGCAACCGCGGTGCCG
>JBCCEK010000147.1:0-11838 GCA_039030295.1 Myxococcota bacterium | reverse complement strand
ATCAAGCGCATCACATCAAAGGCCAACGGGCTCACCGAGGTCCGCGTCTTGGTCACTGAGACGTACCGATACGAAGGCTACAAAGGCACGGCGAAGACCAGGTTGGACTTCCTGCTTCGCAGCGACCGCGGCACCGCGAGAATTGCCAAGCTCAACTCGGTAACGACGTACTGACCGCCGGTCTACTTGCCCGAAACGATCAGTTTGCAGGCCACCTTCACTGTCTTCTCGTGTCCGAACTGCGTGTCACTCGCACCTAGGGCCTCGAAGATTTCCTTGAGGGCCTTGTCGGACTGACCGATACCGCTCGCGCCCTTGGTCTTCCCCGGTGCGATGCACCCCTGCAGATGATGCGGCTTCTTCGCTTCGTGGATCACGATGCCCGCGCGCTTGCCACGACTGTTCCTCACGTTGTGCGAGATCTGGATGCAGGGCTTCTGGTTGCTGCCACGCCGACCGGTCTTGCAGTTGTAGGTTCCGTTCGGAAGCGACACGTATCCGTTGGCTCGCTCGATCGTGTAGAACGGCTTTCCTCCAACGGTTAGCTTGCCACGCCGCCCGGTCGCCTTCTTCCCCTTGGCGTCGACGCTCTCACAAGTCTGTCCGGTGCGAACGAGCTTTAGCCGAAGCGTCGTCGTTGCCGCTGTCTTTTTCGTCATGTCTCAACCTCCAATCGAGCATCCCAACGACAGAGCACTTCTCATGCCATCGAGCGACGACCGCGGACGAGCCTGACTTCTTCAGTTCATTGAAGGCCATTTGAGCATCTGCCTAGTGGTCCCCCACCAACAACGACGACCCCACGTCGTCGATCGACGCTTCAGCATCACCGCTTCGAGGCGAGTTCGGCCCGCCTCGGGAGCGCTCGGAGCCTCTGAACAATTACGTATGGACGCCTCGAACGTGCGACTCGACGTCTCGTTCCGATCGGGAAGCAACCGGTCGCTCGACTCTGCTACCATCACTCCCACCCACCAACACAGGAGCGACCCATGAGACACATCAAGCGACTCGGACTGGCCATTGCGGCGGTAGTACTCGTCGTCGGCGCCTCGATCGGATCCTGCGGAGATAGCGGTGCCGACGCCTGCCCCGGCATCATTTGCAACAACTGCGCGGCTTCCGACTGCGACATCGAGTGCCAACCCGGGCAACAAGAAACATGCGTCGGTCTTCAGTTCTTCGGCGACCCGAATCCAGGCGACTTGCGTTGCGCCTTCTGCGACTGACGTAGGGGTGCAGAACCCGTTTCTCTACTCGTCGTAGCCGCCCGTCCGTTCCGCCACATGCTCTTCCTCCCGGGGGGCTTCCGGTTTCGGGTGCTCGTTGTGACCCGCTGGGCTTCTCGGGAGCGTCACCACAAACGAGGCGCCTCTTCTTCCGGGTAGATCCTTCGCGTGAACGTGGCCCCCGTGGTTGCGCGCAATCGACTGTGCGACGAACAACCCGAGCCCGAGGTTCTCAGGACGGCCTTGCGACGATACGAACGCTTCGAAGATCCGTTCCTTGTCCTCCGGCAGTGGGTCGCCAGTATTGTCGACCTTGAGCTCCACCCAGCCATCTTGGGTCTGCCGAAGCTCGACGCGGATCTCCGCACCTTCAGGCGAATGCTCGAGCGCGTTGTTGAGCAGCTTGTCGAGCAACTGTGCGAGCCGGTCCTCGTTCCCATCTACGCGCAACCCCGGTCGGATCGTCAACACGACGTCGCGCGACGGGTGTAGTTGTTGAAACGCGGACACGCGCTCGACGATCACCGCGCTCCAGTCCACTTTCCCGATCTCCTCGACGGCCAAGGCCGCCTCCAGGCTCGTGGCCTCGGTCGCCGACGACACCAAGCCCCGCATTCGGTTGAGGCTCCTCTGGGCCCGCTCGAGATAGACCCCGATGCCGAACCGAGAGCCGTCGCCCTTGGCAAGGTCGATCGACGTCGACACCGCTACGATCTGATTGCTCAGCTCGTGCTTGAGAAAGCGGGCCAGGTTCTCGAGCCACGTGAAGCGTTCCTGGCGCATCGTTGTCACCTGCCGCAACAGGAAATCCGTTTGCGCTTTCTCATGACGGAGTCGTGCTTGGGACTCGAGAATCTCGAGCGCATCTCGCCGCGTGGCGACGTTGTAGAACACCCCGAGCATCCCAAACGATGAGAGCATCATCACATTGCTCAGGATCATTGCGCTCGTCTCACCGCTCACCACCATACAAACCGCGGTCGCTGCCGTGATGGCGACGGACACCAAGATGGTGTGCACAGCGGGTAGCCTGACCGCGCCGGCGCCGAACATGATCACGAGGGCGATCCCACCGGAGGCCGCGGCATATCCGCCGGGCACCATGGCAAGAATCACCGCGACGCCCACCCCCGCCGAGGTCAACATCCCGCTGATCAACCAATCGTGCCAAGTCCTCAAGAAGCCCGTCGCGCGGTTCGACCAAAGCAGGAGCAGCATCAAACAAAGAACGACCCGGATCGAGATCGTCGTCGGCGCCGTTGCGGGCGACATGGCGTAGTCCCAAGGCGCAAAGATTGCGAGCAGCGCCATCCCCATCGGCAAGAAGGTCCCGAGGAGCCTTATCTTTCCGTCGGTGTACGCGCGCTCGAGCGCGGACTCGCGCTCGTCCGCGATTCGTGGTGCATGAGCTTCGATCATCGGCCGAGCATACGCGACCCGGGCTACGTCGGTTCCCCTAATCCGGTTTTGGCCTTCGGTGCCTGGAGTTGCTACGCTTGCGGCGTAGTTAGGGGTGGCAGATGAGGTCTTATTCCAAAGGTCGCGGGTCAAGCGTGGTCGTGATCGTGACGATGCTCTTCCCAGTGCTCGGGTGTGGCGATACGGTACCTGCTGCCCCAGGTACGATCGAGAGGATCGATGACGTCCTTGCCCCGGAAACTCCCGATGCCGGTCCGACGCCAGGGACGGGAGCGCCACCCGGTAGCGGTCTCATGGGTTGCACGGGAGCCCGGACGCGATTCGCCGCCGCGGGTGACAACAACGGAGGCACCGAACCCGGCATCGACTTCGACGTTCTCCTTCCGTTCCCGGTCGAGTTGACGACGGCCGACGCGGAGTTCAGCGCTTCGGTCAGTGAAGACCGGTCTGTTGTCAGGGCGGGCGCGTTTCGCGAAGGCGAGTTCAGCGAACAAGTTGGCGTGTCGGTCTTTCTCGGAACGGGCGACGGAAGCCCACTCGAGTTGAGGACCTACGAAGTCGACGAACGGGAACAGGACTCTATGCTCAGCATCAGGGCGGACGCGCCGTGGTACCCCGCCGGCGTGGATAGTTGTGACACGACCTGCGGATCCTTTCGTGTGATCGATCTCGACGTCGTAGGGGGGGAGGTCAACCGCCTCGTCGCGACTTTCGAACAGTTCTGCAGGTGCGAGGACGAAGCAGCGTATCGCGGCTGCATCTCCTTCATCAGGTAGTCCGGCTCGTGAGGCGCCCCCTAAGGCGCCCCCCGCACTTCGGCGAACACTCGTTTGATCTCCTTGGTGTCGTTCCCGAAGCGCGCCAGTGCCACGATCAGCAACAACCGCGCCTTGGCCCCCTCGAGTGCTCCCGCGAGGGTGGCTCCCTGCCTGACGAGTGTGGCCCCCCCTCCTTTGTCGCCGTAGATCGGCTCGGCCGCCCCTAGCGGCGGGCGAGTGCTGATGACGACTGGGATCTTCTTGGCAAGCGCCTCGACGATGACGTCGTCGACGGCCGCGTTGACGTTCCCTGCGCCGACGCCCTCGACGACGAGCCCCTTTGCGCCCGATGCAAGCGCCGCCCGAACGATGCTCCCGTCTGCGCCAGAGTATGCGTACACAAAAGGTACGTTCGGGAGCTTCTGTGAGTTCGTCTGGGGAGAGACCGCAGGGAGTGGGATCCGCGTTCGTCGCACCCGGTCGTTGATCCGTGTCACCTTCCCGTCAAACACGTAACCGAGATATCCCTTTTCCCCCGACTCGAAGGTCATGACGTTGGTGGTCTGGGTTTTTCGTACGTCGGCCGCCGAGTTGATGTAGCGGTCAAGCGTCACGGTCACGCCCCAGTTCTGCGCGTTTGGCGAGAGGACCTGCACGACGGCGTTGTAGAGGTTCCCAGGCCCGTCCGGATCGGGGGTCGACGCGTCGTTCATCGCCCCAGTGAAGACGACCGGCTTGTTGGTACGCAGGGTAATGTCCAGGAAGTACGCCCCTTCGGCCATGGTGTCGGTGCCATGGGTCACCACGGCCCCCACGAACCTCTGGCCGTCCAATAGTTGATCGACGCGCCGGCTTAGCCCCGCCCACAGGTCGGGCGTCATCTGAGAACTATCGATGTTGGAGTACTCCACCACCACCACGTTGGCGATCTTCGAGAGCCCCGGAACCGCCGCGATGAGGTCTTTCCCCGACACGGCGGGCACGGCGGCGCCGGTCTTGGGGTCGGTCTTCTCCGCAATGGTACCGCCGGTGGTGACCACGACAACGGAGTGAAGTGCCGCGGCCTCCACGAGTCCTCCGGTCGGCCATGCACCCACGGCGAGCGCCAACACCCCGAACGCAACTGCGAACTGCTTCATCGGACGAATACTAGGGGCCAAGTGCTTCGGCGCCTAGTCCTGCGCGCCGAGCCCAGCTCTGCGCCCTCCGTCCGACTGCCACTCTGGCTCCTGGGTCAACCCCACGCAACGATTGCGTGATTTGGTTCGAGCTTCGCGTCGGGTATGCTCGCGCGCCCAACCTCATGAAAGCGATCCAGCACTTCCTGAACGACGCCCCGCTCGCGGTCCTCTTCATGACGGTCTCGTTGGGCTATCTCATCGGCAAGCTCAAGGTCGGGCGCTTCGTGCTTGGCGGCATCGCGGGGACGCTGATCATGGGGGTGGTCATCGGCCAGCTCGGCGTCACGGTGGCTCCCGGCATCAAGTCGATCTTCTTCGCTCTGTTCATCTACGCGGTTGGTTATCAAGGGGGCCCGCAGTTCTTTCAAGCCCTCAACCGGAAGACGCTCAACCAGCTCGCCTCCGCCGTCGTCATGACGGTACTCGGGCTGCTCTGTGTGCTGGCATCGGCTTGGCTCTTTCACCTCGACCGGGGCACCGCCGCAGGTCTCGCCGCGGGCGGCCTGACCCAATCGGCGATCATCGGTACGGCAGGCGAAGCGATTCAACAGCTCGACGTGTCCGCGGACCTCAAGAGCAAGATGCAGACCAACATCGCGGTCGGATACGCCGTGACCTACATCTTTGGTTCCCTCGGCCCGATCTTGATGGTCACGTGGTTCTTCCCGACCGTGATGAAATGGGACATCCGCAAAGAAGCCGTCGCCTTCGCCAAAGAGATGTCCGGAGGCCGAGGCGAACTCGAACCCGGCGAGTTCGACGCGATCCAATCCGTGGTCACGCGCCTCTATGAGGTCCAACCCGGCCGCTCCGCCGAGGGCAAGTCCGTTCTAGAGATCGACCGCACACTCGACGATGCCGCCGTCGAGGCCGTGATCCGTGGCGGTCAGCGGCTTGAGCACTTCGTCGACGAGAGCCGGGTCGAAGCAGGCGACCTCGTTGCTGTCACGGGAGAAGTCGCCGTGCTCGAGCGTGCCGGCGATTTCTTCGGCCCAGAGGTCCCTGCGCCTCCCGAGTTCGAGCTCGTCGAGGAGAACCGGGAAGTCATCCTCACGAACAAGGCGTTCGTCGGGAAGCGAATCTCCGCCATCCACGACGAACTCGCGATCGAAATGCGGCACGGTGTGTTTCTGAGGGCAGCCAAACGCCTCGGTCGCGATCTCCCGATGCTCTCGAACGTCGAGCTGCACCGCGGGGACGAGCTTCACTTCGTCGGGCGTCCGAAAGACCTCGACCGCGTGGAAGCGAAGCTCGGGTATCGGATCAGTGCGGCCGCCATCACGGATTTCATCTTCTTCGGCCTAGGGATGGCGGTCGGCGTGATCATCGGGATGGGAACCGTCCACGTCGGCGATGTGCCGCTCACGCTCGGCACCGGTGGGGGGTGCCTTTTGTCGGGATTGATCTTCGGCTGGCTCCGGAGCGCGCACCCTCGTTTCGCCGCTTTGCCGGTGGGCGCCTCGAACTTCCTCCGCGACTTCGGGCTCGCAGTGTTTGTTGGGGTGGTCGGTCTCGAAGCCGGGCCCCAAGCGATCACCACCATCCAACAATACGGCGTCGAGCTCCTCCTCCTCGGAGTCGCGGTCACCATCATCCCTCAAGTCATCTCGTTTTATTTCTCTTACTACGTCCTCCGCATCCAAAACCCGATCGAGGCGCTCGGTTGCGTGGTGGGGGGTCGAAGCGCAAACCCAGGCTTCGCGGCCCTCCTCGAAAAGGCAGGCAACGCGACGCCCGTGGTGTCGTTCACGGTCTGCTACGCCGTCGCCAACGTGCTCCTTACCCTATGGGGCCCGCTGATCATCGGGCTGATCACCACGAACCCGTCCTAACCCGTCGCGAGATCCGTATGCCACAGAAAGACTACAGCCAGTTCGCCGGACTCAGCCCTTTCGAGCTGAAAGACAAGCTCATCGAAGTCGCGACGAGCGAGTCCCAACGGATGATGCTCAACGCCGGCCGAGGCAACCCCAACTTCTTGGCGATTCTTCCTCGCCGTGCGTTCCTCCGCCTCGGCGAGTTCGCCATGGAAGAAGCGGAGCGTTCGTACTCGTACCTCGACAGCGGCTTTGGGGGGTTGCCCGAGTCCGAGGGTATCGTCGCCCGGTTCGACACCTACGCCCACGAGAACGCGAGCGACGAGGGCGTGCACTTCATCCGTTCCGCGATCAGCTACGTGAAGGACCAACTCGGCCTCGACCAAGACGCGTTCTTGTTCGAGATGGTCGGCGCGTTCCTCGGCGATGTGTACCCGGTACCGCCCCGTATGCTGTCGCACACCGAAGAGATCGTGAAGCAGTACATCGCGCAAGAGATGATCGGGCCCCATCCCCGCCACGGCGAGTTCGACCTTTTCGCCACCGAAGGCGGCACCGCCGCGATGACCTACATCTTCCAAACGATGAAGGTCAACGGTCTCATCAAACCCGGCGACAAGATCGCGCTTGGGACCCCGATCTTCTCACCGTACCTCGAGATCCCGGTGCTCCCCGAGTACGACCTCGAGGTCGTCGACATCCGTATGGACGAGGAGAACGATTGGCAGTTCCCCGCCTCCGAGCTCCAGAAGCTAGAGGACCCGACCATCAAGGCCTTTTGCGTCGTCAATCCAAGCAACCCGCCATCCACCAAGATGGCCACCGCCACCCTCGACACCCTCGCAACCTTGATCCGCGACAAGCGCCCCGACCTGTTCGTCGTCACCGACGACGTCTACGGCACCTTCGCGGACGATTTCGTGTCGCTCTTCGCAGCCTGTCCACGCAACACCCTCTGCGTGTACTCGTTCTCCAAGTACTTTGGCGCGACCGGGTGGCGGCTCGGTGTGATTGGCGTCCATCACGACAACGTGTTCGACGAAGCGCTTGCCAATCTTTCGGAAGACGACAAGCAAACGTGCGACGTCCGCTACTCAACGCTCACCGCGACACCGAGCGAAGTGCGCTTCATCGACCGCCTCGTCGCCGACAGCCGAGCCGTCGCGCTCAATCACACGGCCGGGCTTTCGACACCGCAGCAACTTCAAATGGCGATGTTTGCACTCCACGGACTGATGGATCGCGACGACCAATACAAGAACGCCGCTAAGCGCTTGATCCGCGACCGATACGAGCGCCTTTGTGCCAATATGGGCATCGAAGCCAAACACGGCCCGAACGCGGTCGATTACTATACCCTGATCGACCTCGAGAAGGTGGGCGAAGAACTTCACGGCAAGGACTTCGCTGACTGGTTCGCCCAAGAACAGAAAGCCACCGACTTCTTGTTTCGGCTGGCCGAAGAGACGGGCGTCGTGCTCTTGCCTGGCAAGGGCTTCGAGGTCGTCGACCCATCGGCGCGCGTCTCCCTCGCCAACCTGACCGAGGAACAGTACGCCGCGATCGGCAAATTCTCGCGCCAGGTCCTCGACGAGTACTACGAGGACTTCAAGGCCAGGAAGTAAGCCCCGTCGCCGCTACGGCCGGAACGTCGCCGGGGTGAGCATCTTGGTCACTCCCTTGCGGGACACCTCGAACTTGAACATCACGCTGAACTGCAAACGGTGGTCGAGGTTCGAGGTTTCCCCGAGCACCGCCGTGTTCGCGGTCACCGTCCTCTGCCCGAAGAGGTACTCGACTCCCACGTCCATCGGATGCCACGGCGTCCAGATGAGGTTCATCGAGGCATAGAACGTCTCGTGGTAGGTGCCGACTGGGTTCGGCGTTTCGTCGAAGTTGTTGTCGAGGTACACGTATCCGAACGTGGCCGTCGAGCTGAGCGTTTTGATCCAATAGTGGGTGTACGCGACCCAGGCCGAGAACGCGCGAATCGCCCGCATCACGTCTCCGTCGGGCGCCGCGTCGAGCCCCAAGCCGGCCGTGTCCTGAAAGTAGCTCCCGAGAGCCTTCCCGTAGATGACCCCTGCGATCGCCTCATCCTTGTCGAGCAAGTCGAACGATCCCTGGACCGAGATCCCCCACCCATTGGTCTTGGTATCGAACCCACCTCCACTGAACTGCAAACGCCGATAGAGTCCTGAGACTTGGAGGTCGGTGGTCGGTGTCGCGTAGATCAGGCGCGCCACCACAGCCGGAATCTTGTTGCGGGCCACCACATCTGTCGGAAGAACTGCCTCCACCCCGGCTTCCTCCGCGCCCACTGCGAAGTAGAACCCATTGCTTCGGCCAAGCCGAGCGAGCGGGATCCGAAGGAACGCGAGGCCACGGCGTGTCTCTGGAATGGCGTTTGGTCCCTCGTAGTCGAGCGTGTTCGGGATGGTCGCCACATTCAAGAACTGCGAATAGTCGTAGGCGATGTGAAGCCACGCCCAATGCGCGAACAGTCGGTGCACCTGAATGTCGGTGGTCGTCGGCGTCCGGAACAAGTTGATCTGGACGTACGCGCGAAACGGACCCCACCGCGTGGGTGTCCCCATGTAGCCGTAGAGCTTGCTCTGGTTCGGGCTGAACCCGACGCGTCCCGTCCGATCCGCCGCCGGTCCCGCAATTGGAATTTGCCCCGTGATGAACTCTCGGTAAAACCCACTGTCCGGATCGAGGCCGACCGCGTTCACATCGTAGATCACGTCCAGCTGGACCTTGCCACCAACGCCCCAATCGAGGTTCGGCGCACGCAGGTTCAACGGCTTCGACGCCTCGGTTCCAATTCGCCTCTGGTCAACGTCGGCTTCCGGCTCAGGGGTCTCTGGGAAGTCGAGGGTCCCGCCCTCGTCCGCGCGAACCGCTGGCGTTCGTACGACCAAGCACGACAAGCACAGCAAGAACGACAAAAGCCAGCGAGAGCGTCCGGGGCAGCCCACCACACAACCCCTATGCCTTAGATCGCGCTTCGAGTGCAATGGGAGGATCGCGATCGGGGGATCTAGGTTCCGTCGCAATGGCCGCGGCCCCGCTGTGGCCCCTCCCACCGCTCGGAAACCGATGCAGCCGTTCAGGACAAACCGCCGAGCAGCCAAGCCACGAACAACCCCAAGTAGTTCCCAACTGCGTAGCCCACCAACCCCGACATCAAGCCCGAAACGAAGATGTCGCGATTGCCGAGCCGTACTGCCACCGGCCCGATGAAGGCAGGCCCGAACAGGGCGGCCGTGGAAGTGATGATCGTCGTGTCCCGATCGACTCGCGTCACACGGCACAAGACCAGGTGAACCGTCAGCGCAATCACCACGACCACCGTCACGTAGGCGACGATCCAAAGGCTCGAGCGAACGACCTCGGCGAAATCCGCGATGATCCCGATCGCGACGCAAAAGACCAGCAAGATGTAGTTCCCCGCTTCGAAGGTGCCTTCGAGCGCGCGCACGCGCGGATGAAACGAGAAGGCAATCGCGACAGTCGTGATCACCAGGATCGCGACAGCTTCTTCGGGGATCGCCCCCGCCGCGAACCCGCTCACGAAGACCCCGACGGCCACTGCCATGATTGCGAGCACGAGACCCATCCCTACATCGACGGGCCGCACCCGATTGCTCGCTCCTTCGTCGACGTCTGAAGGTTCCCGAGCTTCGCTGGCTCGAAGAAAGCGCAGGAAGACCTTCGGTCCAAACGTCACCAGGAACAGGAAGTACGGTGCGGACACCATGACGTCAGCGGCGTTCACCATCACGAACGTCTCACTGCTCACCCCAAGCATCTTCCCGACGGCTGCCAAGTTGGGTGTCCCACCCGTGTAGACGCCCACGAGCATCCCAGCCACCTTGGCGCTTTCAGGGACACGATCCGCGAACATGGGGGCGGCAATCGCCGTGGCTACACAGACCCCCAGGACGGCCCAGCTGAACGCGAGCACCGTGCGAGGTGCGAGCCGAAGCCAACCCACGAAATCGAGCGAGAACGAGAGCAACGGGATCGCGAGTGCGACAGCGGCCGTGCTGACGTCCATCGCCACGTTGGGATCGACCGAAACCCCGGGGGTGTTGCCGATCGCAAACCCGATCAAGTAGCAGACGGCCACGGCGCCGAGCACTCCGACGAGTCGCACCCGTTTCTCGAGGTAGAGCGCCGCCGCGGGGACGAGCACCAAGACCAGAACCTGGAGCACCGTGCCAATCACGAGGGCGTGTACATCTCGTCCATGAAGGCAATCGCGAAATCCGATACAACACCTCGGTCGGGCATCGCCGCCGCGGCGCCATAGAGGGCGGCCATCCCCTCCGCCGCGCCGCTCGGCTCCGCGCGCGCCTCGGCCGTCGAAGCCTCGAGGTCTGCGATGAGGGGCTCGACCACGCCACTGTGTGCCGGCGTCACCATCAAGTGCAGGGCCTGTGGAAGCTGATTCCGATCGAGGTGCCACCCCCGAGCGTCCATCTTCGAACCCACCGTGAACACATCGACTTCGTCCGAATCGAATGCCAGCACGGTCATGTGGGGGTTACCCATGATCCGGAGTCCGTCGATCGATTCGATCCCGGCGCGGATGCGCCGTGTGGCCTCCATCGCAACCTCGGCCAGCTCTAGGTAGCCCTTGCGCCCAAGGTGATGCATCACTGCCCATGCGGCTGCCACCGAGCCGCCCGGGCGCGCGCCTGCCATCGTCGGCGTGACGTAGATCCCCCCCGGCCAGTCGGCGAACGCATAGAACTGGAGCTTTCGCAGCTCGGCGTCCCGATACGTGACCGTCGAGGCGCCTTTGGCTGCGTAGCCGTACTTGTGGATGTCAGCCGAGATCGACGTGACCCCTGGAACGCGAAAGTCCCACAGCGGTACGGTGTATCCGAGCTCGCTGACGAAGGGCAGCATGAATCCACCGAGACAGGCATCGACGTGCATCAAGATGCCTCGCGCTTGCGCGATTGCGGCGATCTCCCCGATCGGATCGACGACGCCGTACGGGTAGCAAATCGCCGACCCGACGACGATGACGGTGTCGTGGTCGATCGCGGTCTCGATCGCGGCCGGATCGGCGCGCCAGTCGTCGAGCAACCCGGTGAACTCGATCTGCATGTCGAGGTAATGCGCCGACTTCACAAACGCCGGGTGCGCTGTCGTGGGCGCGACGATCTTGGGTTTCTCGATCTCCGGTCGGTGCTTGCGGGCCCATTCACGGGCCGTCTTCATCGCCATGAAGATCGACTCGGTGCCACCCGAAGTCATCGTCCCGGCCGTCGTCTCACCACCGTGGAGCATGCTCGCGGTCATCGCGACCACGTCGTTCTCCATCGCCTTGAGGCTCGGGAACGCCATCGGGCTGAGCCCGTTCTCCGCCATGAACATCGTGTACGCGCTATGAAGCAGACGCATGATGTCCTCGCCT
>JBCCEK010000146.1:0-11868 GCA_039030295.1 Myxococcota bacterium | reverse complement strand
TTCCGATTCCTGCGGAGTGCTCCGCGGCAATCATTGAGGCGATTCGTGAAGACGAACCCGATCGATGAACGGCGCGCTCTGTATTCCGCTCGATGAGATCAACGACCAGCAGGTCGGTGGCAAAGCGGA
The DNA here is from genome assembly GCA_039030295.1 of Myxococcota bacterium. Classification (GTDB taxonomy): domain Bacteria; phylum Myxococcota_A; class Polyangia; order Polyangiales; family Houyiibacteriaceae; genus SG8-38. The sequence goes on along the minus strand of JBCCEK010000146.1, from coordinate 11,739 downwards.
GGGTCTTGCGCGACTCATTCGGAACGGCCTTACGGTCCCGCCTGGATTCGTGATCGCGGGGGCGTCGGCGGAGTCAATCCCTCGGGAACTCGAGGCGCACTACGCTCGGATCGGAGGAGGCCGAGTGGCCGTTCGCTCGTCTGGGATCGGCGAAGACTCGGCGGATGCCTCGTTCGCGGGTCAGTACGAGACCGTGCTCGACGTCGAAGGGATCGACGCACTCGAACAGGCCATCGTCAGGTGCTTGCGGTCGGCGGATAACACGCGTGCGACGGCGTATCGCGAGGACCACGTCGGAGACGCCAGCACGACCATGTGCGTCGTCGTGCAAGCGATGGTCGATGCCCAAGCAGCCGGGGTCCTGTTCACGGTCGATCCGGTGACGGCGCGTCGCGACCGGTTGGTGATCGACGCCGTACCCGGCCTCGGCGAGTCTCTGGTCAGCGGGGAGGAGACGCCGGACCATTGGCTCGTCAGCCGGACGGGACGAATCGTCCACCGTGACCTGCAAGGGCCCGAGCCCGTCCTTGAGGACGCAATTTTGATGAAGCTCGTCGAGGGCGCACTTCACGCAGAGGCCGCCCAAGGAGTCGCGCTCGACATGGAGTGGGCCGTCGATCGGGCAGGCGCGATTCACTGGCTTCAAGCGAGGCCCGTGACGAGCCTCCCTGGAGACCCCAACGAGCTCGATACCCGACCGCCGGACGATGCCGTCTACACCTGGGCCAACATCGGCGAGATGATGCCCGGCGCTGTCACACCGCTCACGTTCTCGGTGACGGCGCGTGGCATCGACATCGGAATGCAGCGGATGTACCGGAGGATCGGGTCACATGTCCCCGAAGACGAAGGGTTCCGCTATGTCGCGATGTTCTTCGGGCATCTGTTTCTCGACCTTCGAAGCCTCGCGATGCTGGCCGCCGACGTCGCCGGCTCGACGAAGAAGCAGATGTGTCTGGCCTTGTGCGGGCGGGACGTGACCGAGGTTCCAGAGCCAGAGCCCGCAGCCCGTTGGAAGCGTGGGCTCAACGGCGCGCGGTACTTTCGAATGCTGACTTCGGTCCGACGTCACCGACGCGCGCTCGACACCTTGAAAGACGAGCTCCGCCTGCCGAGTGCCAAAGACGCGCGAGGCTACTATCGCGCGATCGACGAAAGCCTGCCCGCGGTATGGCGCGCTTACGAGCTGCACCTGATGTCATCCTCGGCGGCGGGCGCACTCAGCCCCATCCTCCTTGGGATCGTCGCCAAGGGCGGCGAGCCGACAAGCGACCACCACGCTGAGGTGGCGCAGATGCTGGCGGGCGCCACCGGGGTGGAGAGCGCCGACATCGCCGAAGGCGCGGAGCGTATCGTTCAGGCGCTGCGCGACCATCCCGATGCGCACGAGTCTTTCGGGATCGCGGACCCGGAGGCCGCTCTGTCTTGGATTCGGTCGCCAGCCGCAGGTCGAGCTGGCGCCGAGTTTGCTCGCTACCTCGATCGCCACGGGCATCGTGCGGTCCGGGAGCTCGAGCTCCGGCAACCTGGTTGGGCCGAAGACCCGCACCCGGTCGTGGCCTCGCTGCAGTCGGGATTGCGCGCGCGTGCCGCCGGCAACGTCGCCAGCCAACCGCGGCGACCCACTGCGGGAGACGACGGCGCCGACCACCCATTCCTCAATCGGCTCCTTCCGCTGGCACACGAAGCGGTGCGCTGCCGCGAGCACACGAAATCCGCATTGGTCGCGGTCACCGCCCACTTCAAGCGCGCCTACCGGACGCTCGGCCAGAAGATGACCGAGGAAGGGCTCTTGCCCGACGAAGACGCCGTATTCTTCGGCACGCACGAGGAACTGGGCAGGGTGATCGCCGGCGAAGTCGAGCTTGCGGCCGCGATGCTCGATCGGCGTCGGACGATCGACCTGCAGATGCCGCTCCGTTTCGAGGAGGTCTTCACGGGCCGGCCGGAGCCCCTATCGGCCTCGAGCGGGCCAGATTCCGAGCGCACGCTCACCGGAAGACCGGTGAGTCGCGGGGTGGTCCGAGGAAAGGCCCGGGTCGTCAGAACGCTCGAAGAGGCAGCCGCCCTCGAAGCCGGAGAGATCTTGATTGCCCCGATCACGGACGTCGGTTGGACGCCCTACTTCAACTTGATCTCGGGCCTGGCTACCGACGTCGGAAGTGCCGTTTCTCACGGCGCCGTCGTCGCGCGCGAGTACGGATTGCCTGCTGTCGTCAATCTCCGCGTCGCGACCACGCGGTTTCAAACCGGGGACCATGTGGTGCTGGACGGGAACCAAGGAACTCTCTCGCTCGACGACCAAAGCATGCCTTGACTGCAGCCCTGCGTCTTGACTTCTGTAAGTGATATGCGATCGCAAGGCGCGACGAGGAGCACATCATGGTGGCCACGATCGGACTGACCGGACTTCGCCCAGACCCAGCGCGCGCGTCGACAATCACGTCCCCTCCGTACGATGTGATCAAGCCCGGCACGCTCCTCGAAGCGAAGCTTCGCGACGAGCCCAGTTCCCTGTTCCACATCATCCTCGGTGACGATCCGAAAGGTGCAACCGACCGCCTCGTCGCGGAAGGAGCATTGATCGAAGACGAAGAGCCTGCGTACTACGTCTACGAACAGGTCTGGGGAAACGACCGCCGGGCGGGCGTCTTCGCGGCGGCCGCAGTGACCCCCTATGAAGAGATGCAAGTCATACGCCATGAGAAGACCTTCGACGACAAGGTCAAGGGGCGCATCGCGATGCGCGAGGCGACAGGACTACACATTGGGCCGGTCTTCACCCTCACGCGCGCGCCGATCGGAGACGCACTCCATGCGGTGACCGAGACGCCGCCGTTGTATGACTTCGTCAGCGACTTTGGAGGCCTCAGCGAGCTCGAGGGGATCACCAACCGTGTGTGGCGAGTACCCGAAAGCAGCGAGGACGGCGGCGCCATCAAGACGGCCCTCGACACGGCTCCGCTCTACATCGCGGATGGGCACCACCGCTACCATGCCAGCCTGCTCAACGGGCAGTCCCACTTCCTCACGTACATCACCGAGGGCGCGGTCATCCAAGCGTACAACCGTGTGATCAACGGGGTGGTGCCGTTCGCCGAGATCAAGAGTGAGCTCGCACTCGAGCCGGCCGACGGGTTCGCGACGCCGAACAAGCATCGTTTCTGCATCTACACCAAGGAGGGGGTGTACGAGCTCGCCGCGGAAACGGTCCCGACCGACGTCGTTGGTCGACTCGATTGTGCAATTCTCGAGCGCGAGCTCTATCCAAGGCTCGGGCTCACCCACGACATGATCGCGGACCTCGCGCGGTTCGATTACTACTCCGAGTCGGCGCTCGGTGACATGAAAGCTGTCGTCGACCGAGGCGACTATGACCTGGCGATCGCGCTCCACCCAGTGAGTCTCGACGAGCTCATGGCAGTGGCAGACGCTGGGCTCGAAGATCCGGACATCGTCATGCCCGAAAAGAGCACCTTCTTCGCACCGAAAATCCTGTCCGGTCTTTTTCTCTACCGCTACGCAAGGGCCTGAGACGATGAGCGCCCTCCCTCAGTACGGCCGACATCTCGACCCCACCCGGACCATGCGGGCAGTGGTGATCGATCGCTACGGCGCCGCAGAGGTCCTCCACGAGGTCTCGGTCCCACGCCCAGTGCCAAAGCGGGGGCAGGTTCTGGTGCGCACCGAGTTCATCGGGGTGAACCCCAAGGACATCATCGTCCGCAAGGGCAAGTTCAAGATCGCCACCGGCAACAAGTTTCCGCTGATCGTGGGCCACGACATCGCCGGAGAAGTCGTGAAAGCGGGCCCGAGGGCGGATCTAGAAGTTGGCGCTCGGGTCTACGGCATGATCAACGACTTCGCCGGGCGGGCGTACGCCGAGTACGCCGCCGTCGCGGCTGACCAACTCGCGCACGCGCCGGAATCGATTCCCAATGAGGTCGCAGCCGCGGTTCCGCTCGCTGCGCAGACGGCCCTTCAAGGGCTTCGCGACGACGCACGACTGGTATCGGGGCAACGCGTGTTGATCAACGGTGCTTCTGGAGGGGTTGGCGTGTTTGCCGTCCAGATCGCGAAGATCCTCGGCGCCCAGGTCACCGCCGTGTGCAGCCATCGAAACGTCGACTTGGTGCGTGAGCTCGGCGCCGACGAGATCGTCGACTACACGCAAACCGACTTGCTCGACATCGGTGAAGAGTTCGACATTTTCTTCGACGTCTTCGGCAACTATCACTTCGGCAAAGTGCAGCCGCTCTTGAAGCCCCGCGCGACCTACATCCAGACGATCCCGAGCGGCCGCATCTTCAAGGACGTCCCACTCACCGCCATCCGACGGCAACGTGCCAGGCTCGTGGTCGTCCGTTCGCGACGCTCGCAGCTCGAATGGCTCCGACAACAGATCGACGGAGGCAGCCTTCGGGTGGTGGTCGATCGTTCTTTTGCGTTGAGCGAGGCGCAGGAGGCGCACCGATACATGGAAACGAAACGGGCGCGCGGCAAAGTCGTACTCGAGGTTCGTTGAGGAAATCCATGCGCCTGGCTGCTTCGTGTCTGCTCCTGTTGGTCTTGTCGTTCGCAGTCGAGGAGGCAGCGCTTGCGGCCCCGGGCATGAAAGAGGTCGACTTCCCGACGAGCGATGGCTTGCAGGCACACGCCGACCTCTACCCATCGAGTAAGCCGTCCGCCCCGTTGGTCATTCTCTTCCATCAGGCTGGTTGGAGCCGCGGTGAGTACCGGGAGATCGCCCCTAGGCTGGTCGCGCTCGGCTACGGGGTCCTGGCGGTCGACCAACGGTCTGGCCGAGGCGTCAACGGGGTTCCGAACGAAACCCACAAGCGTGCCCACGAGAAGAAACTACCCACCCATTACCTCGATGCGTACGCGGACCTCGAAGCAGCATTGAGGTTCGCGGTCGAAAAGCTCAAGGCGCGGAACATCATCGTCTGGGGAAGCTCGTACTCGGCATCGCTGGTGTTCCGCCTTGCCGCCGAGAATCGGGAAGCTGTCGGCGCCGTGCTCTCGTTCTCCCCTGGTGAGTACTTTCGCAAGCGCGGGAACACCTTCATTCAGGGCCACGCAAGAGCGGTCGTCGTACCCCTGTTCGTGACCTCGTCGAAAGCCGAACGCCCGCAGGTGAAGCCGATCTTCGACGCTTCACCTTCCGAACGAAAGATCCTCTTCACACCCGCGTCGGCCGGTCAGCACGGTTCGCGGGCACTGTGGGCTCGATCGCCGGACAACGATGTGTACTGGGCTGCAGTCAAAGGGTTCCTCAAAGAGTACGCACCTCCGCCGAGCAAGTAAGGTGGTGGCTGAGTCACCCATACTGCCCTCGGCGAAGCGCGATGCGGCGCGAGAAGTCGCGCGCTCGTTCGGCCACGACCACGACCTCGCAACCGCGCTTGACCCGTTCCGCGCCCATCGATGGGACGTTGCGCACCACGGTCGCCCGACCCTTCAGCTCGACGACGTCTCGGGCATTCCCTTCCTGGTCGACGTCGCGGGGGTCGAAGAGTACCAGCACCGAGGTCGGCTTCGCGCGCAAGACCGAGATCTGTACGCGACCGTCACCCGAGCGGTCGAGGGCTACGAGACCTACTGCCAGGAGACCCTCGCCCTTGGCGCACCCGAGCATCTCGTCGCGACCCCGGCAGGCCCCCCCATCGCGGTGGCGCGAGCCTGCGCGTCGGGTGCGACCTATGCACGGCTCGTCGAAGTCGCGCGATCGGCACGCGGTTTCGTGCTTCACCCGTACATGGGGATCGAAGACGTCTGGGCGCTGGCTGAGAAGCTCGCCATCGATGCGCGGGTATCGGTGAGCGTGCTCGGGCCACCACCGCCCGTAACTTGGATCGCCAACGACAAGTCGGCATTCGATTCGCTGGTCGAACGCGTGCTTGGCCGGGAAGCCCTTGTCGAGACACGGACCGCGCGCACACGGCACGAGATCACCCAAAACCTCGAAGCCCTCGCCGCCCACAACCCACGCGTTGGGCTGAAACGAACGCGGTGTGCTTCCGCCATGGGCAACGCCGTGTTCTCCGCGAGCGAACTGACCGATGGCGCGCGCGGTGTGGTCGACGCCTTCCTCGAACGAACCGAATGGCCCGAAGGCGAAGAAGTCCTCGCGGTCGCATGGCACGATGCCGCGATCTCGCCGTCGACGCAGCTGTGGTTACCACCTTCGACTGAAGGTGCGCCCCGCCTCGACGGCATCTACGAGCAGATTCTCGCAGGTGAGGAACGCGTGTTCGTGGGAAGCCGCCCATCGACCCTGCCGATTCAGGTGAATCGAGCGCTTGGCGAACAGGCACTAATGGTCGCGACCGCGCTTCAAGAGCTCGGATACGTCGGGCGTTGCTCGTTCGACCATCTTCTCCAAGGCGACCCCGAAGGGGACTTCCGCGTCGTCCTGACGGAGTGCAACGGGCGGTGGGGCGGAACAAGCATGCCCATGAGCCTCGTCGACCGTGTCGTGAGAGGCCCACGGCCGGCGTACCAGGCCCAAGACGTGGTTTACCCAGGGCTCGTCGGCGCTGAATTCGCCGACATCGTGCGACTCGTCGGCAACACGCTCTTCGACACGCTCACGGGCCGGGGGAGGTTTCTCTTCTACAATCTCGGACCGCTCGCGAACCACGGGAAATTCGATGTGATCTCACTTGGCCGCGACCCGCAAGACGCGGAGCGCGGGATCACCGAGGTTCTCCCGTCACTCCTTCAAGCGTAGACCGCCAACCTCGCGCGCCTCGGCGTGGTTGCAAAACCACCTGGCTCCGCCCTATGTTCGGCGCATGCGTACGAGCCTTTCCCCGACGCGCGTGCTGATCATCCGAGTGACCGCCGCTTCCTTCGCCCTAAGCTCATTCCTGCTCGGCTCCTGGATGATGATTGATCCGGCCTCGTTCTGGGGGTTCCTCGGAGTGGGCGGGAACCCTTTCGTACAAGCGATTTACGGCGGTGCGATCATGGGCGAGGGTGTGATGTTCGCCCTCGCGACGTTTTGGCCTGCTCGCTACGTGATCTTCTTCCAGTACCTCGTGTTCTACAAGACGTTCGCCTGCTTGGCCGGCCTTTCGGCACTGCTCAACATGCCTTCGCAACCCCTGGGTGCGTGGCTCATCCTTGGGGGATGGGCGTTCGCGGGAATCGCCTCAGCGGCCGTCTACCCGTGGCCGAGCAAAGGGGAGATCACCTTGCACCAAGGCTTCGAACCGACTGAAGGTTGAGTCGACTCAAGCGATCGCGGGCGTATCGATGCGCGCGATCGCCGCGTCGACCTCGGTTTGGCTGAGTTCGTGTTTCTCGAGGTCTCCTCGGAAGTAGGCCTCGTAGGCGGACATGTCGAAGTGGCCGTGGCCGCACAAGTTGAACAAGATGACCCGCTTGCGCCCCTCTTCTTGGGCTTGCTTGGCTTCGCGGATCGCGGACGCGACGGCATGGTTGGCCTCCGGCGCCGGTATGATCCCTTCGGCCCTTGCGAAAGTCACCCCGGCCTCGAAGCTCTCGATCTGATCGATGGCTTCGGCGTAGATCAGCTCGTCCCGCAAGAGCTGGCTTACGAGCGCTCCTGCGCCGTGGTATCGAAGCCCACCCGCATGGATCTTCGCGGGCACGAAATCGTGTCCGAGGGTGTACATCGGCAGGAGGGGAGTCATTCCGATCGTGTCACCGAAGTCGTAGCGGAACACGCCTCTCGTCAGCTTTGGACAAGAGGTCGGTTCGCTTGCTAAGCATCGGATCTTCTGGCCCTCGGCCAAGTTGAGCCGAAGAAACGGAAAGCTGAGCCCAGCGAAGTTTGAGCCACCGCCGAACGGGGCGATCACCACGTCGGGGAGTTCCCCTGCCTTTTCCATCTGCGCAACGGCCTCCTGCCCCACGACGGTTTGATGGGTCAGTACGTGATTGAGCACGCTCCCGAGGGAGTACTTGGTGTCTGGGTCGCTCGCCGCTCGCTCGACCGCCTCGGAGATCGCGATCCCGAGGCTCCCCGGAGAATCCGGATCGGCTTCGAGGATCTTGCGGCCGGCTTCGGTGCGGTCGCTTGGAGACGCAATGACATCGGCGCCCCACGTATTCATCATCAGCTTGCGGTAGGGCTTCTGGTCGTAGCTGATCCTCACCATGTAGACTTCGCAGCCGACGCCGAAGAGCTGGCACGCAAAGCTGAGTGCGCTCCCCCATTGGCCGGCGCCGGTCTCGGTGGCGATTCGTTTGACGCCCTCTTGCTGGTTGTAGAACGCCTGCGCGACGGCCGTGTTCGGCTTGTGCGAGCCCGCGGGGCTGACGCCTTCGTACTTGTAGTAGATGTGCGCGGGTGTATCGAGCGCGCGCTCGAGCCCATGAGCACGATAGAGCGGCGTGGGGCGCCAACGCGTGTAGATGTCTCGGACGGGTTCGGGGATGTCGATCCACCTTTCGTCGCTGACCTCCTGCTCGATCAACGCCATCGGGAAGAGCGGCGCCAACGCGTCAGGCCCAATCGGTTCGTGAGTCGCTGGGTTGAGAGGCGGAAGGGGACGATTCGGCATGTCCGCGACGATGTTGTACCAACGTTCGGGGATCTCCCGCTCTTCAAGGGTGATCTTGGTCGCTTTCATAGTCTCGGAGACTACCAGCGCGACGAAGCTACGACGACCCCAAACCCTACCCTTTCGGTGGCAAGGACCGTGCGTACTTCAGGCCTTGGTCGATCCAGGACTCGAGGTTCGACTTCCGTTGGTAGCCCGACTGGTCGATGAACACCATGCCCTTCATCGGGCGCCCGGTGAAGTTCATCTCCCGTACGCCCTTCCTCGCGAGTGCCTTGTCATAACGATCCGGGCCCACGCGAACCATCAGGTCGTCACCCACGACGCCGCAACACATGTGCCCGTTGACCATGAACGACAGGCCCCCGAACATCTTCCTCTCGGTGACCCCACGACGCCGGCTGAGCGCGCTTCGTACACGCTCAGCAAGCTTCTCGTCGTAGGCCATCGCTCAGAAGTACTTGATGCTGAGGTCGATCAGCTTCTGCTTGAACTGCGTGAACGGCGCAGTCATCAGCCGGAGCGCCAGGAACGGAGAGGCCATCTTGAGTACCCCTCGAGGGTTCGAGAAGGACTCGAACCCGAAGAACCCGTGGCCCTTGCCGATCCCGCTGTTGTTCGAACCACCAAACGGAAGGTTGCTATTGAAGTAATGAATCGCGTTGTGGTTGATCACGGTGCCGCCGGCGCGGGTGTTGGCGATGATTCGTTCCACGTTCGCGTTCTTCTTGCTGTAGATGTAGAGCGCCAGCGGCTTCTCTTTGGAGTTGATGACCGAGATCGGCTCGTCGAGCGTCTTGTAGGAGTACACCGGAAGCACCGGTCCGAAGATCTCGTCAGTCATTAGCGGCGACGCGGGGTCGACATCCGTGAGAACCGTCGGCTCGATGTAGTCTTCGCTCCCGTCTGTCTTTCCGCCGTAGACGAACGTCGCACCGTTACTGCGTGCGTCTTCGATGTAGCTGTTGATCCGTTGAAAATGCCGGTTGTTCACGATCCGCGCGTAGGACTCGGACTTTTGCGCGTCGTCGCCGTAGTAAACACGGATGTGATGGCTCAGTCGCTCGAGGAACTCGTCCTTCTTGCTCTCGTGGACGTAGAGGTAATCTGGGGCAATGCAGGTCTGCCCGTTGTTGGTGAACTTGCCCCAAGCGATCCGGCGCGCAGCCACGTCGATGTTGGCGGTCTCGTCGACGATGGTCGGTGACTTGCCGCCGAGCTCGAGCGTCACCGAGGTGAGATGCTGGGACGCCGCCTTCATGACGACCTTCCCAATCGAGGGCGCTCCGGTGAAGAAGATGTGGTTGAAGGGGAGCTCGAGCAGCGAGGTGGACGTCGCGACACCACCCTCGACGAGCGCGATCTCGTTCTCGTCGAAGACCTCGTCGACGATGGCCTTCATGACTGCGGAACTATGTGGGGTGTGCTCGGACGGCTTGATGATGACGCAGTTCCCGGCCGCAATCGCGGAGACCAACGGGCCGAACGTCAGGTTGATCGGGTAGTTCCACGGCGAGATCAGCAGGCACACGCCCTTCGGTTCGTAGTGAATGTGCGACTTCGTTCCGAGAAGTGCGAACGGGGTCTTGACCCGCCGAGGCCGCATCCATTTGGAGAGGTGCGCGATCGTGTGCTTGATCTCGGTGGTGACCACGTAGGTCTCGGTGAGATCGACCTCCGCTGGATGCTTCTGGAAGTCCGCGTGCATCGCGTCGCGGATCTCTTGCTTCCGCGCCAACACTGCCTTGTGGAGCTTCTTGAGCTTTTCTTTTCGCTCACGCGCGGTGGTCTTGCCGACCGCAAACTGATGGGCTTGCTGCAGCTTGAAGATCCGCTGAATCTCGTCGGCACTCGTCTCGGTGGGCAGCGCGGGGGCCCGCGAGAGGTGTGAAGAACCGTTGGTCTGCGGCTGAATCTGCGCGGTGGACTGGGCCATGGAACTACCTTCCGTCTGTTCGGTCTACGGCCTAGGGGCTGCCGTTACCTTTAGGAGCATGTGTGGGCCTGACTCGTATTGTCAAGCTGTGACCTCGGACACGATCCGCTCGGACACTTCCCAAAGTTTTTCAGCCATCTGCGGGTCCCGGCCATGGCGCCCTGGGCGCGATTCGTTGCAGTCAGCCAGATACTTCCCGGTGACGCCGGCCAACCCCGGATGGGTGGCCGCATAGCACTGCGTCGCAGCGCCCTCCGCGATGCTCTTGAGGACCAGCGGAGACGCGATCGCCATCGCGATGTCGGCCACGGGGTTCATGCTTCGCGTGAGGCCCGTCTTGATCACACCGGGGTGAAGGCTGTTCGCGGTCTTGCCCGTGCCCTCGAGGTTCTTGGCCAGCTGGTTCGCGAACAACAGATTGGCGAGCTTCGCCTGGCCATAGTTCCCGAACGCGGTGTAGCCGCTGGCTCCCGAGAGGTTGTCAAACTGGATGCCCTCGGGCGGCGCTCTGTGGTGTGCCTCGCTGCTGACCATCACGACACGCCCCTCGGGGGCGAGGCTATCGAGCAGGGAGGTCACCAACAAGAAGTGCCCGATGTGATTGGTAAAGAACTGAAGCTCGTACCCCAGCTTTTGGTGAAGCTTGGGCAGCGCCATGATCCCCGCGTTGCAGACAATCGCGTCGAGGGGACGCCCAAGCGCCTTCACCGATTCGACGCACGCCAGCACGGAGGCCGGTTCGGAGAGCTCGCAGGCGACTCCGGTGCCCCCGCCTCCAGCGCGTGAACGCGCCGCATCGGCCTTCTCCACGGTGCGCGCCGCGGCGACCACGTGTGCCCCGCGCATGGCGAGGACACGAAGGGTCTCGAAACCGATCCCGGAGTTGCAGCCCGTGAGAAGGATCGTCTGCCCGGACAGGTCCAACCCATCGGTCACCTTTTCGGCGGTGGTCCCGTAGCCATATCCGCTCGGGCCGTTTCCTTTGAAGTGCGAGAGGAGCGACATGCGTGTTCAGAGCCCCGTGCACTCGTCGAGGCTCGGACAGTTGTCGAGCGCACACTGAGCACACTCGGCAGAGCCTGGATCAGCTGCGCAGGGCTGCAAGCAGAAGGACGTCGAGCACGCCGCGATCGATCCGTAGCAGTCGGTGCATCCGCGCGAAAGTCCGCTTCCGTCGGAGATGCACTGCGCGATGCAGTTGCCGAGGTTCACACGCGCGGTATCCGAGCCACCACTCGTGAGGACGTCTGTGAGCTCGGTCCCACACGA
>JBCCEK010000145.1:0-11890 GCA_039030295.1 Myxococcota bacterium | reverse complement strand
TGATCGCGCTCTACGAACACAAGATCTTCGTTCAGGGCGTCATCTGGAACATCTACAGCTTCGACCAATGGGGCGTAGAGCTAGGCAAGCAACTTGCGAAGGTCGTTCTGCCGGAGCTGACCGGGGAGACGGGCGCGCACGATGGTTCGACTCGGCAACTGATCGAGTACTACCGCCGGCATCGAAAGGCAGACTGATGGCGACGCTGGCAATCGATATCGGGGGCGGGTCGATCAAAGCTCTCGCGATCGGCGACGACGGGACGGCGCCCGCGCCACCCCGTGGCGAACAGACGCCGTCGCCGGCGACGCCCGATGCGGTCATGGAGGTCGTGGTCGGCTTGGCCGAGCAAGTCGAAGCGTATCGGCGCGTGTCGGTAGGCTTTCCGGGGATCGTCAAGGGCGGTGTCACCATCAATGCGCCGAACCTTGGGAACGACCTTTGGGACCAAGTACCCATTGCCGCGCGCATCGAGGAAAGCCTGGGCGTCCCGACCCGGGCGGTGAACGACGCGGATCTCCAAGGTCTCGGTGTCGTGCAGGGGCATGGGGTCGAGTTGGTTCTTACGTTGGGAACCGGTCTTGGGGCAGGGCTCTTCACCCGCGGGATACTCGTTCCCAACCTCGAGCTCGGGCACCACCCGTTCCGCGACGGCCACACTTACGAAGACCTCGTCCGCGACACGGAACTCAAGCGCATCGGCGCCGAGGCCTGGTCTCAGCGAGTGCTCGACGCGATCGAACAGATCGAGAAGTTGTTCAGTTGTGACCAACTCCACCTGGGCGGCGGGAACGTCCAGAACCTCCGCGGTGACGTGCCGGGCAACGTACGGTTCTTCACGCTGGAAGAGGCGCTTCTCGGCTCGGTCCGGCTCTGGGACGACCCGTAGGCTGCGTTGGCCGACGCCGAGGGGGGGCGACCTGTCTTGCAAGCCGCGCGCCCTGTCGTCTAGCGGGCGCCGACGAACGGGTTGAGTTTTCGCTCCTCGCCGATTGTGGTGGTCGGGCCGTGGCCCGCGACCACCAGGGTTTCGTCAGGGAGGGCGAAGAGCTTGCGCTGAATCGAGTCGACGATGGTGGACATGTCACCTCCCCATAGGTCGGTTCGCCCGATGCTTCGTGCGAACAGGGTGTCTCCTGCGATGACGACAGGTCGATCCCCGACGGCTGTAAGGCAGATGCTCCCGGGCGAGTGGCCGGGCGTATGCATGACGTCGAGCTCGAGCCCGCCCGCTTGGACGGTGTCGCCGTCGTTGACGAAGCGATCGATCTCCGCCACTTCGGGTGCCCGAAACGGCGCTCGAAAACCATCGAGCTGCATCTGGACGCCTTGGTAGAGGAACAGGTCGTCTTCATGGATCATGTTGGACGCGTGGGTCGCGGCTTGAACCTCGTGGGTGCCGCCGATGTGATCGAAGTGCGTATGCGTATGGACGATCCCCTCACACTCGAGGCCGAGTTCGGCAAGCCTGGCCAAGATCCTCGGCGCTTCGCCGCCAGGGTCAACGACGATCGCCTTCCCAGTCTCCTCGTCGCCGAGAATCACGCAGTTGCACCCCAGGGGCGCCACAGCAAAGTGCTCAAGAATCATGCAATCCGCCATAGCACGCCCCCCCAAACCCTCCCCCCCCAAACCGTCCCAGGTTCGAATTCGGGAAACCTCGGCCTGCCATGACCGAAACAAGGAACCATGACCCTGCCTCGACGCGTGTTGCCCGGAACAACGTATTTGGTCACTCGCCGGTGTACTGGTCGTCGGTTCCTGCTCCGCCCAGACCGTGAGCTCAATCGCGCATTCCTGTACTGTCTGGCGCTTGCGACCGAGAAGTACGGGATCGAGGTCCATGCGCTCTGCGTGATGAGCAACCACTACCACCTGGTCCTGACCGACCCCAGGGGCGTCCTCCCGCTGTTCACTGCATGGCTCAATCGCCAGTTAGCCATGTGCGTCAAACGTCTTCGGGACTGGGACGAAGTGGTGTGGGAACCGAACGTTCCAGTGAGTGCTGTGGAACTCACCAGCGTCGAGGAGGTACTCGATAAGGTCGCCTATACGCTACTCAACCCGGTTAGCGCAGGGCTGGTTCGCACCCCAAACCAGTGGCCTGGAGCCATCAGTCTTCTTCGAGGTCTCCAAAGACGTAAGGTGGTCGCGAGGCGTCCTCGGGTCTGGTTTGCCAACGGCGCTCCAGAGACCGTACGGCTTCGTTGGGTCACGCCTCGAGGCTTCTCCGGGGTGCACACCTACCATGGCGCGCTCCAGGCCTTGATCGATAGTCGACTTCGGATACTCCACAAGGAGTCACGCCGCTACCTCGGGCGCCTGGTGGTCCTAAGAGCTTCGTTTGCCAGTCGACCTGCGAGGAGGAAGACACGTTTCGGGGCCAGCCCTACGTTCTCCGCACTCACCCGGGAAAGATGGCGCGAATCGGTGAAGCGCCTTCGCGCGTTTCGGGCCGCCTACAGGTCCGCCTACCTCGCCTGGCGGGACGGTCAAGAAGACGTCGAGTTCCCGCTGGGCACCTGGTGGGTTGCGCGTTACACGAGCGCCATCGTCGCCACCTAGCGCGGCTTCTTTGTAGGACGCACCAGTCGGGTGCGGACCGTTCAGAGAACGGTCTTGGCGCCACTCTGACGCGTTGCACCCCGCCCGCGCTCCACCAGACCGGACCCGGTAGAGTGCCTACGCACTTGTCCGAAGTCGCGAAGGGTTGAGGACACCACGAAGAGTCACGACCCGATCACGATTGCACCGCAGCAGTCCAACATTGCGGATAGCGGGGTCATTGAGCGACGCCAAGCGGCTCGTTGGGGACGATCCGAACCTGGGAAGGTTCGCGGGGAAGGCTCACGGGGGAGGGGAGTGGGCGATTTGAACCTGGGAAGGTTTTGGGGGGGACGGTGGCGGGGGTGGCGGGGCTGTCGTACGAGAATGTCGATGCGCTTGATTTATGTCTCGCACTCCTTCTCCCCCACTGGGGCGCCGTTGACCAACGTGGGTGGGATGCAGCGGGTGGCGATGGAGCTTCATCAGGCGCTTCGCGAGCGGTCCGATGTGTCGCTTCGTACGATCGCGCTTCGTTCGAGTTGGCGGTGGGTGCACGTGCGGTCCGTTCCCTTTCTCGTGTCCGCGGGTGCTCGCCTTGGCTTCGAGGCACGTCGGTTTCGGGCAGACGCCGTGTTGTTCACGAGCATGACGACGTCGCTAGCGCTTCTCTTGGCAGGAGCGAAGCTTCGTTCGCAGGGGGTCCCGGTTGCATCGATCGCACATGGCCTCGACATCACGGACCCGAATCCGGCGTACCAGCGAGCCCTTCGGCGTATTCGTCGCCACCTGGATCTCGCGATGCCTGTGAGTCGCGCCACGGGTGATCAACTCAAAGCGCTCGGCTTTCGGGAAGACCAGATCGAGGTCGTTCACAACGCCGTCGACGTCGATCGCTTCGCCACCCCCGGTAGCCCTCGAGCCACCGAGCCCCGGATCGCGGGCGCACGGGTTCCGGAGGGTGCGTTCTTGGCGGTCGCGGTCGGGCGCCAGGTTCGGCGAAAGGGGTTTTCCTGGTTCATCGAGCAAGTGATGCCGAGAGTCCCCGAACGGGTGGTCTTCTGGCTCGCCGGGGATGGTCCGGAACGGCCGACAATCGAGCGTGCGATCGCCGATGCGGGTCTTCGCGAGCGCGTTCGGTGCCTCGGCAAGGTCAGCGAGGCGGACCTCGTGGCGCTCTACCGAAGAGCCGACTTGTTCGTGATGCCAAACATCCCGGTCGCAGGGGACATGGAGGGCTTCGGAATCGTGATGCTCGAGGCAGGCGCTTGTGGCGTACCGACGCTCGCGGCCGATCTCGAGGGGATTCGCGATGTCATCCAGGAAGGGACCAACGGGTGGTTCTGCCCACCGGCGGACGCTGAGGCCTTCGCAGGCAAGATCCGAAGCCTACTCGACGCACCCGCGGAACTCGACGCCGTACGACGGTCGACCGCCGAGTATGTGTCGTCGACGTTCCGCTGGAGTCACGCGGCCCAACGCTACCTCGACGCGCTCGGCCGATTGACAGGCTAGGGCGTCGGTGCTGACATCCGTGGCCCCCGACGATGAATCGCCAAGACAAAGCCAACCGGATCGGGTCGATTCTCGACGGCCTCTATCCGACCCCCCCGATCCCCCTTGACCACACCGATGCGTTCACGCTTCTCGTGTCCGTCATGCTAAGCGCACAGACGACCGACAAGAAGGTCAATGAGGTCACGCCCGCGCTCTTTCGCAAGGCGCCCACACCGCAGAAGCTGTCGAAGCTCACGCCCGAGCAGATTCTAGTTCTGATTCGAACGGTTGGCTTGGCCCCGACCAAAGCCAAAAACCTCCAGCGAATGGCGTCGCTCTTGCTCGAACGGCACGACGGCGAGGTGCCCGACGACATCGAGGCACTCGAAGCCCTCCCGGGCGTCGGCCACAAGACCGCGTCCGTGGTGATGTGCCAGGCATTCGGGCAGCCGGCCTTCCCCGTCGACACACACATTCACCGACTGGCGTCACGATGGGGCCTTTCGGATGGCAAGAACGTCACCAAGACGGAAGCCGATCTCAAGAAGGTGTTTCCCGAGGACACTTGGATTCGCCGCCACCTCCAGATCATCTACTTTGGCCGGGAGCACTGCCAGGCCCGGGGACACGATCTCGGCGCCTGTCGGATCTGTGGCTGGGCCGCCACGAAGAAGCGAATTCGCGAGGAATCCCCGAAGCGTTAGAAGTGTTGGGGTAGTCGAGTGGGCCCTCGCGACCCATAGTGTGTGCTGATGAGCATCGAGTTTCGGCTGCTTGGAATTCCCATCCGGGTCCACCTCTGGTTTTGGCTGATGGCGCTCTGGCTTTGGTCGATCAGCCAAGAGCAGGGCTGGGTAGGCATGGTCGTCTGGGTGGCCGTGGTGTTCCAGGGCATCGTGATGCACGAGCTTGGTCATGCGCTCGCGGGCCGGGCGTTTGGGCGTTCGCCGCGGATCGAACTCGTCGCGCTCGGAGGCCTCACGTGGTGGGAGCAGCAAGAGCCTATGACGCCTGGCCGCAACTTGATCGTCAGCGCCGCCGGGCCGGCAGTTGGGATCCTGATCGGTTCCGCCTCCCTCGTCGCGATGGACCTTTTGGCCGTTCCCGAGGCTTCGCTCGGGCGGTACGTCTTTCGCTCTCTCGTGTGGGTCAACCTCGGCTGGGGTCTTCTCAACCTGCTTCCGATCATGCCGCTCGACGGGGGCAACATCGTCGCCGCACTGTTCGATTTCGTTGCGCCCAACCGGGGGCGATTGATCGCATCGTATGTCTCGTTTGGCGTCATCGGCCTCTTGTTTTCGTTGACGGTGGCCGCGCGCGCTTACTACGCCACGATCATTCTCTTGCTCTTGGCGTTCAGCACGTTTCAGGTCTTCCGGAGCGAAAAACGTGGCCCGAGGCGAGGGCCTCGTGGTCTCGTCGAAGAAGCATTCGCCGCCCTCGAGCGTGGCGATGGCGCCACCGTGGTGCAGGCCGCCTCGGTGTTGGTGACGCAGGCCAAGGCTCCGGCCGACCTCGACGAGGCGTTTCATCTCCTCGCTTGGGGTCGGCTGTTGTCGGGCGAACCGGCAGAGGCCCATGCGGCGCTGCAATCCATGTCGGGCGAGCGCACCCCAGATCCCGCGCTCGAGGGCGCTGTCCTCACCGAGCTCGACAGGCCAAACGAAGCGATCCCCCATCTCGAGGAGGCTTGCACGCGCGGCGGCACCTTTGCGGAGGGCTATTACGTCCGCGCTGTTCGCGACCTCGGCGCTTTCGCGCAAGCGGCGCAGTTCCTGGGCCGCCCGGGCGCCCCCAAGCTCTCGAACAAGGCGCTGCGGGCCCTCCAGCAGTTCGCCCTCACCGCCGAAGCCTTCGAGGCCGCCAAGAAGCTCGCCGCGCTCGTCGTTGCACCTCGTCCCGCCGACGAAATATCATAATTTCAAGCATTTACCTCTATCGATCGTCTCATGTTTGCATTCATGCGAATGGTGGAATATATCGATTCCATGGCGATGGCAGTCGCGCAGTCCCCCCGATGGGAACTCTATCGGCTCCTCGGCGAGCCGAGTCGGCTTCGTCTGCTCGGCCTCTCGTCGGAAGACGAGCTGTCGATCGGCGAGCTTGCCGAGCTCACCGGAGAAGCGCAGCCCAATGTGTCGAAGCATCTCAAGCAGCTTCGCGAGGCTGGGCTCGTCATCGTGCGGCGCCAGGGAACACGCGCCCTCACGCGCTTGGCGCCTCACCTCGAGGGCGACCCGCTTCTAAGCGACGCGGTCGCGGCAGGCAGGAAGCTCTGCACCGAGGATGGAAGCCTTGCGCGGGTCGCCGAGGTCATTCGCGCGCGTGATGAGCAGACTCGCGCGTTCTTCGACAAGCCGGCCACACGTGCTGCAGGAGCACCGCCCGCTCAATGGTCAGCCTACCTGACTGCCCTGCGCACCCTCTTGCCGCGCCGTGCGCTCGCGGTAGACATCGGCACAGGAGACGGTTCACTCGTCGAGCTCCTGGCCCCTTTGTTCGATCGGGTCATCGCCGTCGATCGGTCTGCAGAACAACTCAAGCTTGCCGAAGACCGGCTTGCCGATCACCGCCACGACAATGTCGAGCTCGTTTGCGCCGACTACGAGGATCCAGCCGTTGCCGATCGCGCCCAGGCACTGGGCGGCGCCGACTGCGTGCTCGCGGTGCGGCTGCTTCACCATGCGCCGCGACCGAAACAAGCCGTGTCGCGGATCGCCTCGTACGCGAAGCCGCGCGGGCAGGTGCTCATCATCGACTATCGAACGCATGACGACGAGAGCATGCGAGAGAACCAAGCTGACCTCTGGCTCGGTTTCGAGCCAACCGAACTCACGTCGTTGGCCAAGTCAGCCGGCTTGATCAACCCCGAGGTTTTCACGATTCCCGCGGCGCGCTATGGGGAAGGCCCCGACGCGCACCTGCAGTGGCAGGTGCTCGCTGCGCAACGCGATCCCAACCAGGAGAACAAACCATCATGAGCCCGAATCCAGATCTCAAGCACAAAGTCGCTGACCTTTCGTTGGCCGAGTGGGGGCGCAAAGAGATCGCCATTGCCGAGCATGAGATGCCCGGTTTGATGGCCCTTCGCCGCGAGTACGGAGCGCAGAAGCCCTTGGCAGGCGCCCGCATCGCCGGCTGCCTTCACATGACGATCCAAACCGCTGTCTTGATCGAAACGCTTCGAGAACTCGGGGCAGAAGTCACTTGGACCAGCTGCAACATCTTCTCGACCCAAGACCACGCAGCCGCGGCCATCGCAGTGACCGGTGTCCCGGTGTTCGCGTGGAAGGGCGAGACCGAAGAAGAGTACGACTGGTGCATTCACCAACAGCTCGCTTCGTTCGACGGCGGCAAGGCGCCAAACCTCCTACTCGACGACGGCGGCGATCTCACCGCCATCGCACACGAGAAGTACCCGGAGATGTTCGAGGGTCCGGATCGGATTCTCGGGCTTTCCGAGGAAACCACCACAGGCGTTCATCGCCTCTACGACATGGAGCGCGACGGCACGCTCAAGTGTCCTGCGATCAACGTCAACGACTCGGTCACGAAGTCGAAGTTCGATAACCTCTACGGCTGTCGCGAGTCACTCGTCGACGGAATCAAGCGCGCGACCGATGTCATGGTCGCCGGCAAGGTCGCACTGGTCGCCGGTTACGGTGACGTCGGCAAGGGCTGCGTTCAGGCGTTGGCGCGCGCGGGTGCACGGGTGCTCGTCACGGAGATCGACCCGATTTGCGCACTCCAGGCCTCGATGGAGGGCTACCAGGTCGTCACGATGGAGGAAGCGGCGCCGATCGCCGACATCTTCGTGACGGCCACGGGTTGCTGCGACGTCGTGACTGGCGAGCACATGAGCCAGATGAAGAACGAAGCGATCCTCTGCAACATCGGTCACTTCGACTCCGAGATTCAAATGGCATGGTTGACCGATCCCGCGAACAAGGTCGAAGAAGAGCCGATCAAGCCCCAGGTCGATCACTTCATCTTCCCGGACGGCAAGCGGATCATCGTGCTAGCGCGAGGCCGACTCGTGAACCTCGGGTGCGCGACAGGGCATCCGAGCTTCGTCATGAGCAACTCCTTCACCAACCAGGTTCTCGCCCAACTCTCGCTCTGGATGGAGCGAGACCGCTATGAGTCCGGCAAGGTCTACGTGCTTTCGAAGGAGCTCGACGAGAAGGTGGCACGCCTTCACCTCGGGCAACTCGGCGCGAAGCTCACCGAGCTCACCGACAGCCAGGCCGAGTACCTTGGAATCCCGGCCGCGGGTCCGTTCAAGCCGAGCTACTACCGCTACTGATCGGCCATGGTCTCGTTAATCGTCGAGACTTGGCGCTACTTCCAATCGCATGATGGGCGGTTGCTCTCCGGAGCGATCGCCTTTTATGCGTCGTTGGCCTTGGCGCCACTCGGCGTGCTCATGGTGCTGATCGCGTCCTTTGTGTTGCCCGTCGATGCGGCCCAGCGAGAGCTCGTCGGTCAGCTGGAGATGTTCGTCGGCCCCGACCTGGCCAAGTTCCTCGCTCAGGCGATCTCGGATATGAGCTCGCAAACCGAGAGCCTCGCCGCGCCGATCCTCGGCGGCTTGTTCATGATCTACATGTCGGCGCGGCTGTTCACGATGCTGCGTCGCGCACTCAACCACATGTGGAGCATTCGTCCGAAACTCCTCGTCCACGCACGGGACGACTGGTTCCAGATCCTCCAACGACGGCTCCTCGCCTTCGCGATGGTATTGGTGTTCGGCGCATCGCTCGTCGTCCTGGTGATCCTCCATGCGATCGCGTCGGGGGCGGCGCGCTTTCTTGGGGGTGACAGCTACCTCCTCACCCTAGGTCAGTTCGGGAGTGCGCTTGCCGTGCTGACGGTCTTGATCTCGTTGGTCTATCGATGGCTGCCCGACGCGATCATCGCCTGGCGAGACGTGTTGGTCGGTGCCGCAGTCACTTCGCTGTTCATCGTCGGAGGGTCGCTCCTGATCGGGCTCTACCTTGGGCATACCGGGCCCGCTTCGTGGTACGGCGCGGCCGGCTCCCTGATCGTCCTACTGCTCTGGATCTTCTACACCACGCAGATCTTCCTGATGGGCGCGGTGTTCACACGCGCGTGGGCGCGTCGTCGAGGGCGGGCGATCGAGCCTCTGCCCTACGCCGTGCCCGTCGAGACCCCGAGCTATCGGGCGCATGCACGAGGCGGCGAAGCCTAACGTCTGTCCGGAGCACCGGCGTCGGCTGAACGACCGGGCGCGTCCTCCCTTGCGCTACTTGAAGAACGGCAGCTTCTTGAGCGCCGTTCCGTAGATCGTCCGAATCATGCCGTCGATCTCGTCGATGGCCTGCTGGGTGTGCGGGTACCAGACGCGCTCTTTCTTCATGCTCCAGCGGTCGATGATGATCGGCTGTTGGTGCGTGTAGTTGCGGAGCGCTCCGAGGCCGTTGGCGTGGCCAAAGCCGCTTTCCTTCATGCCGCCAAACGGCGCCTCGGTGGCCCCGTAGGCCATCGACGCGTCGTTGATGACCACCGAGCCGGTCTCCAGGCGTTTCGCGATCCGGATCCCCTTGTTGATGTCCTTGGTCCAGACGCTACCGCTCAGCCCGTAGTGAGAGTCGTTCGCGAGGGCGATCGCTTCCTCCTCGTCCTTCACGCGCATGACGGTCACGATCGGGCCGAAGGTCTCTTCTCGCATGAGCTCCATCGTGTGGTCGACGTTTCGGACGAAGGTCGGCTTGTAGAACAGGCCGTCTCGGCTCGTGTCGGTCTCGCCGCCAACGACGATCTCGGCGCCCTTGCTTCGCGCGTCCTCGATGTGCCGTTCGATGATGGGAAGCTGGCGGTCCCAAAAAATCGCGCCCACATCGACGTCATCGCCGTGCCCGTATCGAAGCTCCCGCACGATGCCCTCAACCCGCCGCTCGAACTCGTCTGCGACGCTTGCCATCACGTAGACACGCTCGACGCCCATGCAAACGTGTCCGGAGTTCAGCATCGAGTTGAAGACAGCGCCCCCGGCGGCGCGTTCGAGGTCCGCGTCTTCGCAGACGATCATCGCGTCTTTGCCCCCGAGCTCGAGGGTGTAGGGGATCAGCTGCTGGGAGCATGACGCGGCGATCTTCTTGCCGGTCCTTACACTCCCGGTGAACGAGATCTTCTGCACGCCGCCTTCGACGAGCGCTGCACCGGTCTCTCCGTCGCCGAAGACCGTTTGCACCACGCCCTCGGGGACGCCCGCTTCGCGAAGCAGCTTCACGGCCCAGTCTCCCGAGTACGGCGCCACTTCCGACGGCTTCAGCACGACGGCGTTGCCAGCAAGGAGCGCCTGGACGACAGGGTTCAAGGCCAACGGGAATGGGCCGTTCCAAGGCGTGATCACGCCGACCACGCCGAGGGGGCGATAGTGCATGAGCAGTCGCTTGAACGGGCGAAGATATCCGTGGAGATTCCGCTTCTCGTCGGAGAGCTCCTTGACCGCACGCGCCGACCAATAGTTCAAGTAGTCGCACGCCGGAACGATCTCCATCATCAGGGCTTCGAGTCGCGACTTGCCGGTCTCCTTGCAGATCGTCTCGACGATCTGGTCTCGCTTCTCCACGAGCGGCTCGATGGCCCCGCGAATGATCCGCGCCCGTTCCGCGATCGACACGCGTGCCCATTCCTGTTGAGCGTCGCGGGCGATCGCGATCGCCCGAGCGACGTCGTCGGGGCTACTGACGACGATCTCGCCGACCGGTTCGCGGTTCGCGGGGCTCCGGATGCCCAGCCTGCGCCGACCCTCGGGCGTTTCGGGCAGTGGTTCGACGATCGCCATGGTTCGCTCCTGTCGCGTCGGGCGCTTCATACGCCCAGTGAAACAAGTTCTACTTTCCCCGCTGACAAGCGCAAGGCCTAACGAGGTTTGTTATGAGCAGATAAATCCACTTATATTGAATATATGAAGATCTGGTGGCTCTTGGGGTGCATTGTCGTCGGGATTGCGGCGTGTGGCGATGGCGCGGGCGTCGGCGCCCCCCGCGTTGGAACGGGTGGCACGGCCGGGGGGGCCGGAGGCGGAGGGCAACCCGAGTGCGACTGCCCCCTGGGACAGGAATGCGCGGACGACGGTTCCTGCGTCTCGATCTGTGGCGACGTGGACGCGTGCGTCTTCGGTGGCACGGCGCAGTGCTGTTCTTCGGACCGTGTCTGCGACTCCGGAACGTGCGTGTCGGACTGCGGCGCTGCGGTCGAATGCAACGGCGCTTGCTGCGGCGATTCCCAGACGTGTTTCGAAGGTCAGTGTGTGGCGGAATGCGCCGATACGTCGCGTCTGTGCGGCGAAGACAACGAGTTGTGTTGCGACGCGCAGGAAGCTTGCATCGGTGAAGCGTGTGTTGCGCTCGGAGACGAGTGTGTGCTTCCCGAAGACTGCGACTTCGATGAGCTCTGCGAGGCCAGCCTTGGACGATGCATCGCGCGCGAAGCCGTCGCGTCGTGCGAGTTCAGGCCGCCCATCGGTGAGTTCGCGCCCACGGTGAGTTGCCGGTGGACGCCTCCGCCGGCCGGCGACGGCGCGACTCAAGAAGAGATCGAGATTGCAGCCATGGCCGAGGTTGTGATGACACCGTCGGTGGCGAACCTGACTGACGACAACGGTGATGGTGTGACGGATGTGCGCGACATGCCCGACGTCGTCTTCGTCAGCTTCGATCGCCAAGCCGACGGTTGTTGCACTCGTCGCGGCGTTCTGCGAATCGTGTCGGGTGCGTGCAACGAGGACGGCACGATGGATACCATTGCGACCCTCAAAGGCAGCGATTCGGGGGACTGGATCGGCAATTCGACGGGGGTGGCCCTGGGCAACTTGCACCCG
>JBCCEK010000144.1:0-12042 GCA_039030295.1 Myxococcota bacterium | reverse complement strand
CTCGTTGGTGCGGCCGTCCACGACCTCGAGGTTACCATTGAGTTGGACCTCGTCGGGGAAGCTCGCGTTGTTCTCGAGGAACGTATCGTCGTTCCCGAGGCAGTTAATCGTGTACTCCACCGACTGAATGTCGATCACCGCAGGGGCGGTCGAGCCGCCACCAAGCGAAGGCGCACCGTTCGGTACGACGACGTTCAGCTCCGTGTTGGCGGTGCCGGACGGCCCCTGACACGCGGCCATGGCGGTGATCCACAAGACGCCAAGCGTGAGACGGATCACAGAATGGAACGACGGCAGCCACACCGAACCCATGGGTCGGTCCGACTCCCGGCGAGAAACAGGCACAAAAACGGGCAAATCGTGCATGAAAACTCCAGGAACGAAGGATGCTACCCCGGTTCGAGGCCGCCAACGCGCCAAAGCACGGCGGCCGCGCGAGTAGCCAAAAATGGCGTGTGTCCATGTGGTCCGGGGTCGTCGCCCACGCGGCGCACGAAGGGGCTCGCTGACACGGCTCGCGTGCTACCCTCCGGCCGCCCGAGAGTCGCGCGAGGCCTGAATCGCGCGATGCGAATCGAACCATGGTCAGCACCCTTCTTCCAGCGATCTTCTTCCTCTCCGGGTGCGCGGCCCTCCTCTTCGAGAACCTCTGGTTCTACCAAGCCGGAATCACCTTCGGAAACTCGGTGTGGGCGTCGAGCCTCGTCCTCGCTGGGTTCATGGGTGGCTTGGCGCTTGGGAACGCGCTGGCCGCCCGGCTAGAGCCCGGCGCGTTCCGCGCCATCCGGACCTACGGGCTGATCGAGGCCGCGATCGGTATCTTCGGCTTCGGCCTCGTGCTCGGCCTGCCCGCCCTCACCTCCCTGTTCGCCGGGATGATTCAGCCGGTGCTCGACTCGGTGTGGGCCGCCAACTCACTGCGCCTCGGGTTCGCCTTCGTTCTTCTTCTGGTCCCCTCCACGGCCATGGGGGCCACTCTTCCAGTCATGGTGTCTGCGCTCTACCAGCGCGATCCGAGGTTCGGAAGCGTGCTCGGTCGGCTCTACGGTTGGAACACCCTGGGCGCTGTCGTCGGGGCGTTGGCCGGTGACCTTTTTCTGATCGAGGCCGTCGGCATCCGAGGTACGGGGTTGGTCGCGGCCGGAATCAGTCTGTCCGTGGCAGCTGCGGCGCTCGCGATGTCGAGGCGATTCGAAACCTCCCCCACCCCTACCAAACCCGCGGACACACCGTCCCGACTGTCGCGCAACGGACGTGTCTTGTTGGTCGCCGCGGGCCTCGCGGGGTTCTCGCTACTCGGGCTGGAGGTGGTCTGGTTTCGGTTTCTGCTCCACTTCCTGTTCGGAAGCAGCGAAGCGTTCGCGGTCCTACTCGCCACCGTTCTCGCGGGAATCGGGATGGGTGGGCTGGCCGGGGGCTACCTCGCAGCCAAAGAAGGCCGCGCCGAGACCCTGTTGGCCGGCACCGCCGTTCTCACTGGCCTCGTGTGCCTGGGGCTCTACTGGCTCTACCCCGCGGGACCACCGGTTTCGACGCTGAGTGGGACGTTCAAGCGTGCCGCGCCCCTCATGTTCCCCGTCGCGTTCCTGTCGGGCGTTCTCTTCACCCTGCTTGGGGAGGCTCTCAAGCGAGAAGAACCTCGGGAGACGCGCGCCGCAGGGCTGCTGACCCTCGCGAACACCACCGGCGCTATGCTCGGTCCGCTTGTCGTCGGTTTCGGGTTGCTGCCGAGCTTCGGAGTCGACCGGTGCGTGCAGGCACTGTCGGCGGTCTACCTGTTGATCGGAGGCCTGAGTTGGGTTGCCGGTGCGCGCCCCAAATCCAAGTCAGGCTCGACGTCGATCGGCGTCGCGGCCGCAGGCCTGGTGTTGATCGTCATCCTCTTCCCCGCTGGGGCGAACCTCGAATCGCAACTCGAGCCCGTCGTGGAACCGTTCCTGACGAGCGGAAACGCGAAGCAGGTCGCGATGCGCGAGGGCCTCACCGAGACGATCATCTACATCGAAGAAGACGCCTTCGAGGAGCCCGTCGCCCACCGGATGGTGACCAACGGGTACTCCATGTCCGGCACGTCCATTCGCGGTCTCCGCTACATGAAGCTCTTTGTCTACCTGCCGATGGCGATCCACCCCGACGCCAAGACCGCACTCTTGATCAGTTACGGCGTGGGCAGCACGGCGAAAGCGCTCACGAACACCGCCGGCCTAGAGTCGATCGACGTCGTCGACACCTCCAAAGATGTGCTCGAGATGAACCACATCGTCTACCCGATCGAAAGCGAGCATCCGCTGAACGATCCGCGGATCGAGGTCCACGTCGAAGATGGTCGCTACTTCTTGGAAACCACGACGAAGCACTTCGATCTCATCACCGGCGAGCCTCCGCCTCCAAAGATGGCTGGAATCGTCACGCTCTACACTCAGGAGTACTTCGCTCTCGTTCGCGACCGCCTCAACGAAGGCGGCATCGCAAGCTACTGGCTCCCAGCACACGTGCTCGCACCCGACGACTCCAAGTCGGTGATCCGGGCGTTCTGTGCCGTCTTCGACGACTGCACCTTGTGGGGCGCGGCTGGGCTCGAATGGATCCTCCTCGGGACTCGCGATGCACCGGGCCCCGGGAACGCAGCACGGTTCTCGCGACAATGGTCCGACGCGGTCGTCCGGGAGGATCTGAAGACGATCGGGGTCGAGCGACCCGAGCAGCTCGGCGCGATGTTCATGGCGGGTCCCGAAGACCTGAAGGTCATGAGCGCGGGGGCGGCTCCGCTCACCGACGATCGCCCGAAACGACTCTCCGATCGTAGGTTCGACCTCGAAGCGGGGTTGCAGGAGTACGTCCCGTGGCTCGACGCGTCGACATCACGCGTCCGATTCGCAAACGACCCGTGGGTCGCGAGAGTTTGGCCCGCCGACGTCCGAGCCGCGACGAACGCGTACTTCGCCCCGCAGCTCGAGATCAATCGCGTGCTCATCGAGACCCAGGTGCGCCCTCTCGAACAGTCGCTCCCCAAGGTCCACGGGCTCCTCACCGAGACGTCGGCGCAAGCCTTGCCACTATGGATGCTTGGAAGCGATGCGCTTCGTCAACGTGCGGCGGCGACTGCGATCTCGGAAGGACGGGAGACCGCCGCAGCGTACTACGAGCTTGGGCTTGGCGCGCTTTCGAATCGCACCTACGGTCGCGCGTCAGAGTTCTTTCGCAAGTCCGCCGAAGTCGGGGGGACCGGTCCTTCGTTGGTGTCGCTCAGCCTGTATGCGGCGTTCATGGCGTCGGACGAAGCCAGGCGGCAGGAGCTCATCCACGCCCTGAGCACACCAGAGCAGTCCGCCAAGCTCGAGCCTTGGCTGGTCCCTTTCTTGCGCACCGCGGCCCAAGCCAACTAGCGCCCTGCGAGCTCTCGGGCATCCGAGGCAACGATCGGCTGCTCGGCGTTCTCTCAAACGGCCTGCGCTGGGCCCTGCTCGGCCGCGAGCTTGTCCGCGAGCTGCTGTTTGGCCCATTGCTCGGCCGCCAAGGGGTCTGAGAACAGCTTTGTTGGAAACTTGGGCGGCGAGAACCAGAAGACGGCTGTGACGAGACCGCGCAGCCACGCGTTCGGCACGATCAAGGCGGAACCGGTGTTCCATCGCAGGTTGTGTGGCTCGAAGCGCCGGAGGTGCTCCCCGAACATTTTGCGCTGCGTGGCGGGAGCCTTGGTGATGCTCGAGAGATCGATGACCCAAGCGACGTAGTAGTGCGCCTTCTCGCCCCACGCTTCCCGAGCATCGAGGCAGGCGGTCAGCTCGTCATCGGTCGCGCCCTCCGGGAAGACCCAGCGGTAGATCGGCATGTCCTCGTTCGAGTACCAGGGATGCTCGATTTCGACATAGCCAAAGGGCGTCATCACCGCGAAGAATGACAGGTTTCGCCGAGAAGCCGAAAACTCTGACGGTTCGACGCGAGCGTGTCGACGATAGCGTGCGAAAAGGCCGAAAGAGCGCCTGTTGAGCCACGGTCGACCGTTAGCTAGGCTCCGGCGCCTCGGGATGAACCAACGAACACACCTCTATTGGGGGGCCGCGGTGAGCCTAGTCGTGACTGCCCTCGTCGTCGCGCCCGCTTTCTCGAACCCGAACGACGACAGTTTCCCTCTGTCGACCTTCCCGATGTTCTCGCGCGCCAAACGGGACCCGGGCCTGGTGATCACACAGGTGCTGGCGGTACGAGGGGATGGTCGCCGAACGCCGCTACCCCCCGAGCTCTCCACCGGAAACGAGGAAGTGATCCAGGCCATGCGGATGATCCACGACGGCGTGTACAGCGACCGAAAACGGGCGCGGGCGTTCTGTGAGGAGATCGCCGAGCGGGTTCGAGATGCTGGCTCCGAGTGGGAAGACGTGAAGCGGATCGAGTTCGCACGGTCGCATTTCGATACGGTCGCCTACTTTGAAAAAGGTCCGGAGCCGATCACCCGAAAGACCCTCAAGCAGTGCGAGGTCGTTCCGTGAGCGACAACCTGGCGCCAGCACCTCTTCGTTGGTGGTTTCCGAGCGTTCCCGCGGAGCGCATCGCAACCCTTCGAATCCTCGTCGGCCTCTACAGCGTGATCTATCTCGCCGTACGGCTTCCGTACTTTCTGAGTTTCGCGCGTCACCGACCCGTTCAGTTCCAACCGATCGGCGTGTTGTCGTGGATGAACGAACCTCTCGAGGCGAACGCCTACCGCGCGATCGTGGTGGCGACGCTGCTCGGGGCAGTGTGTTTCCTCGTGGGCTTCGCGTATCGGATCACGGCGCCGATCTTTGGGGCGCTGCTCCTCGTCACACTCACGTACGTGAATTCCTGGGGTGGCATCCTTCATACGGACAACCTGTGGCTGATCCACGCCCTCGTGTTGGCCGTCGCGCCCGCTGCAGACGCGTTGAGCATCGACTCGAGGCGCGCTCAACCCGCGGCGTCCCACTACAAGTACGGCTGGGCGATTCGGTTGATGTGCTGGGTGTGCGTGTTCACCTATTTCCTGGCCGGGCTCGCCAAGCTCAAGAACGGTGGCCTCGGGTTCATCGAGGGGGAGAGCCTGAGAAACTACGTCGCGCTCGACAATGTTCGCAAGATCGAACTCGGGAGCCTGCATTCGCCACTGGCCGCCCTCCTACTGCCGTACGCCGGCGCGTTTCAAGCCCTGGCGGTCGTCAGCCTCGTCCTCGAGCTCGGGGCACCGCTCGCCATGCTCCGACCCCGGATCTCCCACGTCTGGGCGCTCGGCATGTGGGGGTTCCACCTCGGGGTTCTGGCGCTGATGGCGATCCTCTTTCCCTACCCGGTCAGCTTCATCGCATTCGCACCGTTCTTCCGCGCTGAGCGACTGACCGCCTTCGTTCGCCGTAAGCTCGGAACGCGAAGCGCCCAGGGCGGCGAGATCAGTCCGGCGTAGCCTCTCGAAGGAACTCCGACCCGTGGAGCATCATGGATCCGGTGTGTTGCACGGTGTCGATTCGAACCACTGGATCGTAGTAGTTCCAAGGGACTCCACCAACCGCAGCCCACTCGTTGCGAAACGCATAGGTGTCTCCGCGCTTGTACTGATTGTGCACGAGGAAACCGACGGCGTCGCGGATCCCCCGAAGCAGGCGTTCGTTCGGCTTCCCCTGTCGTTTCGAGATTCGGTAGGCGGCGATGAGCCCTTCGCCGCGACCTGCAGCCGTGGTCGTGTAGGGAGGGAAGAACGGCGTGAAGCCGATCCCCCCGACGTAGTCGGGAAAGACGCTCTCGGTGCCGTGCTGAAGCTGTAGGTCGAACTCGGCGGCCGCTACGCAGAGCCGCGCGTGGTCTTCGTCGCCGTAGAGTTTGTGAAGCTCGTCTGCAGCGAGGCACGTCCAGTGCTCTTCGATGAAGAAGAGGTCCGAGACAAAGAAATCCCAGTACGGACCCGCCATGAAATCGAGCGCACGGCGCGCGGCGGCCAGTTGCTGGTCGTCCTCGTCGAGCTGGCCGCTCAAAGCGAGCCCGAGGGCGGCCTGACCTCCCGCGTAGAGCTGCCGGCTCACCTCGATCGGTTGGCCTGTGGTGGTGTCGAGCGCGAAATCGAAGTCGCCGTCGTCGCGCTGTAGCCGCATCACGACGTCGGCAAGCTGTCGCCTGGTGTCAGCGTAACGCTCGGAGTCAGCAAGGCGCCCGTGGGCGGATATTGCGATCAACGGAAGCGCCTGAGGACCCAGGCCTGCGCGGTCTCCGCCCCCAATGCACCGAAGCCCGTCCCCGCAGTCGCCGAGTTGAGCGTCAAGCCAGTCGAGCGCTCTCTCGGCGCCTCGCAGAAACTCCGCCTTGCCGGTCGCCTCGTAGAGTTCGAGAAGGAACCACGTCGTGCCGGCATGGCGCGGGACGTTGTAGGGCTCCATCTCGCGCCGGCCGGTGGTTGGGAAGAACTTGTACTGAAAGCGCCCGTCGCGCCGAAGAGCCCTCAAGACATAGTTCCCCGCAGCCACGGCGCCCGCAAACGCGTCGTCTGGCGTGATAGGTCGGTCCGCAACGGGTCGAGACCGATAGAGGCTCCGCGTGCCGTGCAGGTCGGTCACCCATGATTCGGTTCTGGCCCGCCGGATATCTCGCACATCGCAATCCTCGGGACGGCGAGCCGCCTCACACAAGACCGCGCGAACGTGGTCAGGGTCGGCACCGATCTCGAAGTCTTGAATAAAAGGGATCGGCGTGTACTCGCTCAGCATTCGTTGGGTGACGATCTCGTGGGGCGCAACCGTGACGCGCTCGCCCTCGACCTCTCCACTCACGCCATCGAGGCCAGGGACAATCGACAACGCTCCGAGCACACCGCGACGCCCTTCGAGGCTCGCCTCGGCCACGACCCGATCGATCGCGATCGATCGGTCTCCGCCCGAGCGATACCGCTTCCCTTCGAGGGACGACGCCGCCGCTTGGGTTGCCTCGCGGAGATTGCCGGTGACCTCGACGCGCGCCTCGATCCTTCCGCGGCGAAACACGCGGACGACCCAGCGGTCGTCATCACGCCCGAGCGCATCGGGGAGCTCCCCCGGAGGTTCACCGTCAACGACCGCCGTCAGCACGCTCGACATGGTCTCCCGTGCATCGGCAGGTAGCGGCTCCCAAGACGGGAGACTCCCACTCGCGCGCGCATTCGCGCAGACCAGTGCTGCCCCAGCAAGGCTCAGCACCATCACGGACAGCCCCACCCTCCCTAGTTCAGCCGAGCGTCGCCGCTCGGACAGCCCGAGCGAGCGAAGCTTGAACACCGGCAAGAGCCCCATGAACTCAAACATGAGCCCGAGCAGGAGCAACATGACGACGGAAACCCCTTGTCCGATCTGTCCGTAGACCCCCCACAGATACGCCACGCTCGAAAGGACCCCCAACACCAGCGCAGCCAAGAACCCAAGTTGAAAGAACGACGCCACGCGAGCCAGGATTCGCCCAGTGCGCGTGCCGCTGAAGAGCCCGACCGCCGACAACAGCAAGAGCGCCGCCCAAACCCCAAGGGCGACGTGCCAGACGTCGGACGACGACCAAAGCACCTGCATGAGGCCGAGGACCGCTGCGGCCGTCACCAGGTCGAGTACACCGAATACGACAGAGGCGGTTCGGCTGGGGTGCACGCGCTCCGGTTGAGGAGGCGAAGGCGAAGACGGCGTGCTCACGGCGCAATACTGGCGCAGAACCGAAGCGCCCACCACCCGCGCGCTAGAGCGGAAGCCGGCCGTCGAGATCGTCGCCGAGTTCGGCGAGCAGACGTTCCGCCTCCGCATGGGCTTCCGGCGTGTCGACGTCGATCCAGGTTGCGTCGCCTACATCGGCGGCCTTCATCCGCCCATCAGCCGCCAGGATGGCAACCCCCTGAGAAAGCGAGCACCCCTCGGGCCCATCGACGGTGTCGAGGGCGTCGAGCAGGGCCTGGGTCACCATGAACACGCCAGTGTCGAGGGCGTTGTAGTCGGCAAGCGCTTTGTCGATACGCACGATACAGTCGCCCTCGACGAACACTTTGGTCGCGTCATCGAGATCGAAACAAGCATCGATTCGCCGGTCGATGCCGAGCACCGACTCCCGCTCGGTCACGGGGTACGAGGCCACCGCTTGCAGGAGAGAGGGCGACCACAGATGGTCGCTCATCAACAACAGGGTTGGCCCGGTCACGTAGTCGCGGGCCTTGAGAAGCGAGGTCCCGTTGGGCTTGTCGTACTCGTCGTTTTGAATGAACGAGAGGTCGGCGCCCAGATCGAGCGGCCGGAGCCCCGCCTCGAGCGCCTCGCCGAGGTGCCCGATCACGATGCCGACCTCGGCGATTCCGCCTCGGGCGAGCGCCTGGATGATTCGCACGATCAGCGGGACGCCGGCCACCTCCCGGAGCGGCTTGGGCACGGGACGCCCATCCGCCAGGCGACTCCCGAAGCCGGCCGCGAGAATCACCGCGCGCGTGGGGCGTGGGTTTGTCGTCATCGTCGGGCGCACGCTAGCACGGTGCGCTAACCCGCGGCCTCTTCTTGTCCGGATGGTCTGATTCGTGCATATGCTGAGCGACCATGACGCAATCCAAAGTCAAACCCGCCACAGGCAAGCTCGGCGTGCTCTTGCCTGGCATGGGCGCCGTTGGCACGACCTTCATCGCCGGAACGCTCTTGTCGCGGCGAGGCCTAGGGCAGCCCGTCGGTTCGCTCACGCAGATGGGGACGCTGCGGCTCGGCAAACGAACCGACAAGCGCTCCCCGCTGATCCGTGACTTCGTGCCGATCGCCGGGATGGACGACTTGGTCTTCGGCGGCTGGGACCTGTTCAAGGACAATGCGTACGAAGCCGCCGTGAACGCGGACGTCCTCACCGCGAAGGACCTCAACGCGGTCAAAGAAGAGCTCTCGGCGATCAAGCCCATGGAAGCGGTGTTCTTTCCCGAGTTCGTCAAGCGACTTCGTGGCGAGAACGTCAAGCCCGGTGGCGACAAGATGGAGCTGGCCGAAGCGGTGCGCGAAGACATTCGTCGGTTCAAGAAGGACAACGGGGTCGACCGATGCGTCGCGGTCTGGTGCGGCTCGACCGAAGTCCATCGTGATCCCACTGAAGTGCATTCGAGCCTCGCGAATTTCGAGAAAGGCCTCCAAGATTCTGACCCGGCAATCAGCCCATCCCAGGTCTATGCGTACGCCTGCCTCAAAGAAGAGGTGAGCTACTCCAATGGCGCGCCTCACCTCACCGCTGGAGATGTTCCCGCGATGCTGGAGCTCTCGCGAGAGGTCCAGGCGCCGGTCTCGGGAAAGGACTTCAAGACTGGCCAAACGCTCATGAAGACGGTCCTCGCGCCCGGGCTCCGTGCGCGGATGCTGGGAATCCGAGGCTGGTTCTCGACGAACATCCTCGGCAACCGCGACGGCGAGGTCCTCGACGACCCGGAGAGCTTCAAGTCCAAAGAGGTGAGCAAACTCGGCGTTCTCGAGACCATTCTCCAACCCGAGCTCCACCCCGAACTCTACGAGGAGATGTACCACAAGGTGCGGATCAACTATTACCCGCCACGGGGCGACCAAAAGGAAGGCTGGGACAACATCGATATCTTCGGGTGGCTCGGATACCCGATGCAGCTGAAGCTCGACTTCCTGTGCCGGGACTCGATCCTTGCCGCACCCCTCGTCCTCGATCTGGCCCTCTTCATGGACCTCGCACATCGCGCGGGGTTGAGCGGGATCCAGGAGTGGCTCTCCTTCTACTACAAGAGCCCGATCACGCCGGAAGCGCTCTATCCAGAGAACAACCTGTTCGTGCAGCTCGGAAAGCTCAAGAACACCTTACGGTGGATGCAGGGCGAAGAGCTGATCACCTACCTCGGACGCGAGTACTACGAGTAGAACCGCAACTAATCCTTAAGGGTGATCAATGCGCAGTGGCCCCTGCACCACACCTGTTGCTCGAGTTCACAGGAGTGTTGCTGTGCGTCACTTTTTGAGAGCTTCGTTACGAGAAGCCGGAAGCCGCTAGGTCGTCGAAGGCTGCTCGGCGGGTCTAAGCTTGATCGCGCCGATCCCAGCCAGGGCGTGAATCGTGCGATGGGTCGCTTCGCGCTGCCAGATCGCGGCGACCAAGAAGATGCCGTTCATCGCGAAGACCCGGATGAACAGGTAGATGTCGAGGCGGTTGAACATCGCGCAGATCGCCATCAGGTAGCTGTGCGGTGCGAGCGACACGAGCGCCCAGAGCCGCATCGGCCACAGGTTCTCCCGGCGGTAGATTTCCGCTGTGGTTTCCTCACCTTGAAGGAGCTGACTGAGGCGCCAAGCGTCGGGGTTCAGCCAGTTGATCACCGCCTTTTGCCGCTTGAGGTGCGGCACCAGGATGACCTCCATGGCGAGCCTCACGATGGGGCCCTTCTTGCGGGCGGCGCGGACCGTTTCCTCGATGGCGTCGGCGTCGTTGCCCTCGCGGCCGCGGCCGATGCGCGTCGCCTGGAGGTACGACTCTTTGTAGAAGTCGTAAGTGGCCAGGTGGACCACCGTGAGCAGAAGGGCCGGCACCATCAGCGCGAGATGAAAGGGGTCGTGGTGGGTCACCCAAATGTGGTAAAATGCTGGAAATACAGTGAAAATCGCCACCAGGACGTCGGCCGAGCCGTCGAGCGCGCGGCCGAACTCGGACTGAAGGTCCTTGGCACGGGCCAGAATGCCATCCGCACCGTCGAGAATCGCGGCAGACCACAAGCACAGGCCGCCGACGGCCATCGAGACGGGCGAGCCATAGATGAACGCGGCACCCGCAAGAAGACCGATAAACACGGTCGAAAGCGTGATCATGTTGGGCGTCACCGGCGTTCGGAAGATCGACTTCACGAACAAATACGCGAGCGTCCGGTGCAAGTAGCGGTTGACCGGGTCCTCGACATCGTTCGACTTCAGAACACTCTGAATCGGGGGCAGCGTGGCCATTTCACGGGACATAGGGCCATTGAATGCAAGAGCTACGCCATTCTGGCAAAATAACGCGCTCATTAACCTTATAGGGTTATGTTTGTCCTAGACCGCGACCACCTAAGCAACGCCGCGAGCGGCTTCGAGAACAAGTCGCAGCCGCTCAGTCTCAGGTGGGCGCGGTCTAAGCAGGCGATTGGGCAGCTTCATCGGAAGCGGCGATCATCCCGTGCTCGCGGTACCACCCCACCACGTCGCGAACGGTCTCGTCGATGGGGCGAAAACTCGCCCCTAGCGCGGCGACCGCTTTGGCCGAGTTCACGCGGTGTTTGCCTGCCATCGTTCGAACCCCTTCGAGATTGGCGGCGGCTCGCCCGCCCGTCAGGGACGCCCAAGCCTCCGCGGCGTATGCGTAGCCAATCGCCAGCCAGCTCGGGAGGTTTCCCTTAGGCGAAGGCCGACCCGTGGCGTCGGCCAAGAGGTCGATGAGTTCTCGAAGGCTGTGATACACGCCGCCGACGATGAACCGCTCGCCGTGGGGCTGATCGACGGCTTGGATCATCGCCGCAGCGACGTCGCGGGCATCGACGACGGATGACCCGCCTTCGGGGACCGCCGGGAACTTCCCGGCCATGAAGTCGAGCACGATCTGGCCAGCGCCCGTCGGGCCAGCGTCGCCCGGGCCCCACATCCAACCTGGGAGGATTTGCACGACGCGCATCCCGTGTTCTGCGCGATACGCGCGTATCTTGGCATCCCCTTCGACTTTGCTGCGAAAGTAGAGGTTTCGTAGCTGCTTCTCCGGCGCCGGGCAGTCTTCGTCGCCAGGCTCGCCGTTGGGGCCAGAGCCGATGGTACCCGAGGAGCTCGTGTGGACGAACGCGGGAACACCGCGCGCATCCGCCGCGTCCATCAAGGTCAGCGTCGCGCCGACGTTGATCTTCTCGAGCTCGGCGACGTGATCACCCTTGCCGTAGTACTCCCGAAAGTACGCCGCGGTGTGAAAGACGACGTCACAGCCGCGAAGCTGATCAGCGAACCCGTCCACGTCCTGGATGTCACCGACGACGGGTGTCGCGGGGGTGTCGCCCAGCATCTTGTCGAACTTTTCCGCCGAACGCGTCAGGCCGACGACTTCGTG
>JBCCEK010000143.1:0-12136 GCA_039030295.1 Myxococcota bacterium | reverse complement strand
GGTGGCGTCGAAGACCAGGCGAATCTCTCGGACTTTGCCATCGGTGACCCGAAAGAACTCCGCGGTCCGGATCGTCCCCGCTGGCGTTGCCGTGACACAGTCGTAGAGCAATGCCGCCCGGGTACCATCGTAGAAGCGCTCGAGCATGTCGACGTTGCTCAGCATCATGTGAAATCGCGCGAGCTGTGCGATGAACTCGTCGGCGCGGTCGAACTGGTCGATACTGCCGCGAAACTCGAGGTCGTCCGCCAGGTAGCTGCGGGCGGCCTGCATGTCGCCGGCCATCCAAGCCTTGGTGTAGCCGTCGACGACGTCTTGTGTGAGGCTGGTCATGGGGTCTCCAATGCCCGAACGTGCCCGACGACGTGCGGCGCGCCGGTCTCGGCGTCGCGAACCGCGATCGAAGTTTCGGGGGTATCCGGACTGAGGGGGGTGGCTTGGATCTGCACGCGTGCGGGCATGAGGAGCGGGCGTTTGAACGCGACCGAAGCCTCCAACGACGCTTGCGCTTCCACCCCTCGAAGCGCCACCGTCACCGCGCGTGCAAAGGTCCACATGCCGTGGGCAATCGGTCGGCGGTAGCCAAGGGGCTTGGCGGTGAACCACCAGAGGTGGTGAGGGTTCCAGTCCCCGGCGACCCGCGCGAATGCGACCCCGGTACGGCTTGGTACGGTGAGTTCCTGGGTGGCCGTCGACAGGGGCTGGGCGTCCCCCGCGCTCCTCGGTCGCGGAGCCGCTCGTTTCGATCGAACGCCGGGCGAACGCGACAACACCGTCGTCACGCCACTCCATACCGGGGCGCCATCGCGTTCAAGGCGAAGGGCAAAGTCGACCTCGTACCCTTTGTCGTTTCGCCGGAGCTCGGAGAGCTCGGCGGTCGCGTCCACCATGTCGCCTGGTCGCAAGGGTGCATGCACGGCTATCGTTTGCTTCGTGTGAATGAGACCAAGGGGACTCAGCGGAAATCGGTCAGACAGAATCGCCGCGGCCATCAACGGGGTGAAGTGGATCTCCGGGTAGGGGAGGGGTACAAGGTTGGGCTGGGCTTCGTAGTCGCAGACACGTCGGTACGCTTCGATTCGGGAGCGCTCGAGTCGCAGCTTCGGTTGTCGAACGCGCATCGGGCCAGGGACGACGCCATCGGCGAGTCGGCCTTGTTCCTTGCGCGCCGCGAGCGGGAGAACGCGCGCGAACATTTGGGCTGGATGAAGCGGGCGCTTGACCGAACGCTCGAACGACGGACCGCGCAACGGGATTGCGCTCGAGGTCGATGATCGGATCGTCTCGGACTCTTCAGCGCGATGGGGCTCGAGCATGGCCGGAGAGTCGCACTCGTCGGGCCGTTTGTCAGGACCCGGAGTTCGCGTTGAGGTTTTTGCGTGTGATCACGAGGTCGAAGCGGGGCTCAGGCCCGTTCAGCAACTCGTCGAACGAAAGCTCCCGAATGTCGCCCTTCGACTCCTCGTAGCGAAGGTAGAACCCGAAGTTGTACTCGTTCGGAACGGCAAAGTACCGAAACCCACGCTCCTCGAACGGCGCAAGCGTCGCGCCGACGCTCCCGCCCTGGTCTTGGATCAGGCTCTTGGTGACCTCCATCAGAACCATCACGTCTTCGGACATCCTGTCGAGGCAATCCACCATGCCTCGGATCACTTGCGTCTCCGCGCCTTCGACGTCGATCTTCACCATCTTGACGCGACCGAGGTCTTGTTCGTCGATGAGCGCATGCAGGGGCGCAGCGCGCACCTTGGCTTCGAGCGCACGTTTTGGCGACGAAAGGAGTGAGGTGTTTCCCTCGTTCTTGGTTGGGCCGAGAAAGATGTCGAGCTCTCCCTCGGAGTCCCAGACTGCGCATTGCTTTGCGACCACGTTCGTTAGCCGGTTGATCGCGATGTGCCGTTCGAGCCGGGCGAAGATGGTGGGAGATGCCTCGAGTGCATAGACGCGCCCCGTCTCCCCGACCAAGCGTGACGCACAAAGCGAGTAGTACCCGATGTTCGCGCCGACATCGATGAACACATCACCTTCGTGCAGGTGTGCGTCGAGGATCGCGGTGATGTGAGGTTCCCACACGTCGAGGAAGTAGATGAATGCGTTGACGGTATCGACGCGGTTGAGGAGCATCGTGCCGAACCGCGGTGAA
The DNA here is from genome assembly GCA_039030295.1 of Myxococcota bacterium. Taxonomy (GTDB): domain Bacteria; phylum Myxococcota_A; class Polyangia; order Polyangiales; family Houyiibacteriaceae; genus SG8-38. The sequence continues at coordinate 9,993 of JBCCEK010000143.1, read as the reverse complement.
GACACGGGGAAGCGGAGGTTCTGGGTGCGAAGCTGCGTGGCGAGGAAATGGTTGGTGCCGAGATACGCCCGCTTCAGCGGCCTTGGGAGCCGCGACAGGATTTGGCGCTCTGTTCGCCAGACCCCGGCAAGGACGGGTCGGTCGAGCGTGGGGTCGTCTTTGTCGTGAGCCAACGGACTTCCTTTCTCGAGCTTAGGCCGACATGTAACGCCATCGTGCGCTGACGTCGGTTTGCAGTAGGTCGCCAAGGCCGGCGTTCCGTTTGTTGTACACCTTCTCGAGGTGCGTGCGGGTCTCGGGGTTCATCGGGGGAGGGCGCCGTCTCGGAAGGTTGTCATCGAGCCGTAGGAGCGCCTTCTCGTACCAGCGAAGCGCGCGCGCTTGGGCGTCGTCTGGGTTGGGGCCTCGGTAGTTCGGGAGGTTCGGCCTCGGCCGCGGAAACGAGAACCGATGTCCGAGCCAGTGGTTGACCAACAGGCGCGAGGGGAAATGGAGCGGTGGGCGGGCGGCGTTGCTGTGTTGAGCGCCCAGGTCGACCGCGGGCGGGTCTTCGAGTCCCAAGAACTCGCACGTGCCCCCGAGCTCGCCGATGGGGTCGCGGACGAGGTCTTCGAAGAAGATGACGCGCATCTGACCTGCTTCGAGGAACCCTTTGTACCGCTGGAGCTGCTCGGTATAGAACCCGTGCGCGAGAACCGCCATCGGGTTGGTCCGAAGGGTGCGCTCGAAGCTAAGCGAGTGCCGGCCGGCCCGCACGTTGTGAAGGTACTGCGAGTACGCACGATCCACAGGGTCGCGAAGAAGGGCGATGAGGCGTGCATCGGGAAGCAGTTCCGCGATGCGGCGCGACGCGTCCGGAGAACGCAGGTACGTGGTGGTGTCTTCTCCGATCCGCTGGCCCGGTTGCGCCCCCGCGAACTGTGCCCGGTACCAAGTCAGGTACTCGTCAAACTGGGCGTCGTAATCATGAAAGCTCAGGCCGTCCCGGTGTACGAAGAAGTCGGGGTGCGCCAACACGTCGTCGACGTCGAAGAAGAACACCTCGTTGTCGGGGATGAACACATCCGGGTGCTCGGCGAGCATGGCGTGCATCGACGTCGTCCCGCACTTCGGGGCGCCGATCAGAATGAAGTGGGGTAGGCCCTCGGCTTCCGGGCCTCTTCGATCACCGATCGTCATCGCGACTATTCCGTTCGTCGAATCCGGCGCTCGGGCTCGGCAGGGCGGGGGCGGCTGCGTCGCGCGCCGCCCAGGTGCGAACTTCGGGATGCCCGGCGATCCATAGTCCGACTCCATACGCCAAGAGGACCGCGACGGCGAGTCCGAGGCGAAGGCCAAAGTGTCCGAGCGCCGCAGGGTCCCACAGAAGGCCCAGGATTGCGGCACCGACGGCGGCTCCTGCGTAGGGCATCCAGGCATCCCGTGCGCGAATGCTCACATTTTCGAGGTATCGGAGCTCGATGAGCTGGAGGACGCCCACGATGGCTGCGGAGACGGCGGTCGCGCTCGCCGCACCGATCAGGCCGTACTTCGGGATCCAGAGCAAGTTGAGGCCTGTGTTGAGCGCGCCGATCAAGAGGCCGTTCATCAGGTTCACGCGTGTGTGGCCGGTGTACGTGATGAAGTTCCCGGCGAGGCCGAAGGCGCAGCTCACGCTGGCTGGGATCAGGAGCACCAGTATGAAGAGGTCGCCGTCTTTGGCGTAGCTCTCGTCGACGAGGCCCAAGATGTCTCGCCGCAAGATGACCAGGGTGAGCGCCAAGAGCGGAAGGAGTGAGCTGACCCAGCGTGTCGTCCTCGTGAGCAACTCGGTGAGCTCTTCACGTTCGCCGCGGTGGTGATGACGAGCGACCACCGGCGCAAGCGCCGTGCTGAACACAATGCGTACCTGCTGCAGGTTGCTCGTGAGATACGAAGCGGTGGCGTACCAAGCGAGGCTGGCCGGTTCGACGCCGAGCGCGCCAAGCATGATCGTGTCGAGGCGCGTGATGTAGAGGGTAAGTGTGTGCGTGAGCGCGTGCGGGACGGCGAAGTGAATGAGATCGCGGTCCCACACGGGGCGGACGTTGCGGAGGACTTCTCTCCAGTTGAAGTACCGAACGAACGGGACCAGAGACAAGAGCGCGAGCGCGACCATCGAGAAGAAGTAGCTCGCAAGGAGGCCGGTCAGGCCGCCTCCGAGGAAGTAGACCAAGACACTGGTGGTGAGGAGGAGCAACGGCCGCGCACCACCGAGTGCGGCGTCCCATACCATTGTGAGGTGGGCCTTGCTGGCGGCGCCGATGATGTTGGCGAATGCCGTCGGGACCATCGCCCACCCGACGAAGTAGATGCCGGGGAGCAGTTCGGTGTGCTTCGTGAAGTAGTGGTGGATCGCCCACGACGCCAAGCCTTGGACGAGCAATCCGAACACGATCGCCGTGGCGAGGCTGTAGGTCAGCGTCCTTCCGAGCGTGGCGTTCATGGCCGCGTTGGCGTCCTCGTTGCCGTGAGCCGCTTCGGCGTGCGGGCTGACGCGGACGGTCGTTGCCGTCGCCCATCCGGCAGTCACCGCGCCCGTGCCGAGCTCGATGATCGCAAGGCCGATGAAGTAGTGGCCCATCAAGTCCGCACCAAAGAGGCGCGTGAGCACGAAGATGAGCAGTGGGTAAAGGAGCTTGGCGAGCAGGCCGAGCGCGTTGACGAGCGTTCCGCGGAGTAGCGCTTGCCCGTACGCCATCAGCCGCCGTTCTGAAGCACGCCCAGCTCTCGGCTTTCTTGAATCATCTGCTCGGTCGAGGCCCGCTCTTCGGCCGTCAGGTTGAACGCGGGGTGCTTCAGGACGTCACCGTCGATAAACCGAGCCTTGAGGTAGCGGAACTTGTCGGGCCACCGGTAGTGAAGGCGCTCGGTGAAGTGTTCCTCTTCCCAAGTGTTCGTGCCGTGGAAGCAGCGAATGAAAAGGTGAGCGTGCTCCCCAGTCGCGATCCCGAGCTTTCCTTTGCGCTTGACGCGGCGGCGGAACACGGCGTCTTCGTGGCGACGCCAATTGGGGTACCGAGCTTCGGTGCGGCGGTGGAGGATGGTGCCGGGGATCCCGTGGGGAAGCGCGCTCCGGTACGGGTGGTCGACCAAGCGGGGCGAGTCGAGGTGCATCAGCGTCGAACGCAAGACCACCGCGTCGAGGTTCTTCTCTCGAAGGACGCTCATCTGGTAGCTGATGCGGTCCGGATGGAACCATTCGTCGTCGTCCCACTGGACCAGGTACTCACCTTTCGCCAAGTCTTGCGAGAGGTTGCGAAGCCCCCCGAGCTTCACCTCTGGGTCGGGCTCGATCCGGTGGTAGAGGATTGGAAAGTCGTCTTGGAACTCGGCAACCAGGTCTTCGTACGACTCGTCGCCATCGTCGACGATGACGAGCTCGACATTGGGCCACGACTGGTTGCGGAGGCACTGGAATGCCCGACGAGCCAGCGCGACGCGGTCTCGAGTTACCATGACGGCACTGACGAGCGGGTCCGACACGTCGCAACGCTAGCAGCGCTGGGGAGGGTATCAACCGGAGTCGGGTTTTCGCGGTGCGGTGCGTAGGATCTTGGAATTAGGGCGGTTTTGGGGGGGCGGAGTGACCCCGGTTAGAGGGTGATCTGGTCGCCTAGTTCGATGACGCGTTTGGTGGGGAGCTGGAAACGCTGGGTGGGGTCGCGTTCGCTCCTGAACAAGAACTCGAAGAAGCGCTTTCGCCAGACCCGCATGCCCTTGGCGGGGGTGACGACGAGGGTGCCCCGGGAGATGAAATAGGTCGCTTCCTCGAGTTGCATCTCGCGGCCCGATTGTCGTGCTTCGTCGAGGAGAACCGGGAGATTGGGCGTTTGAATGAAGCCGTAGTGGCCGACCACCCGCGTGATGTTGAGCGGGAGCTCTTCGAGCGTGAGTCGGTCGGACGAGGGCACCCGAGGAACTTCTTCGATGACGATCGTCGCGAGGATCACTTGCTGGTGAAGAACGTTGTTGCGCTCCAAGTTCTGCATGAGGGTGGCGGGGATGCCGGTTGGATCCTTGCTGACGAACACAGCGGTGCCCGGAGGGCGATAAGGCTGTCGTTCTTCGACCCGCTGCACCAACGTCTCGACGTCGACCATCGCAGCCTTTCTCTTCTCGTGGAGAAGCACGCGTCCCCGGCGCCAGGTCGTCATGGCGGAGAAGATCAGCAAGCCGACCAAGATCGGAATCCAGCCGCCGTCGATGAACCGCGTCATATTCGCACCAAAGAACAGAAGCTCCATCGAGAGAAAGACGACTACCACCGCGCTCGCACGGATGAAGCCCCAACCGAGGTTCCGCCGAACGTATACAAAGGCGAGCAGACTCGTCAGGACCATCGTGCACGACACGGCAATACCGTAGGCGCCCGCGAGTGCTTGGGAGCTTCGAAACGAAATCGCCAGGAACGACGTAGCGACGAAGAGCGCCCAGTTGACGAACGGGATGTATACCTGGCCGCGCCGCTCGGCGGCGTAATGCTTGGTCGCGAGGTGCGGCAAGAACCCGAGCTGTTGCGCTTGGTACGTCAGCGAGAAGACCCCCGAGATCACGGCCTGCGACGCGATGACTGTCGCAAGGGTGGCGAGCCCGACGAGCGGGTAGATCGTCCAAGAAGGCCCCATGTCGAAGAACGGGTGTACAACCTCCTTGCCGCGCTCGAGGAGCAGGGCCCCTTGCCCGAAGTAGTTCAAGAGGAGCGCCGGTAAGACGAAACCAAACCAGCCCGCGCGAATCGGTCGCCGCCCGAAGTGTCCCATGTCCGCGTAGAGCGCTTCAGCACCGGTAAGAACGAGGAACACGCCGCCCATGGCGCGAAACGCACCAAGCCCGCCTGCTTCGAGAAACCGGAGGGCGTGCCTCGGGTCTGCCGCGCGTAGGATCGAGGGGTCTCGCACAATCCAGTAGACCCCCATCGTCGCGATGCACCCGAACCAGACGAACATGATCGGCCCGTAGGCCATGCCGATCTTCGCGGTTCCGAAGCGCTGGGCGCCAAACACGACGAGAAGAACCCCGATCGTGATCGGAACGATGAAGCGTGCCATCTTGGGGGAGGCGACTTCGAGTCCTTCGATCGACGACAAGACCGATACAGCGGGCGTGAGCATGCCGTCGCCAAAAAGGAGCCCGGCCCCGAGGAGGCCGAGGGTGGTCGCGATCACAAAGCTCGATCCTCGCTTGCTCGGCCCCTGGGTCGCGAGAGTCATGAGCGCCAAGACGCCGCCTTCGCCCCGAAGGTCGGCGCGGAGCAGCAACATGACGTACTTGACTGAGACCAGAATCGTGAACGCCCAAAACATGAGCGACAGGATCCCGAGCACGTTGTCCCCGGTCGGTGCGAGGCCGAACGCCGAGAAGCAGGCGCGAAACGCATAGAGAGGGCTTGTGCCAATGTCTCCGTAAACGACGCCTAGCGCGCCGAGGACGGCGATCGGCAGCGGACCGGATTCACCGGGGCTCGAGATTCGGGAGGACGCGGTGTTCACGGTCGAGATTCCGACACGATATCATACATTTGGCGTCTTCGAGTCGGCCGTTCGTCTAAGAGGCATGAGAAGTCCACAACAGAAGGGAGGCGACCTCATGACTGTGACGATCCATGGATTTGCACCGAGCACCTATGTCCGCACTGCGCGACTCGTCTGCGAAGAGAAGGGGATTGCGTATACGCTCTCGCCTGTCGAGTTTGGGAGCGACGCGCATCGCGCGCTCCACCCCTACGCGCGGATTCCGGCCATGACCCACGGAAAGGTGACACTCTTCGAGACGCTTGCGATTGGCTCGTACCTCAACGAGGAGTTTGGCGGGCAAGACCTCGAGGGCCAAGGTGCTGTCGAGCGCGCCCGAATGCTCGGATGGGCGAGCGCCGCCATCGACTACTTGGCTCCCGCCGTGGTCCGCCCGTTCATTCGACCGGAGACGATCGATCCGGATGCGGTCAAGACGGCGACGGTCGCCCTCGGGCCCGTGGATGCTGCGCTCGGGCAGGCTCGGTTCTTGGCCGGAGACCAGCTCACCTTGGCGGATCTGTTCGTGCTGCCCCAAATCCTCCACGCCGAGAAGACGATTGGCCACGATGAGTGGGTCCGTCCCCTCGAAAACGTTTGCAGGTGGAAGAGGGTGCTTCAGGATCGACCGAGCGTCACCGCCACGGAGGCCGGAGGATGAGCACGATCGATCGCACAAGCTTCGACGCGTGGGCCGCGGAGGCCACCCCAAAGCTCCGAGGTGTGATTCGCCGGTTCGTGGGTCATCCCGACGAAACTGAAGACCTGGTTCAAGGCACGTTGCTCCGGGCCTGGGAGTCGCGCGCTTCGTTTCGGGCCGACAGCGAGTTCTCGACCTGGCTGTGTGCGATCGGCAGTCGACTCGCGATCGATCACCTCCGGCGGCAGAAACGCTGGCGCGTCCGTGCGCAGGTGGCCTACGGGAACGAGTGTGGTCGCGATCCGGAACTCGGGGGCGAGGTACAACGTGCGCTCGCCGCCCCGGACGAAGTCTTCGACGTGCGCGAGCACATCTCCTATTGCTTTTCGTGCGTTGGGCGGTCGCTCAACCCCGACGAGTACGGGGCAGTGGTCCTTCGTGAGATCGCGGGGCTCAGCAATCGGGAGGCCGCCAAGACGGTCGGGGTCACCGAGTCGGTGCTACGGCATCGACTGGCCGCAGGTCGACGCGTGTTGGCCGACGCATTCGACGACCTCTGCAGCTTGGTGAACAAGAACGGCGTTTGCTACCAGTGCCAGGGGCTGCGGGAAGGCGCTGCGAACCGGGGCCCGGACGTACCCGAAGCCGCGCTCACGCTCGACCGACGCCTCGAGGTCGTAGCCGCCAATCCCGATGACGGGCGGTGTCAGAAGATCCACGACCTCTTCTGGCGACGGACTGCCGAGCTCGAACGCGACGGGCGAGGCTCGACCGAAGAGAACGACTGCGGTCGGGATGGCGCGTAGCGGGGAGGGGAGGCACCTTGGAGGGCTCTGCCTGACCACGGTCGGCCGAGGCGCTTCATGAGACTTCGCAATGCTCGTCCGAGCAGTTTGCGCTGGCGGACGGCTGCGCTACCGCGACCTCGTCGTCGCGCGTTCGAGTCGCCGTCTCCGACACGTTTGCGCTCGGGTCGAGCACCAAGCGCTCGATCGCCGACCCGAGAGCGAGATCGTCGTGGACCCCAAACACTTTGCTCGCGATGCGCCCCGCTTTGTCAATCAAGATCGTCGTCGGTGTTCCGCGCATCTCGTACGCACGCATCGTTTGGGGGATCGGGTCCGCACCGTCGCCCGGTCGGTCGACTCCCACTGCGAAGCGCACGTCGAACTCGTGGAGGAAGGCGCGAAGGGACGGTAGCTGCATGGCGTCATGGTGCTCGAAGACGGTGTGTAAGCCGATCACGTCGACCGGCGCGTCGCGGAAGACTTCGGCAACGCGCTTGGCCTGAGGGATGCCCTTGAGAACGCACCCCGGGCAGAGCATCTGGAAGGCGTGGATCACGACGACGCGACCCCGAAGCCGATCGAGCGTGATCGCTTCATCCGTATTGAGCCAGGTGTCGACTTGAAGCGGTGGGGCTTGGCGCTGAGTCATTAGAAATCTCCCTGTCGAATGTAGGGATGGCTCCATAGGGTCACCTGAAGCAGGGTCGACTTCAGCCAGGCCGCGTACATCGCGTCGACTTCCTCCGCGCTGTGTCCCTTGTTGGCGAGGAACGGTTTGAGAGTGAACGTCACCGGGAAGATCAACGCGAACATGTCGCGAAACGGAACGATGGCGGTCGAGTCAGCGCCATCCGTCACGTTCTTCTTGGCTCGGTGGTGGCGAAGGCCGATCTCGTGCTGGTAGTCGAGCCAGGTTTGCCCGTACTCGGCACGAGCCGTGTCGAGTATCCATTGCCCAAAGCGTTTCCGAACGGCGGCGAGGTAGCTTTCTATCGGTTCACCATGCTTGGTCGAGAACGACGCCACCAGATGCGGGGTCGAGCCCACGAAGTTGTACCAAGTGTCCAGGATTGCCTCGACCTGATCCTCCACGACCGCGTATGAGGCCCGCAGGGCGTCGAGGTCGTTCTCGTCCATCAGGACGCTCTGTTTCATTCTCTCGAACTCCGACAAAGAGACTGGAGAGCGGTCGGTATCTGCTGTTCCGTAGGTGTAGCCGGGGATAGAAGGGGTCATGGTCGGTCCTTTCCGTGTGATTCATCAAATAGTATCGAGTCGACACTAGTTATGGCGACCGCCGGGCGGCTTGTCAATCTAATATCGACTCGCTACAATCTCTGCGTGGCGGCCAAAGACATCTACGGCGCCCTGACCCAGCTCGGCGCCGTCTTGCGTGCTGAGGCCCGCATCGAGTCCGGGCTCCAGCCGGTGCAGGTTCAGGTGCTGAACTACCTCTCGATCTGCAATCGATACAGCGATACACCTGCGTCCGTCGCGGACTACCTCGGCCTTACCAAGGGGACGGTGTCGCAGACGTTGCGAGTGCTCGCCGAAGCCGGGTTGGTCGAGAAGCTACCGGACCCAGACGACGGTCGCGTGGTCCATCTCCGACTGACGGTCAAAGGGAAGTCCACCCTCGAGGGTTCGGTGCCTCCACCGGTCCTTCGACAAGCGGTCGATTCGCTCTCGGACGGTGACCAACGGCATACGCTCGAGTCTCTCCGGCGGCTTTTGCGTGCACTTCAGCAGGCTAACGAAGGCCTCTCGTTCGGTGTCTGTCATAGCTGCCAGCACTTCGTCCGTGAGGACCGGGGTCGGTTTCGATGTGGACTGACCGAGGAACCGTTGACGGTCGCCGAAAGCGAGCTGATCTGTCGAGAGCATCTGGCCTGAGCGGGGGCCCTTCGGGAGCGCTAGGCGCTTTCGACCCGGCGCTTGAGGTCGGCGTTGAAACCCGAGTAAGACGGCCCGAGCTCTGCTTTCAAGAACGCCCAGACGACCCGCGCAAGCACGCCGGAGAAGTCTTCGCCATGAACAAAGCGCGTGCGTGCGCCGTCGTCGCGTGCCTCGAGTCGAAAGAAGTGACTGCCGTCGACGATCCCTTTGGGACCGCCTCGCCAACGAAGCTCGCGCCCTTCGTCGACGCGCTCGATGCGCACGGGCACGCGGTTGCGGCGGCCTAGAAGCGAGAACTCGATGTGCGCGGGCGTGCCGACCTCAGGCGAACCGTGCAACACAAAATGTTGCGTCCACTGTTCATGCGCGTCGAAGTCGGTAAGGTGCCGCCACACATCGTGGGGTGGGGCGTCGATCGTGATCTCGGTCTGGTAGGTCACCATGCGGCAAACCTGTCATGCGTGCGCGTGCGGAGCCACAGACAGTCATGAACAAAACCTGCGAAACTTGGAGGCCCTTGTGCTACATCGGATCGCTCGCCTGAGGTTCTGAGGATGTCCGAAGAGGGTTTCGATTTCGTTGTGGTTGGCGCTGGTTCCGCCGGTTGTTGCGTCGCCAACCGTCTGTCGGCCAACCCTGCGCACCGGGTGCTCCTGCTCGAGGCCGGCGGCAACGACAAGAACCCGCTCATCAAGATGCCCATCGGCTTCACCCAGCTGATGTACGACGACAAGACCACCAACCTCTACAAGACACTTCCCGAACCGCACCTCGGCGGGCGCGAGGTGAGCGTCGTCCGGGGCCGAGTGGTCGGTGGCTGCAGCTCGATCAACGGCATGGTGTACATGCGCGGCCAACGACAGGACTACGACGACTGGGCGGCACTGCCCGGGTGCGACGGCTGGTCCTACGAAGCCATGTTGCCCTACTTCAAACGCTCCGAACACTTCGAGGTCGGCCCGGAGAGCGACTACCACGCCAAGGGCGGCGAGCTCAACGTGACCCACGTCGCCACCAAGTACGACATCACCGATGTCTACCTCGATGCCGCGGCGAGCATCGGGATTCCCCGCAACGACGACGTCAACGGCGCCGAGCAAGAGGGGATCGGCTACGTCCAAGTCAACATGAAGAACGG
>JBCCEK010000142.1:0-12154 GCA_039030295.1 Myxococcota bacterium | reverse complement strand
TTCGCCGAATCGCTGATAGGGCGCTTCTCGCACGTGTTGGTTGACGAGTTCCAAGACACCAACCAGGCGCAGTTTCGCCTCGTGCGCGCGCTCGCCGCTCAGCACCGCAACCTGTGCGTCGTCGGAGACGACGATCAGAGCATCTACCGCTGGCGCGGCGCCGACCGGCGGAACATTCTCGACTTCCGCGCATCGTTTCCAGACGCAACGCTAGTCAAGCTGGAGCAGAACTACCGGTCGACCCAGCGGATCCTTCGAGCGGCCAACGCGGTGATCGCGCGAAACGTGGAGCGCGAGCCCAAAGAGCTCTGGACCGACAACGACGAGGGCGATCCGGTCCTGGTCGTTCGCACCATGGATGAGCGGGACGAGGCACGACTGGTCCTTCGTGGTGTTCGCGAGCTCCTCGGACAAGGTCGCTCGCTCAGTGACGTTGCGGTTTTCTATCGGACTCATGCCCAGTCACGCGTCATCGAAGAGGCGCTTCGGGGTGCCAACATCGGTTACAGGATCGTCGGGGGCATGCGGTTCTACGATCGGGCCGAAGTGAAAGACCTCCTCGCATACCTTCGGGTCGCGACCAACCCCGCCGACGACATGAGTCTTCTCCGCATCATCAACACACCTTCCAGGGGTATCGGTAAGACGACGATCAATCGCGTTCTTGATGCGGCTGCGGAGCAGGGCCGAAGCCTGTGGTCGGTGCTCGATGAAGGTCGCATGGATACTGTGGGCCCTGCGGCCGCCAAGCGGCTGGCCGCCTTCGTCCGGCTCATCGCCGACCTTCGTGCGGCCGCGGCCTCCGAGCCCCCACTCGGTGAGCTCGGTGCGGCGCTGGTCGAACAGACAGGGTACGCGGAGATGCTGCGCCACGACGACACCCCTGAGGCGGATGCGCGATTCCAGAACATCCAGGAGCTCGTCGCTTCGATGGACGAGTTTCATCGCGAACGACCCGAGGACGGTCTCCCAGACTTCCTGGAGAATGTGACCCTTCAGACGTCGGCCGACGAAGCTGCCGACGGGGATCGGGTGACCCTCATGACCGTCCACGCCGCCAAGGGGCTCGAGTTTCCAGTCGTGATGGTGACCGGCCTCGAAGAACAAGTTTTTCCATTCAAAGGGATCGACCCCTGGGAGGATCCCGAGGAACTCGAAGAAGAACGAAGGCTTGCCTACGTCGCGTTCACACGTGCCGAAGAGCGCCTCGTGCTTAGTTTCGCGGCGATTCGCCGAATCTTCGGTCAGCAGCGCGTTGGGATCCCCTCACGGTTCTTGAGCGAGCTTCCCCCCGAAGACACCCAGTGGATCGGGGCGCGGTCGAGCTCGTCTCCTCCCAGCCGCGACTCCGCGCGATCGGCGCCCTCCGTCACCGACAGCTACGTCGACTACGGCGAAGGAAGCGACCTCGACGGCCTCGAGGGGCTGCGCCGAGGTATGCAAGTGCGACATCCCAAGTTCGGCGTCGGCGAAGTCCGCGAAGTCGTCGAAGGAAGCCCGCCTAGAGTCTCGGTCAGGTTTCCCGGCTGGGGCACCAGGAAGATCATCGCGACTTATCTCGAACCCGCCTGACCACCCGCGGGCGGTCGTTCAGCTATCAGACTTGCTAGACGTACTCGGCTTCGAGTCGGCCTTGGTGCTCTTGCTCTCGCTGTCTGAGCTAGCGCTTCCACCGCCGTCGCTCTTGGCGCTTCCCTTCTCGCTCTTCGATCGGTTTGACGGGCCCGAGTAGAGGTCCGACTCCCATCCGCCGCCCTTCAAAATGAAGCCGCCGCCGCCTATCATGCGTCGCGCCTTCATCTTGCCGCAGTTCGGGCACCGCTTGATCGGGTCTTCGGTGATTCGTTGCTCTCGCTCGAACTCGTAGCCGCAGCTGTCGCAGGTGTACTCGTACGTTGGCATGGATCGTCAGCTGTCGTAATCCTCGCCCATCGGGTTTGCGAGCTTGCGCGTCCAGAGGATTGCGTCTTTGCGTCCTTCCTCGGGGTCGAGCACCGCCTTCGCCAGCAACCCGGTCTTGCGGTAGCCAGCCGCGACGAACGCGGTCGACATCTCGAGGTGATCGTTCGGCGCGAATGCGAAGGCTGCGACGATCCCTCTGTCCCGGAGGTCGTCGCCGAGGTTCCGCAAGCCGCTGATGATCGCCAGTGTCTCGTTTTCGTTGGTGGGCAGGCGAAGAACTTCGATCAAGGCGTGGCCGAAACAGTCTTGGAACTCCGCCGACAGGTAGTTCGCCTTGCTGCGTTTCACACTGGCTTCGTAGTAAACACGCTCGGCATCGCGGCCAAACATGTCGAACGAGCCGAGGGCCGGGTTCCTGCGCCAGGCGGAGTCACGTGCGCTGAGGGCGTCCTTTTCGGTCGCCTTCTTGACCGACGCACCTTTCACCTTCTCGGGAATGTCTTTGGCCGCCTTCTTGGCGGCGTTGATCGTGCGGTCGGTCAGCTTCGCGGATGCGTCGGTCACCTCGACGGACGCCGTCTTGTCTCCGATCACGCAGCCGCACAGATGCCCGTCGCTTCGCTTGTAGAAGCCGGGGATGGTGCCTTCGCGCACGAAACCCACACGCGTCCACGAAGACACCTCGTCTTTTTCGACCAAGGTGATCACCTTCTCGACGTTTTCCTGGGTGGCGACCGACTGGATGTAGAGCCGCTTCGCCGGTAACGCGCCAGCCCGGAAATCGATCACGCGAATCGACCGTGTCCGGCGGTTCAGCAACAGACACAAATACGCGCTGTCGCTGCGAAAGTAGAGTTCCTCGACGGTGGGCTTCTTCTTGGTTCGTGGGGCGGGGCTAGCTTTCGCCTTGGCGGTCACCATTCGTCAACACCTCGAAAATACTTCAGTTTTTTTGAAGCGGACGGAATGTAGTGTGCCGATCCGCCCATGTCAAAAGGACAGGGGCAGGCCCATCGTGGACCTGCCCCTGCCTATCGGTCGTTGCGCGCCGAGCGCGTTAGTTGGCGAGCTCTTTGTCGATCGCCGCCTTGAACGCCGCGTACGGCTGGGCGCCCTGCACGAGCTTGCCATTGATGAAGAACGACGGGGTCCCGATCCGAGCCCCAGCCGTGGCGATGGCCTTGATGTCGGCATCGACCGCATCCTTGTGCTTCTCGGAATCGAGTGCGGCCTTGAACTTCTTCATGTTGATGCCGCCGAGCTGTGCCGCGTACTTCTCCAGGTTCGGGCGGGTCAGCGCCTTCTGATTGGCAAAGAGGATGTCGTGGTACTCCCAGAAGCCCTTGTTGCCCTTCTGCTCGAAGACCTCGAGAGAAGCCTGCGCCGCGAGGTGGGCGTCCTTGTGGAACGGGAGCGGGTAGTTGCGCCAGATCACTTGGACCTTGTCGCCGTACTCGTCCATGACCTGCGCCATCGTTGGGTTCACTCGCCCGCAGAACGGGCACTGGAAGTCGCTGAACTCCTGGATGATCACCTCGGCTTTGGAAGTGCCCTTGGTGGGTGCGTTCTTCGGCTTTGGTAGCGTGTAGACCTTGTTTGCGTCTGGCTTCGCTGCCGCCGGGGCCGCCTTGGGCGCATCGAGTCCCTTGGCGATCGTCGTCGCGTAGACCTTGGAACGTGGCGTGCCACCGTCCACGAGTGCCTTGGCTTTCTTGAGCTCTTGGTCGATCACGACCTCGAAGGCACCCTGAGGCTGCGCGCCTCGGAGGTTGCGCCCGTTGATGAAGAACGCCGGCGTCCCGCGGGCGCCCAGTTTGGTCGAGAGCGCCTGCTGTTGCTGGATGTCCTTGGAGTACTTGTCGCCTTCGAGAGCTGCTTTGAACTTCTTCATGTCGAGGCCGATCTCGGCCGCCCACGTTTCGAGGTTCTCCTTCGTCAACGCACGCTGGTTCTGGAACATCTTCTCGTGCATGGCCCAGAAGCCCTTGTCGCCCTTCTGCGCGTGCGCTTCGAGGGCGGCGTTGGCGGCCGGCTTGGCGTTCTTGTGGAACGGAAGTGGGTTGTTCATCCACACAACCCGAAGGTCGTCGCCGTACTTGTCCTGCAGCGCCGTGAGAGTCGGCTCGACGCGTCCGCAGAACGGGCACTCGAAGTCGCTGAACTCGACGATCGTCACGAGGGCGTCGTCCGGACCCTTCTGAGGCTCGCCGCCCTGAAGGGGCACCTTGTAGACGGCTGACGGATCCGGCTGGCCCGGCTTCTGCTGAGGCTTCGGCGGTGCTGCCTTCTCGAGACCGTTCTTCGTCAGCGTGGCGTACATCTGTGCCTTGGTCACGCCTTGCTCCTGAAGCTTCTTGGCCGTGGCCAGCTCTTCGTCGATGATCTTCTGGAACGAAGCGAACGGCTGCGCGCCACGGACGTTGCGTCCGTTGACGAAGAAGTTCGGTGTCCCACGGGCGCCCATGGTGGCGGCGAGGGCCGAGTCTTCTTTGATCTGTTCGGCGTAGACCTTTTCGTCGAGAGCCTTCTTCACTGCGGTCATGTCAAGGCCCGCTTGCTGGGCGTAGTTCTCCAGATCCGCGCGGCTCAGTGCCTTCTGATTGTCGAAGAGGAGGTCATGTACTTCCCAGAACTTCTCGTCTCCGCCCTGGGCGTGCGCCTCCATCGCCAACTGGGCAGCTGGATCGGCGTTCGGATGGAAACCCAACGGGAGGTTTCGCCACACGATGCGGACGTCGTCACCGTAGGTGTCCTGGATCTGCTTCACCGTTGGAAGCACGCGAGCGCAGAACGGGCATTGAAACTCGCTGAACTCGACGATCGTCACGAGTGCATCGTTCGGACCTTTCGAAGGCTGTCCGTCGGTGACGGGAACCTTGTACCGCTCGACGCTATCGTCGATCTCGACGTCAGCCGCCTCGACCTCGACCACCTCAGCATTTTGGCTTTGGCAACCCAAAACCAGACTGGCGCCCAACAGGGCCACCAGGAACATAGATGTACCTTTACTCATTTCACTATCCTTCCGCCGCCACGAAGCGGCGAGTTCAACAAAAACTCTGAACGTCGTCATCGACGCACCTAGAAAACGGAAGACCGCCCGCAAGAGCGGCCGGCGCTAGCGAGGTGGCCGGTCGATGCGACGCGGGTGTGCGGCTCTGTCCCCTCCGTCGATCCGGATCGCGATCCGCGAAGCCGAACGGGGAGGGGTCGCCCAATGATCGGGCTGAATCCAAACGTGAGCGAGCGGAAGGAGGGTCTGGAACACGCCTCCGTGTGTCCCAGCTGGCATACAGCGGGGATCGTCGCTTCGCTCGCACCACATGGGAGCGCGGCGGGGCTCCTCTGCTGCACCGGGTGCCAAATTCGTATCGGCGGATTCGACGCAGCTCTCAAGAGAGAGCGACCAGTCGCACAGACAATCGGCTGCATCTGCAAACGAGGCGGGCAGCCAAAACATCGCGACTGCGAGTGCCGTGTAAAGATTCCTCATGCTGGCGAATCCGACTAGGCAGTCTACCTCGCGTACAGGCCGTCGCAACAAAGGAGGGCGATCGGGTAGCGGAGCCAGAGGCGGTGGGTCGGCGGAATCACGAGAGGAAACTGGAGGAAGGCTGGGGGGTGAAACCGACTCTTGCGTAACGGATGTGGGAAAGTGGGAGAGGAGAGAGTACAGGTTTGGTAAGCGGCTTCACCCCGCCAGCTCATGGGGGGAACGCGGGTCCCCGCCGGTCTATTCCACCTTGGAGGGCGGTTTCTCGATCGAATCTGGAAACCCTGGGATTTCCGAGCGAAGGACGCCCTCGAGGCCCGCGAACCGCTCAAGCCGCGTCAGCGCCCGGCCGACGTAGGCGAGGCTTTGCGGGTACCACTGCAAAAAGCCCGCATTGTTGCGTTCCCGGTCGATGAACACGAATCGCCCGGCGTCTTTGAGCTTTCGGTGTAGCGTCACGAGCCAGAACTCCTCGAGGATCGCCGATGCGTCGACTCGACGCGCTGCGGCATACCGTCGGATCATGGACTCCTGAATGTCCGCATCGAGCGTCACGTAGGAGTCGCAAAGCAGCGCCACCAGGTCGTATGCGCGGGGGCCCATCAAAGCATCCTGGAAATCGATGACGGTGATCGCGCCTTCGTTGCTCACCATCAAGTTCCGAGACTGGAAATCGCGATGCACGAACCCGTAAGGCATGGCCATCATGGCTTCGACGATCTCGGAGAAGGCCTCGGTGACCCCGGACGCGCTTCGCGCGTCGAGCGGACCGAACAGAGCCTCGAGCCCCCACTCCCGAAAATGCTCGAGCTCCCAAGTCAGGAGCTCGCGATCGAAACGACGTCTCGCTACGATTGACGCCGAAGGAAGATCGCCACACCGCTCGTGCATGGTGGCCAGAAGATCGATCGCCTCCGCGTATGGGCGCGACCAGTCGGACCTTGCGACCCCGCCGAGTTGATCCCCGAACGTCATTTGGCCGAGGTCTTCGAGGATGATCTGACCCCGATCGAGCGCCTCGACGTGTACGTCGGGGACCCGGATTCCTCGCTCCCGAAGGAGGTCCCCGACCTCCAAGAACGGGAGGCGATCACTCTTGACTTGGGTGCCCCCTTCATCGCTTCCGAAGGCATCGTCTGGAAGCTGCATGACGACGACTGACCGTGGTCTGACGTCTGACGCCTCGACGGCGATCCGATAGTAGCGTCGCGTCGAGGCGTCCCCGAGGAGCTTCTCGACTTGGAACGGTGGGAGGGGAGAGCCGAACAGCGCGCGCAGGCTCTCCTGGAAATCGGGCTCGGTCATGTCGGACCGCGAGCCTACGCCAGTTTGGGAGAGTTTGGAAAAGAGGGGTATGGTCGCGTCGGATGGGAGACGCGGATTCTATCTTGGCAGGGACCATGGTTGCAGACCGCTATCGGGTCGTCTCCGCGCTCGCACGGGGTTCTTCTGGGGATGTCTATCTTGCGCGGGACCTTCGCGACGAGGCGGACGTCGCCATCAAAGTGTTGCGGGCGGAGTTCATCGCGGACGACGCGATGAGGCGCCGCTTTCGTCGCGAGGCAGCGGTCCTCAAGGCCCTCACCCACCCGTCGATCGTGCGTTTACTGGACGTCGAGTTTGGGTTCGGGGGTCAGGTATTTCTGGTGACCGAGTTCGTCGAGGGGCCCACGGTCGCCGATCGGATCGCGACGTCTCCTCTCGACGTCGGCGACGCCACGGTCTTGGTGTCGGCGATGGCCGATGCGCTTGGGGCCGCGCACGAGCACGGTGTTCTCCACGGCGATCTCAAGCCAGCGAACATCTTGTGGGCAGAGACCGGCCTCCGGTTGATCGACTTCAGTGCATCGAAGATCCTGGGCCTCGACCGGCTAACTGCGACGGGGCAAGTCTCCGGAACGCCGGCCTACATGGCTCCCGAGGTGCTGACGGGAAAGGGCGACATCGACGCTCGCATCGACGTCTACGGCCTGGGTGTCGTCCTGTTCGAGGCACTCAGTGGTCAGCACCCGTTTCGAGACTCGCACATCGGGCGGCTGTTGATGAAGATCGACGCTGGGGATCGGATGCCACTCGATGCCCTTGTTGACGTGCCGGGGTGGATCGCCGAAGTCGTTCATAGGGCGATGAGCCGTACGCCGTCCGACCGATACGAGAGTATCGATGACATGAAGACAGCCTGGGATCGTGCGGTCGCACGATGATCATCCCTGCTTCAAACGCGTGGGGGCCATAGGATGGGAGATCTCGCGTCGCTCTGCGACACAGTCGGAATCGATCCACCGCCCGGCTGGGACCGCTACTTGGACACCGTGAAGGCGTGGGGGGCGCGGACCGACCTGACCGCGGCGCGCAACGACCGGGACCTTGCGGAGATCTTGTTCCTCGATGCTGCCCACCTTCTTCGGGCGGGCTGGGTGGGCTCGGACACGCGTTGGCTCGACGTCGGGGCCGGCGTCGGCGCGCCCACGATTCCCCTAGTGCTCGGGGTCGAAGATGCGCGCTGCGTCCTCGTTGAGCCCCGTCGCAGGCGCGTGGCCTTCCTACGTTCGGCGGTGGGCGTGCTCGACCTGACGGAACGTGTCGACGTCCGCGAGACGAAAGTCGACCCAAACGCGCCGGCGCTCGACGGATCGCCCTTCGATATTGCGCTCTCTCGGGCGACCTTCGATCCAGCGACCTGGCTCCGCGTCGGCCTTGATCTGGCCCAAGAGGTCTGGGTCTTTACCGCGGGTGCCGCACTCCCCGAAGACACCTCAGGGAAAGCCGGCCCGGAGCTCACCCTCGCCAGGCGCATCGACTACCGGGTTCCTTCGACCGACGCCCCGCGGAGCGTACTCGCCTTCCGCCGTGCCTAGACAACGCCGCAAGGCAGCGATCGTCTCGTCAGCGGTCGTCAACGTCTCCGGCGGGCGGGGATGATCTGGATGCGCCGACGGGTCCCTTCGCCTTGCGACATCGTGCTCACACCTTCGAACTTGGCGAGCGACATGTGGATCACGCGCCGGTCTCTCGCGTTCATCGGCTGCAGGGTGACCACCTTGCCTTCTGTGACGGCGCGTTGCGCCTGACGCTTCGCAAGGGACACAAGGCCGTCGTCGTGGCGTTCTCGATAGTCGCCCGAGTCGACGACCACATGGCGGCGGGCGTCTGGAAACCGGTTGACCATCTTGTTGATGAGAAACTGGAGGGCATCGAGCGTAGCGCCCTTCTTTCCGATGACGCGGCCTGAGTCCGGTCCCGTCGCGTCGAGCTCGATGCGCTCCGCGTCCGACCGAATCTCGATCTGGACCTCGAGGTCCATGAGGTTCATCAGCTCTTCGAGAATCTCGGCAGCCTCTTCGGCCTTGCCGTCGCCCGCATGGCGGGAAGGGTCGTCTTGCTCGGCCTGATCTCCGAGAATCAGTGCGCCATCTCGGGGTTTTTGCGTCTTAAGCTCGTCCACGGCGAGTCCTCTTCTTTCTGCGCGATTTCTGCTGCTTGGGGATGACGGCCGTTTCGGGTCCGGCCGCGGAATCGTTCGTATCGGTGGTGTCACCGTCGCCATCATCATCGACGGCGGATACGACGGTCATCTGCTCTTTGTCCATCTTCCAGTACATGTACCGCTGCTGCGTGATGCCGATCGCCTGACTCGTCACCATGTACAAGCAGAGCCCAGTCGGAAGCAAGAGCATGAAGAAAGTCATCATCAACGGCATGGCGTAGAGCATGACCTTGGCTTGCGTCGGGTCCATTTGAACCGGCGTCAGCTTCTGCTGGATGAACATCAGCGCGCCGAGGATCACTGGCAGCACGTAGTACGGATCCGGCGACGAGAGATCGGTCCACCAGAGCACGAACGGTGCGTGGTAGAGTTCGATACTGGTCGACAACGTCTGGTAGAGGGCGAAGAAGATCGGCATCTGCAGCAGCACAGGAAGGCATCCGCCAAGCGGGTTCACCTTGTTCTTGCGCCACAGCTCCATCATGGCCGCGCCCTTCTTCTCGCGGTCGTCCTTGTAGAGCTCGTTGATCTTGTCGATCTCCGGCTTGAGGGCGCGCTGCTTGGCCATGTTCCTGAACTGGGGAACCACGAAGGGCAGCAGCAACACGCGAACCAGGATTGTGAGCAGGATGATCGCGAGGCCCCAGTTGCCGACGAAGTTGTAGATCGTGCGAAGGAGCGAGCTCATTCCTCGCGCGATGAAGCTGAACCACCCTAGGTCGATGACGTTGGTGGCCTGGTGACCGAACCCCTTCAGTGCGTCGAAGTCCTTCGGTCCGGCATAGACCGCCGTCCGAAAGGTCGTGGTGCCTCCCGCGGGGATGTCCACCGACGGCATCGTGAGGGTCGCCTCGAAGAGGCTCCCGTCGGGGTCCTCGCGGGTGCCACCGCGGTCGCTCGACAACAAATCGCACCGCTCACCGGTCTGGCCTTCCGGGGCCGCGATGATTGCGAAATAGACGCTACTGAGGGCGACGTACTCGACGTTCGGCCCGAACGTATGCGGCTGCATGGGCCGAAGCTCGTCTTCGCTTAGAAGCCCCTCACGATCCTCGCGAATGGTCTCCTCCCCGACCTGACAGATGCCGTGGCTCAGAGCTGGGGAGGGCCGAGCGAACATGAGGCCGCCCTTCTCTTGTTCTCGACGCACGTAGTGTGCCGACTGAACGCCGAGGCCCACGGTTCGGGTTGTATCCCCGTCGTTGCGAATCTCGGTCGTGGCCCGAAACTGGTACGGGGGCTCGACCAGTTCCCAGGTTCGGTCGATCGTGACGCCGTCTCCGCTCCATCGGAAGTGAAGCTGCTTCTCCGACGCGTTCACGACAGACCACAATGCGGTCGGCGGAATCTGGACGCCGGCGAATGTCGGCCGCAGCGGCAGGTAGCGCTCTTTGTCGGTCGTCACCAGCTCGAAGGGGTCGGCGTTCTCATCGAGGTACCGGTCGCCTTTGACACGAAGACTCGCGAGTCCCGTGTTCAAGTTGGTAAACGAGGCGACGATCCGATCGTCCTCGAGCTCGTAGACGGTTTGGGATTGCATCCGAGCGCTCGCCTCGGCTGCGGTCAGGGTTGCCGCCTGAGCGGCGTCGGGTGTTTGTTGAGCAGCGGGCTCCGGCGCGTTGGGCGCGGCCTCGACCTCTTGGGTTGCTTCCTCTTCGGTCTTGGCCTCTTGGGGAGCGAAGTACTGGAGCCCGAGCATCACCCCGAGGATGGCCACCGGAAGCCCCAGCAAGAAGATGGGTGGGCGCTTCGGCTCAGCCATGCTGAGCCTCCTCGGTATGGTTATGGGCGCACGGCGGCGGATCGAAGCCGCCGGGATGCAGAGGGTGGCACTTCAAGATGCGTCGAACGCCGAGCCAAACGCCTTTGGCCGCTCCGAAGCGTTCGATACAAGTGGCGGTGTACCGAGAACAGGAAGGCTCGAACCTGCACGTCGGGCCGATCAGCTTCGAAAGCGTCAGCTGATAGACGCGAATCAATGCGAGCAGCGCCGCGCGAATCATCGGCTCGTCCTCCCGGCGAGCTTGGTCGTCGCGTGGCGAACCTCCGTGACAAGGGCCTCGTAGCCGATGGCATCGGCGCCGCGCTTCGCGATAAAGACGACGTCGTGGTCCGCAGGGAAGAGGGCTCGGTTCCGCCTGAACACTTCGCGCACGACGCGCTTGATCCGGTTCCTTTCGACGGCGTTGCCCACTTTCTTCGTCACGGTGATCCCAAGTCGCGTGTTCTCTGCAGAGTTTCGTTGGACGACGATGAGGAAATGGGGGGTGTGAACGCGCCGGCCTCGAAGCTGAACTTGCCGAAACTCGAAGCGTTTCCTCAATCGATCGGCGCGACCCAGGCCTTGCCCTGCCTTGGTTGGGCCGCCCCCCCGTTCTGACGTTCGATGCATCGTCGCACCGAGACGGCTACTTCTTGTAGCAGGATACGGTCAGGCGCTTCCGGCCCTTGCGGCGACGTGCATTAAGGATGCTACGCCCGCCTTTGGTCTTCATACGCGCGCGGAACCCGTGTGTCCGAAGACGGCGCTTTCGATGTGGTTGATAGGTCCGCTTCACAGCTTTGCTCCCAGAAAAATGAGGGCGAAAGAGAGCACGGGCCCGCGAGGGTGTCAAGCCGGGGTCAGATGAGACCAAATGCGATTCAAGTGTCTGATTTTGCAGGTGGAGTAGGCCAGAGGCCGGCATCGCGCAGGCTGGTGTACCGACCGTGCCCCACCACGAGGTGATCGAGCACGCGGATCTGGAGGAGCTGGCCGGCTCGCGCCAGGCGCTCGGTGAGGGCGAGGTCGTCCGGGCTTGGGGCGGGGTCACCGCTCGGGTGGTTGTGGAGCAGGATGGCGCCCGAGGCCGACTGGGCGAGCAGAATCCGAAACACCTCGGCAGGGTCGACCTGACAAGAGGTGCGACCTCCGCGCGCCACCTCTCGTACGACCAAGGGGCGGTTCTTGGCGTCCAGCGCGAGCACCCAGAAGCACTCCGTCGGCTTGGCCGATACCATTGCGCCGTACCGTGAGAAGACCTGCCGGCTGTCGGTCAGCGGTTCGCCGCGGTTGGTTGGACGCTGGGCGCGGATGCCGAGTTCGAACGCGCCGGCGAGCCTTGCGGCCTTGGCAGGCCCGACGCCGTCGAGCCTCGACAGCTCCAACGGGGACAGCCGCGCGAGCCCGACGACCCCTCGGGCTTCGGTGAGAAGTCGCCGCGCGATCTCGAGTACCGGGACTCCTGCGCAGCCCGTGCCGAGGACGATCGCCAGAACCTCGGCGTCGGTGA
>JBCCEK010000141.1:0-12270 GCA_039030295.1 Myxococcota bacterium | reverse complement strand
GTTCCCGGAGGACGTCATCGTCGAAGCAGAAGCCCTTCCGGCAAGGGTCGAACGAAACGTGGCGAGAAAGCGGGTCGACCTTCGCGACCTCGACTTGGTCACGATCGACCCCGAGACAGCGCGGGATCACGATGACGCGATTTGGGTGAAGCGTGAGCGAGACGGCTTCAAGTTGGTGGTGGCGATCGCTGACGTCTCACACTATGTCGCCGAAGGGTCCGCGATGGACCGGGAAGCGGTGGCGCGAAGCACGAGCATCTATTTGCCCGATCGCGCGATCCCAATGCTTCCACCGGAGTTGTCGACAGACCTCGCGTCCCTCCTACCGAACCGCGACCGCCTCTGCATGGCCGTCGAGATGCACATCGATGCCAAGGCGCACGTGACCTCGTATCGGATCGTCGAGGGCGTGATGCGGTCTCACGGCAAACTGTCGTATGAAGGGGTGGCACGAGCGCTTGGCCTCACACAGTCTGGGCCACACCAAGCCTCCGCAGAGAAACGTGTCGCGACGCTCAAGGTCCTTCTCGACCTGTCGAAGCGGCTCCGCGACCGCCGAACCAAGCGCGGTGCTCTCGACTTCGACTTGCCGGAGGCGAAAGTCGTGCTCGACGATCAGGGCGAGCCGGAATCCATCGTGCAGTCTCGCAAGGAGCCAGGCATTCGGCGGGCCTATCAGATTGTGGAAGACATGATGCTCGTCACCAATGAGGTGGTGGCTGGACACCTCAAACGGCACGGAGCACCCGGGGTGTTTCGGGTCCATGGCAAGCCCGATCCGGAGCGAATCGCGATGTTCTGCGAGGTCGCCAAGTCGTTCGGGTACGAACTCGACGAGGAGGCCGCCGCCACTCCGAAGCAGCTGAGTCGGTTCTTGCGGCGAATCGATGGGACCAACGAGGCCCCGCTTCTTCGCTACTTGCTGTTGAGAGCCATGCAGCAGGCGATTTACGACACCGACCCGACCATCGGCCACTTCGCGCTCGCCGCCAAGGACTACTTGCACTTCACGTCGCCGATTCGGCGCTACCCAGACTTGCTCGTACACCGGATCGTCCGCGACATGATCCGGGAGCGCAGCATCGACGCTGCGTCCGTCAGACCGAAGCTTCAACGCTTTGCTGCACGGGCCAGTGAGCTCGAACGGACCGCGATGGTTGCCGAACGCGACGTCATGGACGTCTACCGTGTCATCTATATGCAAGACCACGTCGGAGACACGTTCGAGGGGCGCATCAACGGATTTGCGCCCTACGGGATGTACATCCAAGTCGAAGACCCGTTCGTGAGTGTACTCCTCCCGTTCGAACAACTCGACGATACCTTCGAGCCTGACGATCTGGGTATCCGACTGGTGGGGGCACGAACGTCGAAAGTCTTCACGATGAACGACCCAGTGACCGTGCGGGTCGAAGAAGCCAACGTACCTGACCGTGAAGTCATTGGGACTCTGGTGAGCCACAGCGTCGCAGACGCCCCGACCCAGTCGCGTCGCAAACGGCGACCCCCGAATACCACCAAGAAGGCCAAGCGGCCCCGGCGCCGAAGGCGATGAGCTCGCAGGGCTCGACACGGTCGGTCCCCGAGATCATCGCAAGGAAGCGAGACGGACAGGCGCTTCGTGACGCCGACGTCCACCAACTGATCGAGGGCTTCACGGCCGGGGACACGCCGGACTACCAGATGACCGCCTTCACCATGGCGGTCTACTTCCAGGGCATGACTTTCGACGAGACAGTCGCGCTCACCTTCGCCATGCGAGACAGCGGAAAAGTATTACAATTCAAGGGTTTGCCAGGCCCGATTGTCGACAAACACTCCACCGGCGGTGTCGGCGACAAGGTCACGATCGCGCTCGGGCCGATGGTCGCCTCTTGCGGTGCGGTCATGCCAACCATGAGCGGTCGAGGGCTTGGCCATACCGGCGGCACGCTCGACAAATTGGAGAGCATTCCGGGTTTTCGCGTCGGCCTTTCCGAGGGTGCGCTCCGACGGCAGCTAGTCAAGACGGGCTGCGCACTCATCGGACAAACGGAAGAGCTGGCGCCTGCAGATCGACGCCTCTACGCACTCCGGGATGTGACGGCGACTGTCGAATCGATCCCGCTTATCACCGCGAGCATTCTGTCGAAGAAGCTCGCCGCAGGCATCGAGCACTTGGTCCTCGACGTCAAGGTCGGACGTGGCGCCTTCATGAAGACCTTGCACGACGCGAAGGCACTCGCGAAAAGCCTCGTGCGCGTGGGCCGAAGTGCGGGCACTCAAGTATCCGCGATCTTGACAGACATGAACTCCCCGCTCGGCCTCGCTGTGGGCAACGCCATCGAAACCGCGGAGGCGATCGATGTGCTCCACGGTAGAGGGCCTGATGATGTCACCGAAGTGACGTTGGCGCTCGGTGCGGAGATGCTCCGAAGCGCCGGGATCGCCAAGTCCCAAGCGGGTGCGCGAAAACGCTTGGAGTCTGCGGTCGCAAACGGAGATGCGCTGTCCAAGATGCGAGAGCTTGTGCGCGCGCAAGGAGGTGACCCACGTGTCGTCGACGAACCCGATCGACTGCCCTCCTCCAAGTACCGCGCAAAGGTCATCGCGGCCAAGAGCGGCTACGTTCGCGACGTCGACGCTCTCGAAGTGGGCCATGCCTCGATGCGACTTGGGGCTGGACGGACCCGGGCCGAGGATGCCGTCGACCCGGCCGCCGGTGTGCTGCTGCACGCTCAGCGTGGCGACTGGGTGGACAGTGGCCAACCCCTCGCAACACTGTACGCCTCGAAGCGTAGCCTGTTCACGGGGCCGCGTGGCCAGGTCCTTGATGCGATCACTATTGGCAGGTCCAAGCCGCGAAAGCGACCACGGATCATCGAGACGCTTCGGCGATAGCGCCACACCGCGCGACGTCCACCGCCATGATGTCGCCGCGCACGCCGGCCATCGCATCGTCATCGACCATTGGGACCTCGGGAAACGCTGAGCTTGCTGCGTACTGCGCGCCCAAGTCGGCGAGGAAATCGGTCCCAGCCACATCGTCGAACACGGCGAGGAGCTCCGCCGCACTCGCGGGACGACCGATCTCGAGGAGCTGAGGACGTGCCAACTCGATCACCCGAAGGAGGTTCATTTGTTGATCGCTCGCCTCCCGGAGCTGCATGTCGGCTTCGAGGGCAAACGCGGTCCCGCTCCAGTACACGCGATGGTACGCGCCTGTGCGGCTCATCTCGCGACTCTCGCGCGCGAGGGTGCGGCCGGTCCCAGACCGTTCTCCCCGGGCAAGACCGGCTCGGATGCGACGCCATGACTCTTCACCGCTCTGAAGCCCACAACGAGCGCGAAGTACTTCTTGCAGGTAAGTGGCGATTCCCTCCGTCAGCCAGCGGCCATCGCGTTCCAGTCGGGGAAGCCACATGTGGGATAGCTCGTGGATCGCGACCCAGTCCGTCTCGAGCTCTTCAACCGTCGCGGTCGGTGATGGGAGCAAGAGCACGGAAAGCCCGCCGCCGCGTCGTACCATCCCGAAGGCCACCGGGCGGTCGGTCCCCTCGAGCGGCGCGATGACGAAATGAACGCGCGGCGCAGGGAACACCGAGCCGACCGACGCGGCGGTGCCTATCGCCGTCGTCAACCATCGGCGTACCATGTCACCGTTTGGATTTGGACCGAGCAACGCAACGGCGACGTCGGTGTCGCCCGCTTCGAAACGTTCTTCTTCGAAGACGCCAAACACCGTATAGCCGTCCCGAAAGAAGGCGTCGCGATCGAGTCGATAACCCGCGCCCTCCGGTTCAAACGGCACGGAAGCGCGGGCACCATCAGGCAGGTGAAGGATGACTTGGGCTTCGGTGTCTCGAGGAAACGGGAGCGGTCGCCAGAGCCACTGCGATTGAGAGACGATGATCGCGGACTGGTCCGGGCTCTGAAACATCTCTCCTGCGAATCGCGTCCGGTACGAAACGCAGTTTGTATCGGTCTCCTCGGGCGGCACGATTCGCCCACCCCTCACTTGGAGATCGCCGACGTCGCTCCACGCGCGAAGAAGGCCGCGGGAGGCGCTTCCGTACATCGGCACCCACTGCCGGGGCGTGAAGCCTTCGGCACAAACGCGAGTCTCTGCGCCCCCGAAGTTGTCAAAGATTGTAACGTCGTAACGCAACGTAGGCGTCCCAACCAAAGGGGCATCGGGCACGACGGAACGCGTGCATGCGAGGACGAGCGTGATGAGAACAATGATCCAGAATCTAGTCATGACGTAACTGCGTAAGATCTAAGAGATAACAAACTGACGACGCCAAGGCCAATCGCACCTCGAGCCCAACGAAACATCTCCTTGGCGCGCACGTAGTGCGGGTTGTGAGTGCCATGCTTTTCGTTTGCGGCTCGGCTGGCGTTTGGCTAGCGTGCCCCCCTAAGAAGTGGGGGCACGGGACTGGTCTCGCCTGCCCCGCCGCTGCATCGCCGGCCAAGGATGGCTTGTGATGCACATCCATGAAAAGAGGGTAGAGAACTATGAATTCAGCACTCAAGCACACGATCATCGCAATGGCGACGGCGGCGCTGAGCATGACTGCCGCATGCACGTCGGATGACGGTCCGAGCGCAGCAGAGGCGACCGCGGGGGCGGAGGCGGCAGCAGCCGATGCCGAGGCGGCAGCCGCAATGGCTGAAGACGCCGCAGGCGACGCCGAAGAGGCGGCGACAGAGGCATCCTGTGGTGAGGGTAGCTGTGGCGAGGGTAGCTGCGGATAACTCAGTGACGCGCGCTGCTCGAGGAGCAGCTTGATGTCAAAGCCGCGGCGGCACTGGTCGTCGCGGCTTTTTGTTTGCCCATGAAAGAACCAACGCAAGGAATCGGCCTCGGCCTTCGATACGACCTCGCAACCGAGTTGATCGAGCGCCAGCCCAAGAGTGTGGCGTGGGTCGAGGTGCATCCGGAAAACTACGTGCACCGCGGTGGACGCTACCAAGAGATACTCGAGCTCGCCCGCGACGACTGGCCCGTGGTGACCCACGGACTCACGAGCTGCTTTGGATCGACGGAACCGTTCGCGAGCGACTACCTGCAGGACCTGCGCGATTTCCTATCAAACCTCGAGGTGTCATGGCACAGCGAGCATCTGTGCATCGGGGGCTCTGACCCCCAGTTCTTTCACGACCTTTTGCCCCTTCCCTTCACGGAGGACGCCGTCGACGTCTGCGTCAGCCGGATCCAACAGATGCGCGACGCGATCGACCTGCCCGTCGCCCTCGAGAACGTCAGCTACTATGCGCCACAGGGGCCCGACGGACTGGAAGAGGCGAGCTTCGTCGTAGAGGTCTTGGAACGAGCCGATGCCAAGCTCCTGCTCGACGTCAACAACGTGTTTGTCAACTCGCGGAACTTCGACTTCGACCCCCGCGCCTTCATCGACAAGATCCCTTCGGACCGGGTGGTCCAGATCCATGTCGCAGGGCATGAGCTTCGTGAAGACGGCCTCCGAATCGACACTCACGGTGAGCCCGTTCCCAACGAGGTTTTTGGGCTTCTCGAGTACGCACTGGCCAAGGTCGGGCCGGTGCCGGTGTTGCTCGAGCGGGACGCGAACATTCCGCCGCTCGACATCCTGCTAGCCGAGATTGACGAGCTCTGGACGATCTACGAACGGTCGACGGGAGTGCCACGTGCTGTCTGACCGAATCGCAACGATCCAGCGCGTCTGCTTCTCGATGGAGCCGAGTGAATCGGACCTCGAGGCGCTTGGGTCCCGGGAACGCTGGCTGGTCTACCGGAGCTTGGTTCGACAGCGGCTTGTCAACGTCGTGGGAGTCGCGCTTAGTCGCACGAAGAGCGCTGTCGGTGCGGACGAGTTCCAAGAGACGGTCGACGCATGGCTCGCCGAAGGCGGGCCAGCGACACGGTACTTCCGGCACGTGCCACAGGACTTTGCATCCCATGCGGCGCCCCGATGGGGTCGTAGCGCGATCCCTTGGCTAGCAGCGCTTGCAGACTACGAGATCACATCGTGGGACGTCCGGTACGCGCCATCGCTCGAGGAGAACGTGGGCGAGTTTGCATTCGATGGGGTGCCGGTACTCAACCCTGCGCTCGCGGTGTTGCGTCTCGACTATCCGGTACACCAAGTGCCCACGCCGAGCGCGGGATACTCACGGGAGGAGACCCGCCTGTGCGTCTATCGAGACAGTCATCACAAACCTGTACCCTGGAGCCTGAACCCGATCGCAGCAAGCTTGGTGGAGAGATGGGCGCGCGCCGATAAGACCGTGGCCGAGACGGTCCAAGAGGTCGCGGCCGACCATGGCGTTGAGATTGGCCCGACGTTCGTCGACAAGTTGTCGGGGATGGTTGCCGACTTCCTCACCCGAGGGATCATTCTCGGCGCCCGAGCGGCCGATCAGTAGCCTTCGACCTTGCTGATGATCTCGTTCATGATCTCGCGCGTCCCGCCGCCAATCGGGTAAAGGCGCGCGTCGCGGTAGAGCCGCTCGACAACGTACTCGCGCATGTAGCCGTAGCCACCGTGGATCTGCACGGCTTGGTCGCAGACCGCCGAACACATATCGGTGGCCGAGTTCTTCGCCATGGCCGCGAGCGCGGGCGTTTCTTGGCCGTTCATGTAGCGGGTGACGCACTCGCCCGTCAGGGCGCGGGCCGCCGCTATCTGGGTCGCCATGTCGGCGAGCTTGTGGCGAATCACCTGGAACCCCGCGAGGTTCTTGCCGAACGCGTGGCGCTCTTTGGCGTACGCAACGGCCTCGCGATAGGCCAACTCCGCGATCGCCACGCATTGCCCTGCAATGAACAGCCGCTCGGTGACGAAGTTCATCATGATCATCAAGAACCCGGCGCCCTCTTGGCCGATGAGGTTCGCCGCGGGCACGCGGCAATCGTCGAATGCGAGCTCGGCGGTGTCGCTCGCCCACCAACCCGTCTTCTTGAGCTTACTCGACACGCTGAACCCAGGTGTGTCGGCCTCGATGACCAACATGGAGATCCCGCCGTGACCCTCTCCGCCGGTCCTGACCGCAGCCGTGACGAAGTCGGCTCGGCAGCCCGAAGTGATGAAAGTCTTTGAGCCGTTGACGATGTAGTGGTCACCATCGCGCACAGCCTTGGTACGAACCGCCGCCACGTCGCTCCCGCCCCCGGGCTCGGTGATCCCGAGCGCACTGATCTTCTCACCCGCAAGCGCCGGCTTCGCGAAGCGCTCCTTCTGCTCGTCCGTTCCGAACCGGATGATCGGGGGGATCGCAATGCCGAGGCTGCCGAGGCCAACGAGGGTACCCACCGACTTCCCGGCGAGGACCATTTCCTCTGAGGCAACGAGGACGTGGGTCAGATCGCCGCCGTTGCCGCCAAGCTCCTCCGGGTAGCCAATCCCCATGAACCCCGCCTTGGCGGCTTGGGTGTAGAGTTCGCGCGGGAACTCGTTCGCTTCCTCCCAAGCGTGCGCGTGAGGCGCGATCTGGTTGGCTGCGAATCGGCGGATCTGCTCGCGAAGCGCCCGGTGCTCGTCGGTCTCGAAGAGGTAACCCTTGATCGATGCGTCCATCGTCCAAGGGTAGCCCTCCCTTGGAGCCAAGGACACGGGAAACACCGCCGCCGCCCCCTGCAAGCAACGCCCCACACGGGGGCCATCGACGCCATAGATTTCGGGCGGGGTGGTGCAGGCGGCGCCACGACACCACCGCATCACCGATAGATTTCGGGCGAGGTGGTGCCGATTTCGCCGCGAGCGAACCGAAGGACTACTGTGGGTAGTTCGAGCGTGAGCCCGCGACCCAGGCGGTGCCACGACACCACCACATCACCGATAGATTTGGGGCGAGGTGGTGCCGAATGTGCCCTGGGCGAACCGATGGACTACATGTCGTAGTTCGAGCGTGAGGCCAGGGCACAGGCGGTGCCACCTCGCCCCAAATCTACTCTTCGGATGCGGCCGCGGCGACTGGCTCCGGCTCGAGAACCGCCGGCGAAGGCACGATCGGCTTCACCGCATCGTCCTCAACCACCATGTCGATCTTGTTGTACGCACCAAGGCCCGTACCTGCCGGAAGCAGGCGACCCATGATCACGTTCTCCTTGAGACCTCGAAGGGCGTCGACCTTGCCACTGATCGCGGCTTCGGTGAGGACCTTGGTGGTCTCCTGGAAGGACGAGGCGCTGATGAAGGAGTCGGTCGAGAGCGACGCCTTGGTGATCCCGAGCAAGAGCGGCTCCGCCACGGCAGGCTGACCGCCCTTGGCAATCACACGCTCGTTCTCGCGCTCGAACTCCGTCTTTTCGACCTGCTCGTCCGGGAGGAACCGAGTGTCACCGGTCTCCTTGATCCGAACGCGCCGGAGCATCTGGCGAACGATCACCTCGATGTGCTTGTCGTTGATCGCGACACCCTGCAGCCGATAGACCTGCTGAATCTCGTCGACCAGCCAGGCGGCGAGCTCTTTCTCGCCCTTCACCTTGAGAATGTCGTGTGGGTTGGCCGGGCCGTCCATCAACGGCTCGCCCGCACGCACGTGGTCGCCGTCCTTGACGGTGAGATGCTTGCCCTTCGCGATCAGGTACTCCTTCGGCTCGCCGACCTCTGGAGTGATGACCACCTTGCGCTTGCCCTTGGTGTCCTTGCCGAAGCTGACGATTCCGTCGATCTCGCTGATGATGGCGTGATCTTTCGGCTTCCTTGCTTCGAACAACTCTGCGACACGAGGCAGACCACCGGTGATGTCCTTGGTCTTGGTCGTCTCTCGCGGAATCTTCGCGATGATCTCGCCGGCTTCGACGGTGGCCCCGTCTGCCGGAATGATGTTGGCACCGACCGGCAGGAAGTACCGGGCCATGTTCTCGCCGACCGTCTTCAGCGTCTCGCCGGTGGTCGGGTCCTTGATCGAGACGCGCGGTCGCGCGCTCGGATCCCGCGACTCGATGACGACGCGCCGCGAAAGGCCGGTGACCTCGTCGAGTTTCTCTTCCATGGTGACGGCTTCGACGACATCGCCGTACTTCACCGTCCCTGGCACTTCGGTGAGGATCGGAATGGCGTAGGGGTCCCACTCGGCCAGCATGGTGCCGCGTTCGACCTTCTCACCTTCTTTGACCTTCACGAACGAGCCGTAGGTGAGCGAGAAGTGCTCGCGCTCGCGGCCCGACTCGTCGACCACGGCAACTGCGCCGTGACGGTTCATGACGACGACGCTTCCATCGGCCTTGGTGACCAACTTCACGTTGTCGAACTTCACGATGCCGCCCGACCGAGACTCGATCGAGCTTTGCTCGATCTTGCCGCGAGCCGCCGCACCACCGATGTGGAACGTACGCATCGTGAGCTGCGTTCCCGGCTCACCGATCGACTGAGCACCGATGATGCCGACTGCTTCACCAATGTTGACGTCGTAGCCGCGACCGAGGTCTCGGCCGTAGCACATCGCGCAGACGCCGCGCCGGGTCTGGCAAGTGAGCACCGAGCGGATCAGCACTCGTTCGATGCCGGCCGCCTCGATCCGGGCAACCTTCGCTTCGTCGATCTCTTGGTTGGCTTCGACGAGGGGTTCGTCCGTGACGGGATCAGTGATGTCCTCGAGTGCGATGCGACCGAGGACGCGCTCGCCGAGGGGCGTCACAACCTCGCCGCCCTCCTCGAGCTTGCTCACCCAGATTCCGTCGAGCGTCTCGCAGTCGTAATCGGTGATCACGCAGTCCTGTGCGACATCGACGAGACGGCGAGTCAGGTACCCCGAGTTCGCGGTCTTGAGTGCGGTGTCGGCGAGACCCTTACGAGCGCCGTGAGTCGAGATGAAGTACTGCAACACCGTCAGCCCCTCACGGAAGTTCGCCGTGATTGGGGTTTCGATGATCTCGCCGGACGGCTTGGCCATGAGGCCACGCATCCCGGCCAGCTGACGAATCTGCTGGTTCGAGCCACGTGCGCCGGAGTCGGCCATCATGAAGATCGAGTTGAAGCTCGGTTGCGTCGTCTTCTCGCCCGTCTCCGGGTTGACGACTTCCTCGGTTCCGATCGAGTCCATCAAGTCTCGGGCGACCTGATCAGAAGCCTCGGCCCAGATGTCGACAACCTTGTTGTATCGCTCACCGTCGGTGATCAGGCCTTCCTGATACTGCTCGACGACGGTGGTCACATCGGACTGTGCGTCGCCAAGGACGTCCTTCTTCGACTCTGGGATGATCATGTCGTCCATGCAGATCGAGATCCCTGCACGCGTCGACATCTCGAAGCCCATGGTACGAAGGCGGTCGGCCAAGAGGACGGTGTTCTTGTTTCGGCTCGCGCGGTAGCACTCGTCGATCAGGGCGCTCAGTGACTTCTTGTCGAGCACCTTGTTGACCGACGGGAACTCCATGCCCTCCGGGAGGATGTCGCTCACCAGGACGCGGCCGACGGTCGTGTCGTGGATCTCGCCGCCCCAACGGTAGCGAATCCGCGAATGGAGCCCGACCATGCCCTGGTCGTACGCCATCCGGACTTCGTCCGAGGAGGCAAAGATTCCGGTGAAGACACCGTCCTTCTCTTGGCCTTCCCGGTACTCGCCCTTCCCGAACGTCTTCTCGCGCGTCATGTAGTAGAGGCCGAGAACGATGTCCTGCGTCGGGTTGATGATCGGACGCCCGCTCGCCGGCGACAGGATGTTGTTGGTGCTCATCATGAGCACGCGGGTCTCCATCTGCGCCTCGACGGAAAGCGGCACGTGGACCGCCATCTGGTCGCCGTCGAAGTCGGCGTTGAACGCCGTGCAAACGAGGGGGTGGAGCCGAATGGCCTTGCCCTCGATCAGCACGGGCTCGAAGGCTTGAATGCCGAGACGGTGAAGCGTCGGTGCGCGGTTTAGCATGACCGGGTGCTCGGTGATGACCTCTTCGAGGATATCCCAAACCTCGGGCTTCTCTTTTTCGACCAGCTTCTTGGCGCTCTTGATCGTGGTGACGTAGCCGCGCTCTTCGAGCTTGTTGTAGATGAACGGCTTGAAGAGCTCGAGCGCCATCTTCTTGGGGAGACCACACTGGTGAAGGCGTAGCGCCGGGCCGACCACGATGACCGAACGGCCGGAGTAGTCGACGCGCTTGCCGAGCAGGTTCTGACGGAAGCGGCCCTGCTTGCCCTTGAGCATGTCCGAGAGCGACTTGAGGGGACGCTTGTTGGGGCCGGTGATCGTCTTGCCACGACGGCCATTGTCGAACAGCGCATCGACGGCCTCTTGCAGCATTCGGCGCTCGTTCCGGATGATGATCTCCGGCGCGTTGAGCTCCATGAGCCGCTTGAGGCGGTTGTTGCGGTTGATCACGCGACGGTAGAGGTCGTTGAGGTCCGACGTCGCGAAGCGGCCGCCGTCGAGCGGCACGAGCGGACGAAGATCCGGTGGCAACACCGGGATGACCGAGAGCATCATCCACTCGGGCCGGTTGCCCGAGTCACGGAACGCTTCGACGACCTTGAGCCGCTTGGCGAGCTTCTTGCGCTTGGCTTCGCTCGTCGCCTCCTTGAGGTCGAGGCGGAGCTGCTCCGAGAGGGCGTGCACATCGATGTCGCGAAGCATCTCGAGAACCGCTTCGCCTCCCATCCCCGCCTCGAAGGCGTCGTCGCCGAACTCGTCGAGCATGTCGTGGTAGCGGTCCTCGGTGAGGATCTCGCCTCGCTCGAGCGGAGTCTCTTTGGGGTCCAAGCAGACGTAGCTCTCGCAGTAGAGAACGCGCTCGAGGTCCTTGAGCGTGATGTCGAGGATCGCGCCGATACGGCTCGGAAGGCTCTTCAAGAACCAGATGTGCGCGACCGGGGTTGCCAACGTGATGTGACCGAGGCGCTCGCGTCGCACCTTGCTCTGAATCACCTCGACGCCGCACTTCTCGCAGACAATGCCGCGGTGCTTCATGCGCTTGTACTTGCCGCAGATGCATTCGTAGTCTTTGACCGGCCCGAAGATCTTCGCGCAGAACAGGCCGTCCCGCTCAGGCTTGAACGTTCGGTAGTTGATCGTCTCGGGCTTACGGACCTCGCCGTGCGACCATTCGCGGATCTTTTCGGGCGAAGCGAGCGAAATACGAATCGCTGAAAACGCCAGTGGATCTCTAGGCTTTTCGAAGAAGCTGAAGATGTCCTTCATGACTTACTCTTCCTCCGCAGCAAGGACGTCGTCTGACCTGCGCCCCAATTGACTCGTCTCTACCAACTCGACGTTCAGGCAGAGTGCCTGAAGCTCCTTCATGAGGACGTTGAAGCTCTCCGGAAGGCCAGCTTCGAGTGAGTAGTCCCCCTTCACGATCGATTCGTACAT